>NZ_QGKS01000485.1 GCF_003172935.1 Micromonospora sicca | reverse complement strand
CAGCGGCAGGCGGAAGCGAGAGACCGTCATCAGGACACCGCGACCCTCACATTGCGGTGACACCGTTACGGACCTTCCATGCGAAAACGCACGGATTGCTGAGACCTGACGATGGGATCAGCAACGGATGATCGCCTAGGCTCCCCGCGTCGGATCGATCAGCGGAGGTGCGCGGTGGGTGTGGGTGTCGGGGATCTGGTGGACGATTTCGCGCTGCCGGACGAGACGGGGTCGGTGCGGCGGTTGTCGGAGTTCCTGGCGGCGGGGCCGGCGGTGTTGTTCTTCTACCCGGCGGCGATGACGCGGGGGTGCACGGCGGAGAGCTGTCATTTCCGGGATCTGGCGGCGGAGTTCGCGGCGGTGGGCGCCCAGCGGGTGGGAATCAGCCGGGATCCGGTGGAGAAGCAGGCGGAGTTCTCCCGGCGGCACGGGTTCGACTATCCGCTGCTGTCGGACGTCGACGGCGTGGTGGCGGAGGCGTTCGGGATGCGGCGGCGGCTGCCGTTGGGGGCGTTGAGCACGCGGCGGATGACGTTCGTGATCGGCCGGGACCGGCGGGTGCTGGCGGTGGTGCACAGCGAGCTGAGCATGAACGAGCACGCGGACGCGGCGTTGCGGGCGTTGGGGGCCTGATCTTCGCGGTGTCGCAGCCGGCTGGTATCAAGGCTGCAATCAAACGTATGTACGGAAGAGGGCTGTGATGGCGGGCCAGGGTTTGTCCACTGACGAGGTGCAAGGCATCCGGGAGGCGTTGGCCGCGGGCCGTAAGCCGAGGGTGGTGTTCACGGCGGCGGCGGGTCAGATGGCGGGCCAGGTCGGCCAGGTGGTGGAGCTGACCGATCCGGCGGTGTCGGAGGAGTTCGTGGTGGTGCGGTTCGGCCGCGACGAGTTGCCCTTCTCCCCCACCGACGTGGCGGTCGCGCCGCGGGGTGCGGGGCGGAAGGTGGCGGCGGAGCCGAAGCCGGAGGTCGAGGAGCCGGCCGCGCCGGCGGAGCCGGAGTTCGTGTTGGACACGCCGCGGGTGCCGGCGCCGCGTCAGGAGGAGCCGAAGGTGGAGCAGCAGGTGGAGGCGAAGCCGGCGCGCCGGCCGGTGAAGGCGGCGAAGCCGAAGGGCCCGGCCGGGCTGACGGTGACGTTGGCGTACGCCGAGGGTGAGTGGACGGTGGCGGCGCAGCAGGGCGCGAAGGCGCTCGCGAAGCCGTACGTGGTGAAGCCGGCGGAGGCGCTGCGGATGGTGGCGCTGGTGGACGTGCCGGGGGTGCAGGAGGCGGTGGAACAGATCATGGCTGCGGAGCGGGCGGAGGCGGAGCAGCAGGCGGAGAAGCTGCGCGCGGAGCTGGCGGAGATCGAGGCGCGGCTGGCGGAGCTGCGCGAGGCCCGCTGACGGTTGTCCCGTGCGGCGGCTTGTCATGGCCGCCGCACGGGACCCCGGCGGGTCAGCCGTCGGTGCTCGCCGTCGAGTGGAGCTGGTGGCCGCCGGTCAGAAGTAGTCGTGCAGGTGGGCTGCTCCCCCGGCGGCGAGCAGGTTAAGCGGGCGGGGGTCCGCGCCGGCGGGAAGGTGGAGCAGGCCCGCCTCGGCGGCGGCCGGGGCATCGGTGGCGCCGCAGTAGAGCAGGGCGAAGCCGCGGACGGTGAGCCGCAGGTCGGCGTCGGTGGGGACCCGGGTGAGCCGGGCGTCGCCGTCGGCGACCTCGAGGCGCCAGGTGCCGGCGTTCCACTCGGCGAGGTCGTCGTCGAGGCTGAACTCGACGCTGCCACGCAGGTGCGTGGCCCAGCCACGGTCGGCGACGGCGCGGGCCACGTCGACGGGACGGTGCATCCACAGGTCCCGTTCGTGTTCCCTGGCGGCTTCCAGGGGCAGGTGGGCGCTGACCGCGTCGCCGGGCAGCGGGCAGATCCGCAGGGTCGGGGTGACGCTGTGCCAGCTGGCGAGGGAGCCGATCAGTGCGCGGGCGGCGTCGGCGGTGCCGGCGACGATGTCCTCGACGGTGAGGGCGGCGTCGGGGCCGTAGCCGCGGCCCCGGTTCCAGCCGGCGTAGCCGATTAGGTTGCCGTCGTGCTCGACGAGGGTGAGGCCGTCGCACGGGAGACGGTCGGCGGGACGGGTGAACAGCTCGCCGACGCGGGTGAGCAGGCCGCGGCGGTGCCGGGCCACCCGCTCGTACAGGGCGGTCACGGCCGGCAGGTCGGCCGGTTCGCCGGCGCGCATCGTCAGGTGCGGCGCGGGTTGGTGCCGGGGCAGCGCCGCAGTGGGCAGGGTGACGGTGCGCAGCACACCGGCGACGTCCCAGCCGCAGGCCCGGTACGGGGCGGTGACCGTGGGGAACAGTGCGCTGACCGCCGCGCCGCGCTCGTGGGCGCCGCGCAACAGGCCGCCGAGCAGTGCGCGGGCGACGCCCCGGCCGCGCGCCTCCGGGGCGACGGCGACCCCGCCGACGTCGGCGGCGCTGACCCGGCAACCGTCCCACCACTGCTCGTGGTGCAGGTCCACGGCCTTGCCGACCAGGCGACCGGCGGAGTCGAAGGCGCCGTAGCGGGTCAGGCCGGGCACCGGTGCGGTGGCGTGCGGGGCGGGTTGCGGGTCGGAGCCGAACGCGAGCCGGCCGAGCTGCCAGGCGTCGGTCAGCTCGTCGGGGGTGAGTTCGCGGACGGTGACGGGCACCGGCACACCCTAGCGAGGGGATTCCTTGCGGGGCCCGTGATTTACCGGCCGCTGTGGTGGTCGAGCAGGGTGGTGAGCAGCCGGGTCAGCTCGCCGCGGTCGGTCGGCGACAGGGGGGCGAGCAGGGTGTCCTGGACCCGGTCGAGGGTGTCGGCCATCCGGCGTAGCTCGCGGCGGCCGGCGGTGGTGAGGGTGACCACGTTGCGCCGCCGGTCGGCGGGGTCGGGTGCGCGGCGGACCAGGTCCTTCGCGGCGAGTTCGTTGAGCACGGCGACCACGTCGCTGCGGTCGATGCCGCAGCGCCGTCCCAGCTCGGCCTGGCTGGCCGGGCCGAGCTCGTCGAGGGCGGCGAGCAGCCGGTAGTGGTAGCCGCGCGCGTCGAGCGCGTCGAGCGCGCCGGCGACCAGGCGGGCGGCGTGGGCGGCGGTCTGGGTGAGCAGCCAGCTCGGGGTCGTCCGCAGCCGGGCGGGGGCCGCCGGGCCGGTGGTGGGCTCCATGGTGGGGACCATATCAGCAACCGTTGGCTCTACCCACGATTCCTGATATGTTGGCCGAACCAACGTTGGAGCTACCAACAAAGGAGCAGCCATGTCCCGCACGCCCGTCCTCACCGGCCAGGTCATCGGCCAGGCCCACTACGCCACCCGGGCGGTGCTCGAACGCGAGCTGGCCACCATGGGGATCACCTTCGCCCAGTCCGTCGCGCTCAACGCCGTCGCCGCCGAGGGCGGGGCCGTCGAGCGCGGGGCCGTCGAGCGCGGGGCCCTCGTCCAGCGGATGACCGGCGCCCTGAAGGTCGACGAGTCGGCGGTGCGGACGACACTCGCCGAGCTGACCGACGCCGGGCTGCTCCGGGCGCTGCCCGCCGGCGGGTCCGGTCTCGCGCTCACCGACGTCGGCCGGGCCCGGCAGGGCCGGATCGCCGACGCGGTCGCCGGCATCACCGCCCGGCTGTACGCGGACATCCCCGCCGCCGAGATGGAGGTCGCCGGACGCGTCCTCACCCTGCTCAAGCAGCGAGCCGACGCCGAACTGGCGATGGCCTGAACACCCCGCGGGGCCGGTGCGACCCCCTCGCACCGGCCCCGCCTCCCGCACCCGCAGACTCGTCAGTGCTGCGGAATGTGCACTACCCCGATCCGCTTGCGGAAAACCCAGTACGTCCACCCCTGGTAGGCCAGCACGATCGGGGTGAACACCACGGCCACCCAGGTCATGATCTTCAGGGTGTACGGGGTGGAGGAGGCGTTCGTCGCGGTGAGCGTCCCGGCGGCGTCCAGGGTCGACGGCAGCACGTTCGGGAACAGCGCCGCGAACAGGGTCGCCACCGCCAGGGCGATCGCCACCGCGGTGCCGGCGAACGCCCAGCCCTCCCGGCGTACCCGGGCGGCGGCCAGACCACCGAGCAGGGCGAGGGCCGCGGCGACGGCGAGCACGACGGCGGCGGCGCTGGAGCGGATGGTCAGCGTCCAGGCCAGGAAGGCCACCGCGACCACGGCGGCGCCGACGCCGAGCCGCACGGCCAGAGCGCCGGCCCGCTCGCGGATCTCGCCGGTGGTCTTCAGAGCGATGAACACCGCGCCGTGGGTGAGGAACAGCGCGAGGGTGGTCAGGCCGCCGAGCAGGGCGTACGGGTGGAGCAGGTCGAGCAGGCCGCCGACGTACTCGTGGTCGGCGTCGAGCGGCACCCCGCGCAGGATGTTGGCGAACGCGACGCCCCACAGGATCGCCGGCAGCAGCGAGCCGAAGAAGATCGCCCGGTCCCAGCGACGCTTCCAGGACGCCTCGGGGCGCTTGTGCCGGTACTCGAAGGCGACGCCGCGGGCGATCAGCGCGAGCAGGATGAGCAGCAGCGGCAGGTAGAAGCCGGAGAAGAGGGTGGCGTACCACTCGGGGAAGGCGGCGAACATGGCGCCGCCGGCGGTGATCAGCCAGACCTCGTTGCCGTCCCAGACCGGGCCGATGGTGTTGATCAGGACGCGGCGTTCCCGGTCGTCGCGGCCGAGGACGGGCAGCAGCATGCCGACACCGAAGTCGAAGCCTTCGAGGATGAAGTAGCCGGTGAAGAGCACGGCGACGAGGAGAAACCAGACGGTCGTCAGTTCCACGATGGGCTCCGGGGATCAGTAGGCGAAGGCGAGCGGACGCTCGGCGTCGTCGGTGGTGTCGTCGACAGGCGCCGGGGTGAGGTCGGGTACGCCGGCCTTGGCGTAGCGGACCAGCAGCTTGAACTCGATCACGGCGAGGGTGGCGTAGATCAGGGTGAAGGCGGTGAAGGAGGCGAGCACCTCGGTCAGCGAGACACTGCGGGACACGCCGTTGCGGGTGAGCATCTCGCCGAAGACGATCCACGGCTGGCGGCCCATCTCGGTGAAGATCCAGCCGAAGGAGTTGGCCAGCAGCGGCAGCACGGGCATCACCAGGCCGGCGCGCAGCAGCCACCTGCTGGTCGGGGTGCGACCCTTGCGCTGGCTCCAGAGCACCAGCAGGGCGATCGCGGCGGCGGCCATCCCGAAGGTAATCATGAAGCGGAAGCTCCAGTAGGTGACCGGGATGATCGGGGTGTAGCTGCCGGCGCCGTACTGGCTGGCGTACTGGGCCTGCAGGTCGTCGATGCCGTGGACGGTGCCGTTGGGGTCGCCGGTGCCGAGGTACGACAGCAGGTACGGGATCTTGATGGCGAAGACCTCGCGGCTGCCGTCGAGGCTGCCGACGGTGAGCACGGAGAACGAGGCGGGGCTCTCGGTGGTGTAGAGGCCCTCGGCGGCGGCCATCTTCATCGGCTGCACCTCGGTCATGATCTTGCCCTGGATGTCGCCGGTGAACAGCACCAGCGCCGAGGAGACCAGCACCACCCAGGAGCCGAACTTGGTGGCGAAGCGGTAGGCGCCGGTGTCCGCGCTGTCCCGGTTGCGGATCACGTGCCACAGGCCGACGGCGACGATCAGTGACCCGGCGACCAGGAACGAGCCTGCCAGGGTGTGCGGGAAGGTGATCAGGGCGACCTTGTTGGTGAGCACGGCGACGAAGTCGGTCAGCTCCGCGCGGCCGGTGTCCGGGTTGATCCGGTAGCCGACCGGGTTCTGCATGAACGAGTTCGCGGCGAGGATGAAGTACGCGCTGAGGTTGGTGCCGATCGCGGCGACCCAGATGCTGGCCAGGTGCGCCCGCTTGGGCAGCCGGTCCCAGCCGAAGATCCACAGGCCGATGAAGGTGGATTCGAGGAAGAACGCGACCAGGGCCTCGATGGCCAGCGGGGCGCCGAAGATGTCGCCGACGAAGCGCGAGTAGTCGCTCCAGTTCATGCCGAACTGGAACTCCTGCACGATGCCGGTGACCACACCCATCGCGAAGTTGATCAGGAACAGCTTGCCGTAGAACTTGGTGAGCTTGAGGTACCGCTCGTCGTCGGTGCGATGCCACAGGGTCTGGAGGATGGCCACCAGGACCGACAGCCCGATGGTCAACGGCACGAAGAGAAAGTGGTAGACGGTGGTGACACCGAACTGCCAGCGGGCGACGTCCAACGCGTCCACCTGAAACCCCCAGCTGCGCATACTACGATACGTAGTAAATACTACCGGGCGTCGTAGAGAATTGGGCAGGGCCGGGGGTCCCGACCCCACCCGGGACCAATGACCCTGATCACCTCTGCCGGCCGGCCACCGGGATCGGGTCCCCCGCTCACCCCGACGCGTGCGACCATCCAGCACTGATGAACACCCCGACCCCGTGGCGACCGCCGCTGCTCTGGCGCGCCGCCCAACTGCTCGCCCGCGCCATCGTCGGCGCGCTGGCCCACCTCGAGGTCACCGGCGACGTGCCGGCCGAACTGCGCCGAGGGCCGCTGATCCTGGCCGCCAACCACATCAGCCCGTTCGACCCGGTGGTCCTCGCGGCCGCCTGCCGCGCCCGGGGCGTCGCCCCGCGGATCATGGCCACCGCGGGGCTGTTCCGCACCCCGGTCATCGGGTCGCTGATGCGCCGGGCCGGACACATCCGCGTCGAGCGGGGCAGCGCCTCCGTCCACCAGGCCCTCGACACCGCCGTGGCGGCCGTCGCCGGCGGCTCGGTGATCCTGCTCTACCCCGAGGGGCGGATCGGACTGGACCCGGGCATGTGGCCCGAACGCGGCAAGACCGGCGCCGCCCGGCTCGCCCTGGCCAGCGGCGCCCCCGTCATCCCCGTCGCCCAGTGGGGCTCCCACGAGGTGCTGCCGTACCGCGCGCCCAAGGGGGCGCTGCGCGGCCTCGCCCGGGCCCTGCTGCGCCGGCCGACGATCCGGGTGCACTTCGGCGCCCCGGTGGTGCTGCCCGACCTGCCCCCCGGCGCCCCGGGGGCGGCCCGGCGGGCCACCGACCGGATCATCGACGCGATCACCGACGACCTGGGGCCGCTGCGCCCCGACGAGCCGGACCGCCCCCGGCACGTCGACCCCGGCCGCCCCAGCGAGACCACCCGATCGCACCGGCGGCACACGGCCGGCTGATTTGCCTTCGAGTCAACGCGAAGGGTGAGACTCTTCGGGCCGGGACACCACGTCCCGCGGAGGAGGCAGCCATGAGCGCACCGACCGCGCTGATCACCGGCACGTCCAGCGGCATCGGCCTGGAGATCGCCGTGGGCGCGGCCCGGGCCGGCTGGCGCGCCGTGGCCACCATGCGCGACGTGTCGCGCGCTGACGCGCTGCGCCGCGCCGCCGACGCCGCCGGGGTCGCCGACCTGGTCGAGGTACGCCGGCTCGACGTCGTCGACCCGGCCTCGGTGACCGCCTGCGTGGCCGGCGTGATCGCCGACCACGGGCGCCTCGACGCGGTGGTCAACAACGCCGGCGCTGGGCACGTGGGCACCCTGGAGCAGGAGACCGTCGACGACGTACGGGCCGTCATGGAGGTCAACTTCTTCGGCATCCTGCACGTCAGCCGGGCCGCGCTGCCGCACCTGCGTGCCAGTCGGGGACGGCTCGTCACGGTCACCAGCGTCGGCGGAGTGGTCGGGCAGCCGTTCAACGAGGCGTACTGCGCGGCGAAGTTCGCCGTCGAGGGCTTCATGGAGGCCCTCGCCCCGGTCGCCGCGACCGTCGGCGTCCTCGTCACCGTGGTCGAGCCCGGCGCGGTGGCCAGCGAGTTCGTCGCCAACGTCGGCGTCGACCGGGACGCCGCCGTCGCCCAGGCCGGGGTGTACGCGCCGGCGCTGCGGGCGTACCTGGACCGCACCGCCGGCGCGTTCGCGGCCGCCCAGTCCCCGGCGGACGCGGCCGCGGCGGTGGTCGCCACCCTGACCGACCCGGAGCCGGCGCCGCGCGTGCAGACCTCCACCACCGCCCGGCAGTTCGTCGGGGCGAAGCTCGCCGACCTCGACGGCCGCGCCGTCGCCACGATCACCGCCGGCTGGCTGGCCTGATCAACCTCGGTGCGACGGCGCCCCGGCCAGCCGCGCGTCGAGTGCGTCGAGGTCCGGGACGAACCAGACGTGCTCGGCCCGGTTGGACTCGTGGACCAGGGCGCGCAGGGCCGCGCTGGCCGCGAGGTGCCGCGAGATGTCACCGACGACGGCCAGCCGCAGCCGGTAGTTGACGAACTTCTGCATGATCTCCCCGGCGAAGTGGGTGCCCAGGGAGAAGAAGTCCGGGTCGAGCCGGCTCGCCGGCACGGCCACCACCTCGGCGCCGAGGAACGCCGCGCCGATCAGGTCCAACGCGTCCGCCACGGTGGCCACCGGCGGGCCGGCCGGGTCGCACACCAGCACCGGCACCCCCACTGCTGCACCACGTCAGGCATGGGCGGCCTCCCCGGCGAGCAGGCCGTTGCCGCCGTCGAGGACGGCGTCGAGCAGGTGCAGCACGTCGGCGGTGGCCGCGGCGCCACCCAGGATGACGATCTTCATGCGCCGGCGCTCCTCGTCGTGGACGGTCTGGACGCGCAGCGGGTGCGCGGGGTCGTGGACGGTGTTCACCCCGGCCAGGACGAGGGTGCCCAGCCGGTCGGCCGCGGCCCGGTCGACGCCGTCGACCTGCACGATGCTCGACACCTCCACCGCGGGAACCGCGGCGGGCCGGGCCGCCGGCGGCCGGCCGGTCAGCGCGTCGAGGTCGGCGCGGGCGATCCGGTACTGCTTGCCGATCCGCACCGCCCGGAGCCGGCCGGCGCGGATGTAGCCGCGCACGGTGCGCGGGTGCAGGCCGAGCCGCTCGGCCACCTGCTCCACCGAGTACATATCTTCACTCATCAGGCCACATCATAGGCGGGATAGGTAACGATAGGGAGCGGGGGTTGTCCGTCGCGTCGCGCTTCCGGCCCGAGGTGATCGCCGGCCGGTCACCCGGGCGCCACCACGGGCGGTCATACTGCCGGACGTGCAGCCCCGCTCCGGCTACCTCGACGCCCCCGCGCCCCTGGCGTTCGCCCACCGCGGCGGCGCGGCCGACGGCGACGAGAACACCGCCGCCGCGTTCGCCCGCGCCATCGCCCTGGGCTACCGGTACGTCGAAACCGACGTGCACGCCACCGCCGACGGCGTGGCGGTGGTCTTCCACGACGCCACCCTGCGCCGGCTCACCGGCGAGCCGGGGCGCATCGCCGACCTGCGCTGGGCCGACCTGGCCTCGGTACGCGTCGGCGGCGCCGCCGTGGTGCCCCGCCTCGACGAGGTCCTCGGCGCCTGGCCGGAGATCCACTTCAACATCGACGTCAAGGCCGACGGCGGCGTCGAACCCACCGTCGCCACCGTCACCCGGACCGGCGCCGGCGAGCGGGTGCTGCTGGCCTCCTTCAGCGACGCCCGGCTGACCCGGCTGCGCGCCCTGGCCGGGCCGAAGGTCGCCACCAGCCTCGGCATGCGCGGCGTGGCCCGGCTGCGGATGGCCTCCCTGCACGGACGGTCGCTGCGGCTGCCGCCGTCCGTGGTCGCCGCCCAGGTCCCGGTCCGCTACGGGCGCATCCCCGTGGTCGACCGGCGATTCCTGGCGTACTGCCACCGGATCGGGTTGCAGGTGCACGTCTGGACGATCGACGAACCTGCCGAGATGCACGACTTACTTGATCTCGGCGTGGATGGCATCATGACCGATCACGTCGGCGTGCTGCGCGACGTCTACCGCAGCCGCGGCCACTGGGCCGCCTGAACTCACGAGGACCCCGATGGCCGAGACGGTCAGCCCGACCCTGCACGAGCCCCCGTCGAGCACCCGCCGGGAACGGCGCGGCTGGTACCTCTACGACTGGGCCAACTCGGCCTTCCAGACCACGGTCATCACCGTCTTCCTCGGCCCGTTCCTCACCACCGTCACCGAACTGGCCGCCGGCTGTGAACTCGGCGCGGACAGCTGCGAGGGGTACGTGCACCCGCTCGGCATCCGGGTCGCCGCCGGCTCCTACTACCCGTACCTGATCTCGCTGTCGGTCTTCCTCACCGTGTTCGTGCTGCCGGTGATGGGCGCGATCGCCGACCGGTCGATGCACAAGAAGCGGCTGCTGGCCATCGCCGCGTTCACCGGCGCCGGCGCCACCACCGCCTTCGCCTTCGTCACCGGCGAGCGCTACCTGCTCGGCGGGGCGCTGTTCCTGGTCGCGAACATCTCCTTCGGCGCGGCCGTGGTCGTCTACAACTCGTTCCTTCCGCAGCTCGGCGGGCCCGACGAGCGCGATGGCATCTCCAGCCGCGGTTGGGCCATCGGCTACCTCGGTGGCGGCCTGCTGCTCGCGCTGAACCTGGTCGCGGTGACGATGCTCAGCGAGGAGGGCAACCCGCAGCGCACCCTCGACCTGGCCCGCTGGTCGATCGTGTCCGCGGGCGTGTGGTGGGCGGCGTTCACCCTGGTGCCGCTGCGTTGGCTGCGCGAACATCCCGCCGCCGCCGCGGCGGCCCGGGTCGGCGGCGGCAACGTGCTCACCGACGGGTTCCGGCAGCTCGGCCACACCCTGCGGAACATCAAGGCGTACCCGCTGACGCTGTTCTTCCTGCTCGCCTTCCTGGTCTACAACGACGGCATCCAGACCGTGATCACCCTGGCCAGCCAGTACGGCACCAAGGAGCTGCGGCTGGGGCAGAGCACGCTGATCACGACGATCCTGCTGGTGCAGTTCCTCGCCTTCGGCGGTGCGCTGGCGCTCGGCGCGCTCGCCGGGCGGATCGGCGCGTGGAAGACCGTGCTGATCAGCCTGGTGCTCTGGACCGGTGTGATCATCGCCGCGTTCCGGCTGCCCGCCGAGGCGCCGCTGCCGTTCATGGTCCTCGGCGGGGCGATCGGCCTGGTCCTGGGCGGCAGCCAGGCGCTGAGCCGGTCGCTGTTCAGCCAGCTCATCCCCGCCGGCAAGGAGGGCGAGTACTACGGCTTCTACGAGATCAGCGACAAGGGCACCAGCTGGCTCGGGCCGCTCGCCTTCGGCCTGGTGTTCCAGCTCACCGCCTCCTACCGGGTGGGCCTGGTCTCACTGCTGATCTTCTTCGTGGTCGGGTTCGCGCTGCTGGCCGCCGTGCCGATCCGGCGGGCGATCGTCGCTGCGGGCAACACCCCGCCCCGGGTGCTGTAGCGACCGTCGCGCACCGTCCTGATCGGCGCGGATCGATCGACTAGGCTGCCCCGACGTGACCGACGACGCCGCTGCCGCCCCGATCTGCCTGGCCCGGCCCCTCCCCGGACCGGACGACACCCGCACCGGCTGCGCCGCCGCCCGCGGCGTCGACGGGCGGCCGCTGCACGCCGCCGCGCTGAAGTTCTTCTGGGGGCCGATGGACTGCGGCAAGTCCACCATGGCCCTGCAGATGAACTACAACCACGCCCGGCAGGGCCGGCGCGGGCTGGTCACCACCCGCATCGACCGGTCGCTCGGCCCGCAGGTCACCACCCGCATCGGCCTGGCCCACTCCGCCATCGAGGTCAACGACGCCCTCGACCTGCGCGACCTGGTCCGCGACGCCTGGGCCGAGGGGGTACGCGTGGACTACCTGATCTGCGACGAGGCCTCCTTCTACAACCTGGAGCACGTCGAGCAGATGGCCGAACTGGTCGACAACTTCGACGTCGACGTGTACGCCTTCGGCCTGGCCACCGACTTCCGCTCCTGCCTGTTCCCGGCCGCGCAGCGACTGTTCGAGCTCGCCGACGAGGTGGCCCGCATCCAGGTCGAGGTGCTCTGCTGGTGCGGCCGGGAAGGGCTGCTCAACGCCCGGGTGGTCGACGGGCGGGTGGTCCGCGAGGGCGAGCAGGTCGTCATCGGCGACACCATGGACAGCGCCGACGTGCGCTACCAGGTGCTCTGCCGCCGCCACTACCGCTCCGGCGACCTCGGCCCGCGCGGCTGAGACGTCAGAACGGGTCCCCGCAGACCCGCCACTTCCCGTTCTCCTGGATCACGGGGAGCTTGCGCTCCTCGCTGGCCCCCCCGTCGCGGGTCACCCGCACCGTCACCGTGGCACGCGGGCGCCCGCGCAGGGTGGAGATCGACAGGTCGGTTATCTCGTAGCCGCTGACCTGCGGCGGGGTCCGCACCCAACTGCCGAAACCGACCGCGCTCCACCGGCTGCGGGTGTCCTTGCACAACCGCTCGTACGCCTTGTCGGTGTCGCCGGCGGACACCTCGTGAAAGAACCCGTCGGCCGTCTCCCGCACCGGCCCGGTGGCCTGCATCACCACCTGCACGTTCCACACGGCGAGGCCGGCCACCCCGATCAGGCACAGGCCCACCCCGAAGCCGCCCAGGACCAAGCCGGTCCGCACCGGTCGGCGCCCCCGGGCCGGCCTGCTCCACGTCTCCCTGCCGCCCATCAGCTTCGACCGTAAGCGCCCGATACGTCCCCGCGCAGGAACTCCGCCCGTGTCACGCCGGCCACGGCATCGTCTACCGTCGGCGCAACGCAGACCGAGGCGCCCGCCCGGCTGTGGGCGCGCGCCGGCGCCGGCGCGGGGACATCGCCGCCGACGCGCACCGGCACCTGGCCTGCTCTGCTGAGAACGCCCCGCCGTACCTGCCACAAGGTGTCAGGTACGGCGGGGAGACTGGCCGGCATGACAGTGACCGCCGACCTCGCCATGGTCAACCTCGACAGCTCCGACCCGGCCGCCCACGCCGGGTTCTACTCCCGCGTGCTGGGCTGGGAGATCACCCACAGCCAGGCCGAATACGCCATGATCAGCAAGGACGGGGTCTCGATCGGGTTCGGGCTGGTGCCCGGCTACGCGCCGCCCGCCTGGCCCGACGAGACCGCCGGCAAGCGCTACCACCTCGACCTCTACGTCGACGATCTCACGGTGGCGGAGAAGGAGTTCGTGGCGGCCGGCGCGGCGAAGCCGGAGTTCCAGCCCGGCGGCGAACGCTGGGTGGTGCTGATCGACCCGATCGGCCAGCCGTTCTGCATCTGCCCCCGCCCGCAGGGCTGAGCACCGCGCCTCGCCGGGCGGCCGTGCGCCGCCCGGCGGGCCGGTGGCCGGGTCGTCAGCGGAAGGCGTCGACGCTGCCCAGCGCCCACTCGGCGAAGGGGCGCGGCGGGCGGCCGAGGACCCGCTCGACGTCGGGGCTCACCCGCTGCTCGGCCGGCGAGGGAGTGCCCAGGATGCCCAGGGTCGCCGCCACGACGGGTTCGGGCATGAAGCGCAGCAGCTGCGCCCGGGCCTGCGCGGCGGTCTGCTCGACGAAGCGCACCGGCTCGTCCAGCGCCCGCCCGATCGCCGCCGCCTGCTGCCGCGGCGAGATCGGCTCCGGCCCGGTCAGCTCGTACGTCGCACCGCCGTGGCCGGGCTCCCGCAGCGCGACGGCGGCGACCGCCGCGATGTCGGCCGGGTCGACGGTCGGCAGCGCAACGTCGCCGAACGGCGCGGCGACCAGCCGCTGCGCCCGGACCGTCCCGGCCCACTGCAGCGCGTTGGAGTGGAACCCGCCGGGGCGCAGCACCGTCCAGTCCAGACCGGACCCGGTCACCGCCTCCTCCGGTCCGGCGGGGTGCCGCCCGGTCGCGACGCCCTGCGAGGACAGCAGGACGACCCGCCGTACGCCGGCGTCCCGGGCGGCGTCGAGGATGCCGCCGAGGTCGGCGCCGCCGGCCAGCAGGTCACCGGTGAGCAGCAGGAACAGCGCCTCCGCGCCGTCGAGCGTCGCCTTCAGGCCCGGCGGGTGGGCCAGGTCGGCCGCCACCGGGCGCACCCGTTCTGGTACGTCCGCCGCAGACACCTGCCGCGACACGGCCGTCACCTGCTCGCCGGCCGCCGCCAGCGCCCGCACCAGCGGCCGTCCCACGTTCCCCGTCGCTCCCGTCACCACGATCATGACAATTCCTCCCAGTTCGCTGTGGACTGAGAGGACGGTACCTTCCTGCGTATAGTAGGTACCTAGAGGAAAGTAATGGCCCGAGGGAGTGAATGTGACCAGCACCACCCCGGCGTCCCGAGTGGACGTCGACCCGGAGCAGGCCTGCCCGATCGCCCCGGTGGTCGACATCGTGTTCAGCCGCTGGACCACGCCCATCCTCTGGGCGCTGCACGAGTACGGCCGGCAGCGGTTCGTCGAGCTGGACCGCCGCCTCGGCACCATCACCCCGAAGGTGCTCACCCAGCGGCTGCGGCAACTGGAACGCGACGGCCTTGTCGTGCGCACCTACCACCCGGAGGTCCCGCCCAGGGTGGAGTACGAGATCAGCGACCTGGGGCGCAGCCTCGCGCCGCTGTTCGCCACGCTCGCCGAGTGGTCCACCGCCAACCTCGACAAGGTCGACCGGGCCCGAGAGGACTACGACGCCCGCGAGCGGCCCGGCGCCCGCCGGCTCTGATCCCGGTCGGGCTCGACCGGTCAGCGTAGCGGCCTGCGCGCCACCGCCGCCCGCATCATTTCCGGGTCGCCGGCTGGGATGAACTCCAGCCACCAGGTCGCCCCTGCCGCCGCCAGCTCGCCCACGTACGCCCGCTCGGCGTGCTCGTCCGGCCGGCGACGGCGGCCGCCGACCGCCACGTCGAACGGCTCCCCGTCGGCGCGGGTTGCCGGCAGCGCGCCCACCAGGTCGTGCACCTCGTCCGGGCTGAAGTCCGACCAGCCGTCGGTGTCGGCGAGCTTGTACGGCACGATCCCGTCGGCGGGCGCGGCGCGGCGCAGCACCGCCTTCGCCTGGGTGCTGCCACCCACCCAGACCGGTACCCGGGGCGTCTGCACCGGCGCCGGCCGGAGCGTCACCCCGTCGGCCCGGTAGTGGGTGCCCTGGTGTGTGACCCGCTCGCCGCCGACCAGACCGACCAGCAGGTCGAGACCCTCGTCGAGCATCGCCGCCCGGGTCTTCAGGTCGGTCTGCTCCCCGAACCCCGCGACGCCGCGATCCTTCGGGTCGCCCACGCCGACCGCGACGGTGGCGCGGCCGGCGGAGAGATGATCCAGGGTCAACACCTCCCGGGCCAGCTTCGCCGGCCGTCGGCGCGGCAACGAGGTCACCGTGGTGCCGAGCCGGATGCGGCCGGTGCGCCCGGCGATCGCGGCCAGCAGCAGCCACGGGTCGTACGTGGGCGGGTCGTCACCGTCGTAGTAGATGAGGTAGTCCTCGAAGAACACCCCGTCCCAGCCGGCCCGCTCGGCCAGTTCCCCCAACTCGACCAGGAGGGACGCCGTCACCGACGGTCCGCCGCAGCAGATCTCCAGTCCGTGTCGCATCGCCGCACCGTAATCCGCAGATGTGACGGTCAGGCCGGGGACATCACCTCGTACAGGTTGCCGGAGTCGTCGCGGAAGAAGAGCCCGCGGGCGCACAGTGGATGGTCCACGCGCCCGTTGTCGGGCGTACGCGGGTCGTTGCCGTACGGCACGCCGCCGTCGCGCAACCGGGTCAGGATCGCGTCGAAGGTGTCCGGGTCCACGTCGAAGGCGAGGTGATGCCCCGTCCGGGGCGGGCACGCTGACGAAGTCGAGGGTGAGCTGGTCGTTGACGCGTACCGGGGCGAAGTGGCCGTCGCGGCCGGCCGGCGGCAGGATCGGTAGGCCCATCACGTCGGCGAAGAACCGGGCCGCGGCCCGGTGGTCGACCGCGGGGACGATCGTGTGGTTGAGCGTGACGGTCATCGGTCCGCCCCGGGCAGCGGATCGCGGCTCAGCGCGCCGTGCAGGAACAGGTCGACCAGCTCGGCCGGGGTCGGCGCGGCGAGGGCGAGTGGCGGGCGGGCCGGCAGCAGCAGGGCGAGGAACAGCCCGGCCAGCCGGTCGGCGGGCAGCCGCAGCCGGTCCCGTTCGGGGGCGAACAGGGCGGCGACGGCCTCCCGGACGGCCAGGGCCGACTCCTCGCGCGCCGACGCGGACGGTCGGTCGGCCCCGACCGGTTTGGGCCGCGCCGGCGTGGCCGGCCCATCCGGAGCCGCCCCCCGTTCGGCGTCGGCCGCCGTCTGCTCGCCGGGGCGGCCCCGCCCGGGTCGTCCGGCCGCGTGCAGGGCGCCGAGCACGGCGCCGAGGCGGTCGAAATGGGCGAGCAGCGCGCTCGCCGCGTCGGAGAGTCGGTCACCGAGCGGCTGCGTCAGCGGAATCGCGGCCAGTTCGTCGAGCACCGTGTCGGGGCGCAGCACCTCGACCACGCAGGCGTCGAGCAGGGCCTCCTTGTCGGCGAAGGCGCGGAAGACGGTCGCCTCGCCGATGCCGGCCGCCCGGGCGACCTGAGCGGTGGTGAGCGTCGCGCCGTGCGTGGCCAGCAGCGGCAGGGCCGCCTGCACGATCATCGCGCGCCGCCGGTCGGGTGTCATTCCCGGCGCGCGGCGCCGGCGATCAGTGGTGTCGGTCATGCCACCCACTGTGCGGAGTGACCACTCACTCCGGCAAGGGAATTACCGGGTTCAGCCGCGCCGGCGGGCGCGCGCGGCCCAGATGACGTACGCCGGGTCGCGGTCGAGGTTGTGCCGGTCCCGGTCGTACCGGCGGGTGGTGCGGGGGTCCGCGTGACCCATCGCGTCCTGCACGTCCTCCAGCGGCACCCCCTCCGCGCGGGCGGTGGTGGCGAACGCGTGCCGCAGCGAGTGCGGCGACAGCTTCGCCCAGGCCGGGATCCCCGCCGCCCGGGCGAGCCGGCGCACCAGCCGGAACACCGAGTGCCGGTCCAGCCGGGCGCCGGCCGCGGTGACCAGCAGCGGGCCGGTCAGCTCCGGCACGGTAACCCCCTGCGCGCCGGCCCGGGCGGCCAGGTAGGCGTCCAGCGCGTACGCGGTGCCGGGGGTCAGCGCGCGGCGGCGGACCTTGCCGCCCTTGCCGACGAACCGCACGCTGCGGTGTCCCCGCTCGGCGCCCAGGTCGGCCAGGTCGAGCGAGATCAGCTCGCCGACCCGCAGCCCCAGGTCGGCCAGGAGCGCGATGGCGGCCCGGTTGCGGGCGGCGGTCGAGCCGGTGTCCGCCTCGGCGGCGGCGAGCAGGGCGTCGACCTCCTCCGGGGTGAGGCCGACCGTGGCCGAGTGGTCCCGGTCGATGCGTGGCCGGTCCGCCCCGGAGACCGGGTTGGCGTCGACGGCGCGCAGCTTGACCAGGAAGTCGTACCAGCTGGACAGCGCGGACAGTCGGCGGGCGACGGTGGCCGGGGTGAGCGGCCGGCCGCTGCGGACCCCCAGCGTGGACTCCAGTTCACGGCCGTAGGCGTTGACGTCGAGGAAGTTGGCCCGCAGCGGGTCCAGGCCGCGCCCGGCGCACCAGGTCAGCCAGCCGGTGACGTCCCGCCGGTACGCGTCGCGGGTGTGCTCCGACAGCCGCCGGTTGCGCAGCCACGCCTCGGTGAAATCGGTCGGCCCGCCGGGCAGGGCGGACCGCACCGACCCGCGGGGCAGGACGTCGGGGCGCAGCATGTGAGAAAGGCTCTCAGCCTTCGCCGCGAATGGCGACGAGGCGCGCCCGGCGAGAATCCGGCAAAGGTCACAGTCCCCGAGCGATCTTCCGTCCCGGCGTCGGCACCGGTCGGAGCCGGCGTTACGGTCGGCCGGTGCGTGCCAGCCGGTTGGTCTCCCTGCTGCTGCTCCTGCAGACCCGGGGGCGGATGACCGCCCAGGAGCTCGCCGACGCCCTGGAGGTGTCGGTGCGGACCGTCTACCGCGACGTCGAGTCGCTCGGCGCCGCCGGGGTGCCGGTGTACGCCGACCGCGGTCCGGTCGGCGGGTACCGGCTGCTGGAGGGGTACCGGACCCGGCTGACCGGGTTGACCGCGCCGGAGGCCGAGGCGCTCTTCCTGGCCGGCATGCCCGGTCCGGCCGCCGACCTCGGTCTCGGCCCGGTGCTCGCGGCGGCGGAGTTGAAGCTGCTCGCCGCGCTCCCCGACGAACTGGCCGATCGGGGCGGCCGGGCCCGGCAGCGGTTCCACCTGGACGCGCCGGGCTGGTTCCGGAACCCGGAGCCCACCCCGCACCTGACGGGGCTGGCCCGCGCGGTGTGGGAGGACCGGCTGGTCGAGGTCCGTTACCGCCGGTGGAAGGCCCCGCGGGAGGTGACCCGGGTGCTCGCCCCGCTGGGCGTGGTGCTCAAGGCCGGCCGCTGGTACCTGGTGGCCCGCTCGGGCGAGCAGGTACGCACCTACCGGGTCGGCGCGGTCCTCGACCTGGTGGTGCTGGACGAGGGGTTCGACCGGCCGGCCGACTTCGACCTGGCCGGCTTCTGGCGGGAGTGGTCCGACCGGTACGAGCGCGGCGTCTACCGCGACGAGGCCCGGGTGCGGATGACGGTGGCCGCGCTGGAGTTCATGGCGTACGTCTTCCCGCCGGAGATGAGCCGGGCCGCCCGCGCCGCCGCCGGTGCGCCCGACGAATCCGGCTGGCTGGAGACCACCGTGCCGATCGAGTCGGTCAGGCACGGGCACGTGGAGCTGCTCAAGCTGGGCGCCGAGGTGGAGGTGCTCGCCCCGGCGGAGCTGCGGGAGCGGTTCAGCGCCACCGCGCACGCCCTCGCCGGGCTGTATCCGCCGCCTGCCCGACCGGCGGGAGCGCCCGGGTCGGAGGCCCCCGCCGGTCCGACGGTCAGGCGTTGATCTCCTTGCGCCCGTTGCCGTTCGCCGGCGCGGTGATGCTGATCCGGCGCGGCTTGGCGCGCTCGGCGATCGGGATGCGCAGGGTCAGCACCCCGTTCTCGTAGCCCGCCTCCAGCTTGTCGGTGTCGAGGGTGTCACCGAGGAACAGCTGGCGGGTGAAGGTGCCCATCGGCCGCTCGGCGGCGACGAGTTCGACCTTGTCCCCGGTGGGGCGGCGCCGCTCGGCGCGGACGGTCAGCACGTTGCGCTCCACAGTGCAGTCGATGCTGTCCGGGTCGACGCCGGGCAGGTCGAAGGCGGCGTAGAACCACTCGCCGTCGCGGTAGGCGTCGAGGTGCATGACCGCCGGTCGGGCGGTGGTGCCGAAGAACTGCTCGGCGAGCCGGTCGATCTCACGGAACGGGTCGGTACGCATCAGCATGGTCGTGCCTCCTCGGTTCTCCTGGCCGAAGGTGTCAAGTTGAGTCTTAGTGACTCAAGTCCTCGGTAATTTATATAGCGCGCCGGGTCGGTGTCGTCAACTCCGGCCGGTAGCGCCTTCTCGAACCAGTGCTCGGCGTACCTGCCGTTGTTGTAGGCGGGGATTTCGACGTACCCGTGGCGGGCGTACAGGGCGCGGGCCTCGACCGGGTCGGATCGGGTGGCCCAGCCGAGCCGCCACCGTAGGCCCGCGCAGCCGGCCAGTCCCCCGTCGTGGTGGGCCAGCAGGAGCAGCCCGGTCGGTGGCGTCAGGTCGTCGCTCGGGGACTCGGCCAGGGCCGCGTCCACCTCGCCCGGTCGCTCGGGGCGCCGGTGGTAGCGGCGGACCATCTCCGTCAGGTACTCCCGCAGCAGGATCGCCGCCTCGGGCTCGTCCGGGTGGGCGGGGCTCGTCGTCCAGGTCGTCACCGCCCGATCCTCACCGGGCGGTGAACGGCTTTCCGTCTCCGCCGGACCGTGGCCGATCAGGTGCCGGCCCGCGGCCGGGTGGTGGCGGCGTTCAGCGGGCGGGTCCGTCGGCGACCAGGACGACGCGGCGCAGCAGGTCCGACAGCAGCCGCCGCTCGTCCGGGGCCAGCGCGCCGAGCAGGCGGTGCTCCTCGCCGCCCACGACGTCCATCGCGCGCAGCCAGGCGGCCCGGCCGGCGTCGGTCAGCTCCACGTCGACCCGCCGCCGGTCGACGGCGGAGGGGATCCGGCGGACGAAGTCCCGCCGCAGCAGCCCGTCCACCCGAGCGGTGATCGAGGCGGGAGCCATGCCGAGGTCCGCGGCGATCTCCGACGGCGCCGCCCGACCGCCGCGCCCGGCCAGGGCGTGCAGCGTGCCGAACTCCTTCTCCTGCAGGTCGAGGTCCGCCAGCGCCTGTTCCTTGACCGCACGCAGGCGCCGGGTGAGGAACTGCATCCGGGTGACGGCGCCCTCGACGTCCGGGTCCAGGTCGGGCAGCACGGGCAGCCAACGCCGTACGTGCAGGTCTGCGCGGTCGGTCACGGCACCAGCATACGTCGACACCAAAATATTCGTTGACGAAATGTTTGATGTCGAACTATCTTGCGGGGGTGACCCATCCCCTCCGGCTCCGCTCTTTCCGGCTGCTCTTCCTCGGCCGCACCGTCTCGGCCGTCGGCGACGCGGTGGTGCCCACCGCGCTGGCCCTCGCCGTGCTCCGCGCCACCGGCTCCACCGCGGCGCTGGCCCTCGTCCTCGGCTGCGCGATGCTCCCCCGGCTGCTCCTGCTGCCCCTCGGCGGCGTGGTGGCCGACCGCTTCGACGCCCGGCGCGTCGCCATCGGCACCGACCTGGCGCGCTGCGTCGCCCAACTGGTCGTCGGCGCCGAACTGCTCGGCGGCACCCCGTCGCTGACCCACATCGCGGTGGCCGCCGCGCTCGGCGGCGTGGCCTCCGCCTTCGCCATGCCCACCGCGTCACCGCTGGTCGCCGGCACCGTCGAGCCCGACGCCCGGCAGCGCGCCAACGCGCTGATGGGCGTGACCGCCAACGCCAGCCGGCTGCTCGGCCCCGCCCTGGCCGGGCTGCTGATCTGGACCGCCGGCCCCGGCTGGGCGTTCGTCCTGGACGCCCTCTCGTTCGCCCTCAGCGCGCTGCTGCTGTCGGTCATCCGCGTCCGCCACGTTCCCGTGCCCCGCCGGTCCATCCGGACCGACCTGGCGCTCGGCTGGCGGGAGGTGCGCTCCCGCGACTGGTTCTGGAGCAGCCTGCTCGCCCACGGTGTCTGGAACGGCGCCGCCGCGGTGCTGCTCACCCTCGGGCCGGTGATCGCGGTGGACCGCCTCGGCGGGGAGGGCGTCTGGGTGCTGCTGCAGCAGGGCGGCGCCGTCGGCATGCTCGCCGGATCGCTGCTGGCCGCCCGAGCCCGACCGCGCCGACCCGTACTGGTGGCCAACCTGGGCCTCGCCACGTACGCGGCGCCGCTGCTCCTGCTGGCCGTCGGCGCGCCCGCCGGCGCGGTCATCGCCGCCTACTGCCTCGCGCTGGCCGCGCTGGGCTTCCTCAACCCGATCTGGGAGACCGTGGTGCAGGGCCAGTTCCCGCCACAGGTGCTCGCCCGGGTCACCTCGTACGACTGGCTGGTGTCACTGGGCGCCATGCCGCTCGGCTACGCCCTCGCCCCACTGGCGTCCCGGGCCTGGGGCCCGCCGGTGCCGCTCGCCGTCGCCGGGGCGCTGGTCGCCCTCGCCTGCGCCGGTACCGCCGCCGTCCCCGCGGTACGCCGGCTCGGCTGGCCGGTCAGCGCCCCGCCCGCCCCGGCGGAGCAGGTCCCGGCGGGGCGCTGAGGCGCTGTCAGAGGGCGTGCCCGGTGGTGGCGTCCACGTGGTCGGGGACCGTCTCGTGCCGGTCCCCGACGCTGGACGTGCCGGACGGCTCGAACATCAGGATCGACGCGCCCCCGGCGCTGGACGGCCGGTGCTCGACGCCGCGCGGCACGACGAACACCGCGCCGCGCGGCAGCACCACCTCCCGCTCCTCCGCCCCGGCGCGCAGCGCGATGCGCAGCTCCCCGTCGAGCACCAGGAAGAACTCGTCGGTGTGCTCATGGACGTGCCAGACGTGCTCACCGGCCACCTTGGCGATCCGGACGTCGTAGTCGTTGACTCTCGTGACGATGCGCGGGCTCCACAGCTGGTCGAAACCCGCCAGGGCGGCGGCCAGCTCGATCGGCTCATCTCTCATGCCGTCATCGTCGCCCACCGGCGCCGTTCACAGGGGACGGTGCATGATGTGCAGGCCCACCCGCCCCAGGGTGGGATGCGCGAAGGCCTCCGGCACCGTGCCGATCACCGTGAACCCGAGCTGCCGGTACAGCCGCACCGCCGCCTCGTTGACCTCCACCACCGCGTTGAACTGCATCGCCGCATACCCCTGCCGGCCGGCCCAGTCCAGCGCGTACTCGCACAGGGCCCGGCCGACGCCGCGGCCGCGGGCGGCGGCGGACACCATGAAACTGGCGGTGGCGACGTGCGCACCGGGGCCGGGCTTGTTCGGCCCCATCTTGGCGGTGCCGAGGATCTTGCCGTCCTCCTCCGCCACCACCGTGTGGCCGGGCGCCGCCTCCACCCAGACGTCGTGGCAGATTTCGGGCGTCCAGGTCGGGTCGTACGGGAAGGTGTCCCCGGCGGTGACGACGTCCTCGACGATCGGCCAGACCTGCTCCCAGTCGGCCTCGGTGAAATCCCGGATGCGCATGCCAGGCACGCTAGTCGGACGGCCCGCTCGACGGCGACCAGTAATCCGCCCGCGCGTGCCCGAACCGTGACCGCCGGCCGCGCCCACGGGTCGACGTGGACAACGACGAGAACGGTCTGCCGGTCTTCGTCTGCCGGGGACTGCGGCGCCCGTGGACGCAGCTCTGGGACACCGAGGTCCGCCACGCCTCGTGAGGTGGACCGTCTCACGGTGTCCGCGAGGGCCTCGGTCAGGTGGCGACGTAGGCCGCGAGGTGCTCGCCGGTGAGGGTGGAGCGGGCGGTGACGAGGTCGGCGGGTGTGCCCTCGAAGACGATCCGGCCGCCGTCGTGGCCGGCGCCGGGGCCGAGGTCGATGATCCAGTCGGCGTGCGCCATGACCGCCTGGTGGTGCTCGATGACGATGACCGACTTGCCTGAGTCGACGAGCCGGTCGAGCAGGCCGAGCAGTTGCTCGACGTCGGCGAGGTGGAGGCCGGTGGTCGGCTCGTCGAGGACGTAGACGCCGCCCTTCTCGGCCATCCGGGTGGCCAGCTTGAGCCGCTGCCGCTCACCGCCGGACAGCGTGGTCAGCGGCTGCCCCAGCAAGAGGTAGCCGAGCCCGACGTCGACGAGCCGCCGCAGGATCGCGTGGGCCGCCGGGGTCCGCGCCTCGCCGGCGTCGAAGAATCCCTCGGCCTCGGTCACCGACATCGCGAGCACCTCACTGATGTCGCGGCCGCCGAGGTGGTATTCCAGCACCGATGCCTGGAACCGCTTCCCCTCGCACTCCTCGCAGGTGGTGGCGACGCCGGCCATCATCGCCAGGTCGGTGTAGATGACGCCGGCGCCGTTGCAGGTGGGGCAGGCCCCCTCGGAGTTGGCGCTGAACAACGCCGGCTTCACACCGTTGGCCTTCGCGAACGCCTTGCGGATCGGGTCGAGCAGACCGGTGTACGTCGCCGGGTTGCTCCGTCGCGAGCCGCGGATCGCGCCCTGGTCGACCGACACCACACCGTCCCGCCCGGCCACCGAGCCGTGGATCAGCGAGCTCTTGCCCGACCCGGCCACGCCGGTGACGACGACCAGCACGCCGAGCGGGATGTCGACGTCCACGTCCTGAAGGTTGTGGGTGCTGGCGCCGCGCACCTCCAGCACCCCCGACGATGTCCGCACCGACGGTTTCACGGCGGCCCGGTCGTCCAGGTGCCGCCCGGTGAGCGTGCCGCTGAGCCGCAGCCCCTCGACGGTTCCCTCGAACACCACCTCGCCACCGGCGGCGCCGGCGCGGGGGCCGAGGTCCACGACGTGGTCGGCGATCGCGATCGCCTCCGGCTTGTGCTCGACGACCAGCACGGTGTTGCCCTTGTCGCGCAGTTGCAGCAGCAGCTCGTTCATCCGCTGGATGTCGTGCGGGTGCAGCCCGATGGTCGGCTCGTCGAAGACGTAGGTCACGTCGGTGAGCGACGACCCGAGGTGTCGGATCATCTTGGTGCGTTGCGCCTCACCGCCCGAGAGCGTCCCCGACGGGCGGTCGAGGCTGAGGTAGCCGAGCCCGATCTCGACGAACGAGTCGAGGGTGTGATGCAACGCCGCCAGCAGCGGCGCGACGGACGGTTCGTCCAGACCCCGCACCCACCCGGCGAGGTCGCTGATCTGCATCGCGCAGGCGTCGGCGATGTTGATCCCGTTGATCTTCGACGACCGGGCCGCCGCACTGAGTCGGGTGCCGCCGCAGTCGGGGCAGGTGGAGAAGACGACCGCCCGGTCCACGAACGCGCGGATGTGCGGCTGCATCGCCTCGCGGTCCTTGGACAGAAACGACTTCTGGATCTTCGGGATCAGACCCTCGTACGTCAGGTTGATGCCCTCGACCTTGACCTTGGTCGGCTCCTTGTAGAGGAGGTCGTGGAGCTCCTTCTTCGTGAACTTGCGGATCGGCTTGTCCGGATCGAAGAAGCCGCAGCCGCTGAAGATGCGGCCGTACCAGCCGTCCATGCTGTACCCGGGGATGGTCAGCGCACCCTCGTTGAGCGACTTGCAGTCGTCGTACAGCGCGGACAGGTCGAAGTCACTCACCCTGCCCATGCCCTCGCACCGCGGGCACATGCCACCCGTGATGCTGAAGCTCCGCCGCTCCTTCGTCGTTCTGCCCCCGCGGTCGACGGTGACCGCACCGGCGCCACTGATCGAGGCGACGTTGAAGGAGAACGCCTGGGGCGAGCCGATGTGCGGTTTCCCGAGTCGGCTGAAGAGGATGCGCAGCAACGCGTTGGCGTCGGTGGCGGTGCCGACCGTGGAACGGGCGTTGGCGCCCATCCGCTCCTGGTCGACGATGATCGCGGTGGTCAGCCCGTCGAGCACGTCGACCTCGGGCCGCGCCAGCGTCGGCATGAACCCCTGCACGAAGGCGCTGTACGTCTCGTTGATCAGCCGCTGCGACTCCGCGGCGATGGTCCCGAAGACCAGCGAGCTCTTTCCGGAGCCGGAGACGCCGGTGAACACCGTCAGCCGGCGCTTCGGGATCTCGATGCTGACGTCCTTGAGGTTGTTCACGCGCGCGCCGTGCACGCGGATCAGATCGTGGCTGTCGGCAACGTGCAGAGCGGGTGACTGCGTGTCCGTCCTCGTGGCCGTGCTCATCGTGTCTCCATCTGTTACGCGGGACCGCCGTCGCGGTGTCCGTCGACGTCGCCCGGCCCGATCTGACCAGCTTCGAGCGGTATCTCTGGTTCTGGGTGGTCGGCGCGGTCGCGGCAACGGTCGTTGCTCATCTGATCGACGGTGTCGGCCGGGGTGGCCCGACACCCGTCCGGCTGACACCGGCCGGGGTCGCGCTCGGCGCAGGAACCAAGTATCCACGCCGCTTCGGCCCGCGCAGCCCCTGTGGCCTCGGCCACGCGGCGCGCCGGCCGGGGCGGCAGACCGACCAGCGGCCGTCACGCATCAGCTCGCAGGTCATGGCTGCGATGACCGGACGGCTCAGCGCAGCTCCTGGATGCGGATCAGGTTGCCCGCGGGGTCGCGGAAGGCGCAGTCGCGGATGCCGTACGGCTGCTCGATCGGCTCCTGGACGACCTCGGCGTCGCCGGCCTGCAGCTTGTCGAAGGTGCCGTCGAGGTCGCGGGTGGCCAGCAGGATCCAGCCGTAGGTGCCCTTGGCCATCATCTCGGCGATGGTGCGGCGCTCGTCGTCGGTGACGCCGGGGTCGGCGGCCGGCGGCGCCAGGAGGATGGACGTGTCGGGCTGGTCGGCGGGTCCGACCGTGATCCAGCGCATCTTGCCCTGTCCGACGTCGTTGCGGACCTCGAAGCCGAGGGTGTCGCGGTAGAAGGCCAGGGAGGCGTCCGGGTCGGTGTGCGGGAGGAAGCTGGTGTGAATGGTGATGTCCATGGCAGTCACGCTAGGTGCGGCTCGGCGGCCGGCGCTTCTCGATTCCTGATCGGTCTGGTCACCTGCTTCGCCACGCACGGCGGCATCCCCGCCGTCGCACGCGCCGCCTGGTCCCGATAGACGCTGGGCGGCACACCGACCAACTCGGTGAAACGAGTGCTGAAGGTGCCCAGCGACGCGCAGCCGACCGCAAAACAGACCTCGGTGACGCTGAGGTCACCACGACGCAGCAGCGCCATCGCGCGCTCGATGCGTCTCGTCATGAGATAGCCGTACGGCGACTCGCCGTAGGCGCGCCGGAACTCGCGGCTGAGGTGCCCGGCCGACATGTGCGCGCCGCGGGCGAGCGCCTCGACGTCCAGCGGCTGCGCGTACTCCCGGTCGATCCGGTCCCGGACGCGGCGCAGCCGGGCGAGGTCGCTCAGTCGCTGCGCCGCAGCAGGTCTGCTGGTCACCTGCCAGATCGTGCCACATAGGCGCCCCGAGTGTGCCGGCGACGAGGCCGGCCATCGTCAGAGGAGTCACACTTGTCGCCATGCTCTGGGGTGTCAGCGGTCCACTCTTCCTCCTCGACTATGTGGCGGCGGTCGCCGGGGCGCTGGCCGTCGCCCTGTCGATCAGAACGCTCACCGGCTGGCGTACCCGGGGGGAGCCGCTGACCACCGTCGAGCTGGCGTACCT
Source organism: Micromonospora sicca (assembly GCF_003172935.1). Lineage (GTDB taxonomy): Bacteria > Actinomycetota > Actinomycetes > Mycobacteriales > Micromonosporaceae > Micromonospora > Micromonospora sicca. Next base: position 18,094 of record NZ_QGKS01000485.1, on the reverse strand, counting down.
CACCGGGCCGGGCTGGCCTGCCAGGTCGGCGTGGCGGCGCTGCGCCGGGCCGGCGCGGTACGCCGGGGTGAGCTGTCGACGCTGTCGGTCGACGGTCCACCCCCGGCCGGCTCGGCCCCGCTGGTCCGGGCCCTGCACGCCGCGCTGCGCAGGCCACAGACCTGGGCGGCCGTGCTCGCCGACCCCGCCGTGGGGCGGGCCCTGCGGCGGCTGGTCGGCCGGCTGGTGCGCGACGGCTGGCTGCTGACCCCGGCGCAGCGGCGGCGGATCGCGCTCGGCACCCTGCCGGTGTTCGCGGTGGCCGCGGTCGGGGTGACCCGGCTGCTCGACAGCGCGGTCGAGGGGCGTACGGCCGGCGGCCCCGCGTCGGTGGCCGGCCTGCTGCTCTGCTGCCTGGCCACGGCGTTGGCCGGCTGGTGGCTGTGTGAGGTGCCCGAGACCGGGTCGGCCGCCCGGCGGCTGCTGCGCCGGCACCGCCGCGCCCACGCCGACCTGAACCCGGAGCGCCGGCCGGCGTGGAGCGAGCGCGGCACGGACGAGCTGCTCACCGGGATGGCGCTGTTCGGACCCCGTCCGCTGCTCGCGGTCGACCCCCGGTTCGCCGAGTTGGTCGGCGTCGACGCCGAACGCACCCGGCCGGCCACCCGGGTGCCCGCCCGGCGTCGGTGATCCGGCCGCCGACGGTCGCGGCAGGCGGGTCCCGGGCGGCGCCGACGGCAGCCTAGAGTCGGCCCGTGCCGCTGCTCGTCGGACCCGCCGTGCCGCCCGGGTGGATGGCCGCGTCGCCGCAACCCCGGATCGCCGCCGAGGGCCTGCTGCTGCGGCCCTGGCAACCGGCGGACCGCCCCACCGTGGTGGCCGGTTACGCCGACCCGGCCATCCAGCGCTGGCACTGCCGATCGATGACCGACGGCGAGGCGGCGGACTGGATAGCCGCCTGGCCGGGCCGGTGGCGCGGCGAGACCGGCGCGGGTTGGGCGATCGTCGACGCCGACCGGGTGGTCGGGCAGCTCAGCCTGCGCCGGGTCGTCCTCGCCGAGGGCCTGGCGGAGGTGTCGTACTGGGTGCTGCCGGGCGCGCGCGGCCGGCGCGTCGCCCCGCGGGCGCTGGCCGCGCTCGCCGAATGGTGCTTCGGGACGCTGCGGCTGCACCGCTTGGAGCTGAGCCACTCGACGGCCAACCTCCCGTCGTGCCGGGTGGCGCAGCGCGCCGGCTTCGCCGCGGAAGGCACGAAACGCGGCGAGGGGTACCACGTCGACGGTTGGCACGACATGCACCTGCACGCCCGCCTCGCCAGCGACGAGGCGACCGGCGCGACCACGTCGACCGGGTGAGCGGCCGGCCGGCGGGCAGGTTACCGGTCGACGACGGTGCCGTCGGGGAGCCGCGGCGGGACGCCACGGTGCACACCACGACCGGATGCGGCAGAGTGGCAGCCGGCGTCCGCGCCGGGCGCCGGACGAGGAGGGCAGTGGCCGTGGAACGTACGACCGGGGTGGTGTTCCCCATGGCCGACGGCACGCGCAGCACGTCCGCGCTCGGCCGCGCCGTCGTCGCCGACGGCCTGCGCACCGTCGACCCGGTCGGCGCGCGGTCGGCCGAACACGAGACCAACTGGCGGCACGGCTACCTCGGACACTTCCGCCGCCTGGTCGAGGCGGGGCTGCTCTCCCGCGAGGCGGCGGTGACCGTCGCCCGCGACGGGCTCGCCTCCCTGCACGCCCGGATGCGGGTGGTCCCGGACGACGGCCCGGAGACCGCGCTGGACGAGGTCTTCACCGCCCCCGCCGCGCCGGCGTTGCACACGGCCACCGTCACCGGCACCGGCGCGGCCGAGCGGGAACTCTCCCTGCCCTACCGGGGGCAGCGGCTGCGCGGCGACGACCTGCGCCGCCGGCTCGACGCCTGGGTCACCGCCGGCGTCGTCGAACCGTCCTGCGCCGAGGCGGTACGCGCCGTCCTGGCCAACCCCGAGTGGCTCGACCTGCGTGACCAACGCGTGGTGGTGCTCGGGGCGGGCGCGGAGATGGGCCCGCTGCCGTCGGTGCTGCGCTGGGGTGGTGACGTCGTCGCGGTGGACCTGCCGCGTCCGGAGATCTGGCGGCGGCTGCTGCGCACCGCCCACCGGTACGCCGGACGCCTGCACCTGCCGGTTCGACCCGGCACCGCCGACGACGACCAGGCGCTCGCCGCCGGCGCCGGCGCGGACCTGCTGCACCGCCTCCCGCAGGCCGCCGAGTGGCTGCTCGGCCTCGACGGCCGGCTCGTGCTCGGCAACTACGTCTACGCCGACGGGGCGACCAACGTGCGGGTCGCCATGGCCGTCGACGCGCTCACCCGGCACCTGCAGCAGCAGCGCGCCGACGTGGCGCTGGCGTTCCTCGCCACCCCCACCGACGTGTTCGCCGTCCCCGCCGACGCGGTCCGTCACGCGGAACACGGCTACGCCGCCCGCGGCGTCGCCCGCCGGTCCCTGCGGGTGCTCTCCGGCGGTCGGCTGCTGCACCGCAACTACCCGCCGGGCGCCGACCCCGGGATCAACGACAGCCTGGTGCCGCAGCAGGGCCCGAACTACGCCCTGGCGAAGCGGTTGCAGCGGTGGCGGGCGACGGTGGCGCGGGACGCCGGGACCATGGTGTCGTTCAAGGTGGCCCCGCCGACGCGGACCCGGTCGGTGCTGCGCAACCGGGCGCTCGCCGCCGCGTACGCCGGCGCGCACCGGTTCGGCATCGAGGTGTTCGAACCCGCCACCAGCAACACGCTGATGGCCGCGCTGCTGGTGCACGACCTGCGCACCGGCGGCGGCCCGGCGCACGCCCACCCGTGGCAGGACGAGGCGTACGCCGCGGCGCACGGTGGGCTGTGGCGGGTGCCGTACGCCCCGCGCAGCGCCCTCGGCCTCGCCGTCCTGCTCGGTCTCGGGGCCGCACGCGGCTGACCGGCCGGCTACCTGTTCAGCACGTTCACGGCGAGGTCCCGCACCACCGACTCGTCGACGTCCACGCCGAGTCCGGGGCCGGTCGGTACCCGGGCGACCCCGTCGCCGACCTCGACGGTCGCGCCCGTGGCGTACGACGAGGTCACGAACTGGCGTCCGTTGAGGTCCACGGGCGTGTCGATGCCGTACGCCGAGAACAGGTGCAGCGAGGCGGCGAGGCCGAGGTCGGAGTCGGTGAGCCCGGATCCCATCAGCCGTACCCCGCTGTCCTCGGCGAGCGCGCAGAGCCGGCGCGACAGGGTCAGGCCGCCGCTGCGCTGCACCTTCGCGATGGCGACGTCCACCGCGTCCAGCTTGACGAAGGTGGCCAGGTCGCTGGGATGGCGCAGGCTCTCGTCGAGCGCCACCGGCACCGGCGACGCGTCCCGCAGCCGCCGCAGCCCGGCGATGTCGTTGGCGGGCAACGGCTGCTCGAACGTGGTGACGTCCAGGTCGGCCAGGCGGCGGGCCACCCGCAGGGCGGCGTCGACGGTGTACCCCTGGTTGGCGTCCACCCACAGCGCGGCGTCCGGCGCGGCGGCCCGGACCGCGCGCACCACGGCCACGTCCTCGGCCTCGGTGTGCAGCCCGACCTTCACCTTGAAGGCCCGGTATCCGAGGGCGTGTCCCTCCGCCACGCAGTCGGCGACCTCACCGGCGGTCTGCCCGGAGACGATCCAGCCCAACGCGATGGTCTCCCGGCGGCGCTGGCCCCACAGCATCCCGACCGGCACGCCGAGCGCCCGGCCGAGCAGGTCGTGCAGCGCGACGTCGACGGCGCACTTGGCCAGGGGCGCCCCGATGGTGAAGCCGCGGTTGACGGCCCGGTCGAAGGCGGTGGTCACCCCGTCGAGGTCCCAGCAGGGGCGGCCGAGGACCGCCGGCGCCAGGTAACGGTCGATGGTGGTGACGATGGATTCCGCGGTCTCGTAGGTCCAGGCCGGGATGGGTGTCGCCTCACCCCAGCCGGTGACGCCGTCGGCGCTGACCTTCACCAGGACGCGGATGCTGGGGGTGCCGGCGACCGCGACCGACCCGCCGGACACGCCGAAGGAGCGCACGGTGGGCAGGGCGACGGCGTACGTCTCGACGGAGTCGATCGTCAGTCCGGCCAGCACGGTGGCGGGAAGGGTCACGGAGCCGCCTTTCGGTGCGGAGGTCGTCGTCAGGTGAGCTTGGCGGTGCTGGCTCGGATGACCACCTCGCCGCCCATCCGGTGGATCCGGCGGCGCCGCCCGGTGTTCTCGGTGAGCGCGAGTTCCATCGCCTTCTCGCCGAGCTGCTGCAGCGGTAGCGCCACCGTAGTCAGCGGCGGGGTGAGGTCGCGGACGGCGGGGATGTCGTCGAAACCGGCGACGGACACGTCGTTCGGCACGGACAGGCCGTGGTCGCGCAGGGCGGCGCAGGCGCCGATGGCCATCACGTCGGTCAGCGCGAACACGCAGGTGGCCTCCAGCCCGCGGGCCAGCAGCTCGCTCATCGCGCCGTAGCCGCCGTCGCGGGTGAAGGGGCCCTCGACGATGTCGGTGACGGCCAGGGTCACGCCGGCCTTCTTGAGCTCGTCGCGGAACCCGCCGAGCCGGTCGGCGACCGTGGTCAGCATCGGGGGGCCGGTGAGGACCGCGAACCGGCGGTGTCCCAGTTCGAGCAGCGCGCGGGCCATGGCGGCGGCCCCGGCCCGGTTCTCCGGCAGGACGCTGTCGACGCGCAGGCTGCGGTGCCTGCTGACCACCGCGACGCGGCCTCCGCCGTCGAGGTAGGGCTTCAGCTCGGCTTCGAGGGCCCGTTCCCACCGGGGGTCCTCGAAGCCGGAACCGATGAGCAGGATGGCGGGGGCCCGCTCGGCGCGCAGCATCGACACGTATGCGATCTCGCGTTCCGGGTCGCGGAACGTGCTGGCCAGCATCACCAGCAGGTCGTTGTCCCCGGCGACCCGCATGACCCCGCCGGCCACGGCGGCGAAGTAGGGGTCGCTGACGTCGTGGCAGATGACGCCGACGGTGCGGTGGGAGGCGCCGGCGAGGGCCCGGGCGTGCGCGTTCGGCGTGTACGCCAGCTGCTCGGCCGCCGCCAGCACCCGGTCGCGCAGGTGCGGGGTCACCCGGGTGCCGTTGAGTGCCCGGGAGGCCGTGGCGAGCGAGACGTCGGCGGCTCTGGCCACGTCCTCCAACGTCACGTGCGTCCGTGGCTGCATCGAGTCTCCCCTGCGGAAGTTCTTGACCGGATTATTTCGGCGTGGTTACCGTAGCAGCCTGAAAGCGCTTACTGAAAGCGCATTCAGGGCCGGGCGGATCCCCCTCCCCGGCTCGCCGACGGCACGCGCCTACCCAGCGGCTGTGAACCCGGGATCGCCGGCCAGCCAGGGAGAACGGAGGGTCATGGCCGCGCAGAGCACCATCGAGCAACGGGAGCGGCCGGCTTCCCCCAGCGGTCCCACGTCGACCGCGCGCCGCCCGGCCGGGGCGGGGACGACCGTGGCCCGGTTCGTCCGCAAGACCTGGCGCCCGGCCGCCGTCCTCGTGGCGATCTTCGTCGTCTGGTGGGCGGTGACCGCCGCGAACCTCGTCAAGCCGTACCTGGTTCCCTCGCCCGGCAGGACGCTGGACGTCGTCCTGGCCCAGTCGGGCTACTTCGCGCACCACACCTGGATCACCAGCTATGAGACGGTGCTGGGCTTCGCGATCGCGATCGCGGTCGGTGTGCTGTCCGCCGTCGTCATGGTGTACTCCCCCACGATCGAGAAGAGTCTCTACCCCCTTCTGCTGTTCGCGCAGGTCATCCCGAAGATCGCCATCGCGCCGCTGTTCATCGTCTGGCTGGGCTTCGGGCTCACGCCGAAGATCGTCGTCGCGGTCCTGATGGCCTTCTTCCCCATCGTCATCTCGACGGTCACCGGCCTGAAGTCGATCGACCCCGAGATGCTGCAACTGTCGGCCACGATGGGCGCGGGTCCCGCCCAGACCTTCCGGAAGATCCGGTTCCCCGCCGCGCTGCCGCACCTGTTCGCCGGCCTCAAGGTCGCCGCGACGATGGCCGTCACCGGCGCGGTGGTGGGCGAGTTCGTCGGCGCCAACGAGGGCCTCGGCTACGTCATCCTCCAGGCCAACGGCAACCTCGACACCCCCATGCTCTTCGCCGGGCTGCTCATCATGTCGCTGCTCGGCGTGGTCCTGTTCGTGGTCGTGGAACTGCTCGAGTACTTCGTCCTTCCCTGGCACGCAAGCCGCCGTACCGACGCCGTTACGACGTCGCTCTGAATAGGAGAAACCTCGCATGAAGTTGCGCACCCTCGCCGCCGCGCTCATGCCGGCGCTGTTGCTGGTCGCCGCCGGCTGCGGCTCGGACTCGGGCGAGCAGGCCAAGAACGCCCAGGGCCTCGACAAGGTCACCCTGACTCTCAACTGGTACCCCTACGGTGAACACGCGCCGTTCTACTTCGGCAAGAAGCAGGGCATTTTCGCCAAGCACGGCATCGACCTGACCATCCAGGCCGGCCAGGGCTCGCAGAAGACCGTCCAGGCCACCGCCGCCGGTCAGACCGACTTCGGCTGGGCCGACACGCCCGCACTGCTGTCCGCCGTGAGCCAGGGGATGAACGTCAAGAGCGTCGGGGTGTTCCTCCAGACGACCCCGTCGTCGGTGCAGTTCTTCAGCGACAAGAACATCAGCTCGCCCGCCGACCTCAAGGGCAAGACCATCGCATCCACCGCCGGCGACGCGCTGAGCAAGACCTTCCCGGCCTTCCTCAAGGCCAACGGCATGAGCCCGACCGACGTCACCCTGCAGAACACCGACCCCGCCGGGAAGATGGCCGCCGTCATGTCGGGCAAGACCGACGCGCTGCTCGGCTTCGCCACCGACCAGGGGCCGACGATGCAGGAAAAGGCCGGCAAGCCGGTCTCCTACCTCAAGTTCGCCGAGCACGGCCTGACCTTCTACAGCAACGGCCTGCTCGCCTCGGGCGACACGATCAACGGCAAGAAGGACCTGGTCAAGCGGATGGTCGCGGCCAGCAGCGAGGCCTGGTCCGCCGCCCAGGGCAACCCGAGCGGCGCGGTGGAGGCCATGCAGGGCGCCTCGCAGCAGCTTCCCTCGACGAAGGTCCTCACCGACCAGTTCAACGCCACGCTCCAGCTGCTGCACACCGACGCCACCAAGGGCCAGGCCCCGGGCGTCAACGACGAGTCCGACTGGAACAAGACCATCGGCGTCTTCGCCGACGCCGGTGTCATCACCAAGGCGGAGTCGCCGGCGACCTACTGGGACGCGAGCTTCGCGCCGAAGGGATGACCTCGATGACGGTCGGAAACACCGCCATGCAGCGGCCCACGGACGCCACGGCGACCGGCGCCGCGGTCGACATCGACCAGGTCGCCGTCCGCTTCCACACCAAGAAGAAGGACGTCACGGCGCTCACCGACGTCTCGCTGCGCATCGAACCGGGCGAGTTCGTCTCGATCGTCGGCGCCTCCGGCTGCGGCAAGTCGACCCTGCTGAAGCTGGTGTCCGGCCTGCTGCGGCCCTCGTCCGGCCAGGTGCGGCTGCACGGCGAGGAGGTCCGGGGGCCGCGGCGCGACATCGGGTACGTCTTCCAGCGGGCCGCCCTGCTGGAGTGGCGCACGGCGCGGCGCAACATCCTGATCCAGGCCGAGATGCGCCGGATGCCGAAGACCCAGGCACGACAGCGCGTCGAGGAACTGATCGCGATGACCGGCCTGACCGGCTTCGAGGACGCGTACCCGAACGAGCTGTCCGGCGGGATGCAGCAGCGGGTGGCCCTGTGCCGCGCGCTGCTGCACCGCCCCCCGGTGCTGCTCATGGACGAGCCGTTCGGCGCGCTCGACGCGCTCACTCGCGAGCAGATGAACGTCGAGCTGCGCCGGATCTGGCGGGAGACCGGCACGACCGTGCTGCTGGTCACCCACTCCATCGCGGAGGCCGTCTACCTGGCCGACCGGGTGATCGTCATGACCCCTCGCCCCGGCACCGTCGCCGAGGTCATCAACGTCGACCTGCCGGTCGAGCGGGACTACGGGCAGACCATGGCCGCGCCGGAGTTCGCCCGCGCCACGGGCCGCATCCGGGATCTGCTCGGAGCGACGACGACCGCCGAATAACCACCGGACCTGGAAGGACACACACGTGGAGCGCACGTCTATCGGGATCATCCTCAACGGCGTGACCGGACGGATGGGATACCGGCAGCACCTCGTCCGGTCCCTGCTCGCCATCCGCGAGCAGGGCGGCCTGCCCGCCCGCGACGGCAGCCGCATCTGGCCCGAGCTGACCCTGGTGGGCCGCAACGAGGCCCGGCTCGCCGAGATCGCCGCCCGGCACGGGCTGACCTCGTACACGACGGACCTGGACGCCGCGCTCGCCGACGAGTCCCACCAGATCTACTTCGACGCCCAGGTCACCGGGCAGCGGGAGAAGGCCATCCGGGCGGCCATCGAGGCCGGCAAGCACATCTACACCGAGAAGCCCCTCGCCGAAGGGCTGACCGGTTCGCTGGAACTCGCCCGGCTCGCCGCCGCGAAGGGCGTCAAGAACGGCGTCGTGCAGGACAAGCTGTTCCTCCCCGGGCTGCGCAAGCTCAAGCGGCTGGTGGACAGCGGGTTCTTCGGCCGGATCCTGTCGGTACGCGGCGAGTTCGGCTACTGGGTGTTCGAGGGTGACTGGCAGACCGCCCAGCGGCCGAGCTGGAACTACCGGACCGAGGACGGCGGCGGCATCGTCGTCGACATGTTCCCGCACTGGCACTACGTGCTGGAGCAGATCTTCGCCCCGGTGACCGCCGTGACCGCGCACATCGCCACCCACATCCCCGAGCGCGTCGACGAGAACGGCCAGACCTACCGGGCGACCGCCGACGACGCCGCGTACGGCATCTTCGAGCTGGCCGGTGGCATCACCGCGCAGATCAACTCCTCCTGGGCGGTGCGGGTGTACCGGGACGAGCTGGTCGAGTTCCAGGTCGACGGCACCCACGGCAGCGCGGTCGCCGGCCTGCGCGACTGCCGCATCCAGCACCGCGGCGCCACGCCGATGCCGGTGTGGAACCCGGACCTGCCGGCCACCGAGGACTTCCGGTCCCAGTGGCAGACCGTCCCCGACAACGAGGACTTCGACAACGGCTTCAAGGTGCAGTGGGAGGCGTTCCTGCGGCACGTCGTCGAGGACGAGCCGTTCCCGTGGAACTTCCTCGCCGGCGTCCGCGGCGTGCAGCTCGCCGAGGCCGGCCTCCGCTCGGCCCGGGAGGGACGGCGGGTCGAGATCGAGGAGATCGGCCTGTGACCGCCAGCATCTCCCTGCCCGGCGCGGACGGCGCCACCGAGCGGCTGACGCTGCGCGAGCCCGCCGGTTGGCAGCGGCCCGCGGCGCCGGCGAGCAGCCGGATCGCGTACGCGGCCGCGCACGTCGTCGCCGACCCGTACGCCGACAACGCCCCCGGCCGGCCCGCCCGGCTGGACTGGGACGCCACCCTCGGCGTACGGCGCAACCTCTGGTCGTGGGGGCTCGGCGTCGCCGAGGCGATGGACACCGCGCAGCGCGGGATGGGGCTCGACTGGGCGGCCACCCGGGAGCTGATCCGGCGCAGCGCCGCCGAGGCCGCCGCGTGCGGCGGGCGGATCGTCGCCGGGGCGGCCACCGACCAGCTGACCGGCGTGCCGCGCAGCCTGGACGAGGTGGTCGCCGCGTACACCGAGCAGGTCGCCTTCGTGCAGGAGTGCGGCGCGACCACGGTCGTCATGGCCAGCCGGCAGCTCGCCGCCCTGGCCACCGGCGCGGACGACTACCTGCGCGTCTACGATCAGGTGCTGTCGCAGACCACGGCGCCCGTGGTGCTGCACTGGCTCGGCGACATGTTCGACCCAGCGCTCGCCGGGTACTGGGGCTCGGCCGACCTCGACGCGGCGACCAAGACCTTCGTGTCGCTGGTGCAGACCCACGCCGACGTCGTCGACGGCGTCAAGGTGTCGCTGCTCGACGCCGACCGCGAGGTCCGGCTGCGCGAGCTGCTGCCGGCGGCCGTCCGCGTCTACACCGGCGACGACTACCACTATCCGGAGCTGATCGCGGGCGACGACCGGCGGTTCAGCCACGCGCTGCTCGGCGCGTTCGCGGCGGTCGCGCCGGCCGCGTCGGCGGCGCTGCAGCGCCTCGACGCCGGCGACCGGGCGGGCTTCCGGGAGATCCTGGACCCCACCGTGCCGCTGTCGCGGCACGTCTTCGCCCCGCCGACGCAGTACTACAAGACCGGCATCGCGTTCCTGTCCTGGCTCAACGGCTTCCAGCCCGGGTTCACCATGGTCGGCGGGCTGCACAGCGGCCGCAGCGTGCCGCACCTGGTGCAGGCGTTCCGCCTCGCCGACGCCGCCGGCCTGCTGCTCGACCCCGACCTGGCGGTCGAGCGGATGCGCCGGTACCTGTCGGTCGCCGGGGTGACCGCGTGACCGCCGCGCCGCCGGCGGTCGACCCCCGCCTGGCGCACCTCTCGCTCAACCAGCGCACCACGAAGTCGTGGTCGGTACGCGAGGCCGTCGAGGGCTGCGTCCGCGCCGGCATCCCGGCGATCGGGCTGTGGCGCGAACCGGTGGCCGAGATCGGCGTCGCCCGGGCCGCGAAGATCGTCGCCGACGCCGGGATGCGGGTGTCCTCGCTGTGCCGCGGCGGGTTCCTCACCGCCACCGGCGAGGCCGGCCGCGCGGCGTTGGACGACAACCGGCGCGCCGTCGACGAGGCGGCCGGCCTGGGCACGGACTGCCTCGTCATGGTGGTCGGCGGCCTGCCGGCCGGCTCCCGCGACCTGCGCGGCGCCCGTCAGCGGGTCGCCGACGCGCTGGCTGAGCTGGCCCCGTACGCCGGGGAGCGCGGCGTACGGCTGGCCCTGGAACCGCTGCACCCCATGTACTGCGCCGACCGGGCGGTCCTGTCGACCCTGGGGCAGGCGCTCGACCTCGCCGAGCAGTTCCCGGTCGACCAGGTCGGGGTCGTCGTCGACACGTTCCACATCTGGTGGGACCCCGACGTGTGGCGGCAGATCGAGCGGGCGGGTGAGCGGATCGCCAGCTACCAGGTGTGCGACTTCCTCACCCCGCTCCCGGCCGACGTGCTGCTCGGCCGGGGCATGATGGGCGACGGGCACATCGACTTCCCGCCGTTCACCCGCGCGGTCGCCGAGGCCGGCTACTGCGGCGACACCGAGGTGGAGATCTTCAACGCCGAGGTGTGGGCCACCGACCCGGACCAGGTGCTGGCCACGATGAAGGACCGGTACCTCCAGCTCGTCCTCGCGGACTGATGCGCGTCCTCGTCGCGCCCGACTCGTTCAAGGGCAGCCTGGCCGCCGACGACGCCGCCCGCGCGCTGGCGCGGGGCTGGCTCGCCCGGCGGCCGGGCGACGAGGTACGCCTGCTCCCCCTCGCCGACGGCGGCGAGGGAACCGTCGACGCGTTCGCCGCCGCCCGGCCCGACGGCGAACGCAGGACGGTGACCGTGCCCGGCCCGGACGGCCGGCCCGTCGCCGCCGGGTGGCTGCTGCTGCCCGACGGGACGGCCGTGCTCGAACTCGCCCAGTCCAGCGGGCTGCCGCTGCTGCGCCCCCCGGATCCGCTGGGCGCGCACACGTACGGGCTCGGCGCGGTCGCGCGCGCGGCCCTCGCCGCCGGTGCCAGCCGTCTCGTCATCGGGCTCGGCGGCTCGGCGTCGACCGACGCCGGGACGGGCGCCCTGCGTGCCCTGGGCCTGCGACTGCGCGACGCGTGGGGCCGGGACCTGCCGCTCGGCGGCGGGGCGCTGGTCAACCTGGCCCGCGTCGACACCGGCGGCCTGCTCCCGCCGCCGCCCGGCGGGACGCAACTGTTGGTCGACGTGACGGCGCCGCTGGCCGGGCCGACCGGGGCCGCGGCCACGTACGGCCCGCAGAAGGGCGCACGGCCGACCGACATCGGGCTGCTGGACCGGGCCCTGCTCCGGTTCGCCGAGCTGACCGGCGGCGACCCCGACCAGCCGGGCGCCGGCGCGGCCGGCGGCACCTCCTACGGCCTGGCCACCCTCTGGGGTGCCCGGATCATGCCGGGGGCCCGGACGATCGCCGCCCTGGTCGGACTGGCGGACGCCCTCGCCCGCGCCGATGTCGTCATCACCGGCGAGGGGCACTTCGACCGGACCTCACTGACCGGCAAGGTCGTGGGCTCGCTGCTGGACCAGGCCGACGCGGCCGGGGTGCCGGTCGGCGTGGCCGCCGGCCAGGTGACCGGCCCGGTGCCCGGCTCCGTCGCCCAGGCTGTCGCACTCGTCGACCTGGCCGGATCGGTGGCGGCCGCGTTGGGCGATCCGACGACCTGGCTGATCGAGGCCGGCAGCGTCATGGCACAGCGCCTCGGCGGCAGCTGACGGCCCGCCCCTGTCGGGGAACCGCTCTCGGGGACCCGGGCGGCTTCCGACACGGCGGTGGGGGACGACGCCTGGCCGGCGCCGTCCCCCACCGGGTGGTTCAGGCCGGCGTCCCCTGCACCGTGAGGTGACGCAGGCGGCCGACGTTGTCGAAGGAGCCGAAGCCCACCCGACCCGAGCCGAACGTGGTGTCCTTCGCGGTCATCAGCGGATCGTTGCTCCCGTCGACGTACACCGCGATCTCCCCGGTGGCCGGCAGGTGCACGACCCGCACCTTGTGCCAGTCGGCGTCGGTGATCGCCGGGTTCGCCCCGCGCGACCGCCCGTTCCACTGGACCTCGATGCGTTCCCGGTCGGCGTTGTTCACCTTGAAGATGCCGTTGTGCGGGTAGATCGTGTTGTCGGTCGACAGGTGGGCGTAGTAGAACTGCGTGTCCGACTGCCAACCGAAGACGATGATGACGTCCCGGTTGGTGACCTCCACCGGCGTGTCGAGCCGGACCCGGGCCTCGATCTCGACCGACGACCAGACCGGCCCGGCGGTCAGCACGGCGTACTCGAACGGCCGGCGCGGACCCGGCCGGCTGGCGCCGGCCTCGGCGAGGATCACCTCGTCGCCGTCGAACTGCCACTTCGACGGCGTCACCGGCGCCCAGTTCTCCGCACCGCCGGTGTGGACCAGCTTGGTGTCGCCGACGTCGCCGTCCGCCACCGTCCTGGTGCCGACCACCTTCCAGATCTTCCCGTTGGCCTTGGCGAGGATGTAGAGCTCGCCCGCCGCGTCGGTGCCGAAGCGCAGGTCGACCCGGTTGGGGTCGCCCGGCGCGCCGGGCGCGGAGAGGTCCTGCATCCGGACCGGCGCACCCGCCGCGGTGAACAGGGCCAGCCGGTGGATCGTGGCGAGCCCCTGACCGCGGCGCATCTCGTGCGCCTCGGTGTAGAGGATGCGGCCGTCGACGAGGTCACCGAAGACGTACTTGCCCTGCAGGGCCGGCAGCTCGTGCCCGCGGTAGACGAACCCGCCGGCCACCGCGACACCGACGTCCGAGGTGCAGTTCCACCCGGGCGCGGGATCGTGGTCGTACGCGGCCACCGGGTAGGTGTAGCCGTACTTCTCGTCGTCGGCGGGCAGCGGGTAGAGCTTGTCGCAGGGGTTCGTGGCCGTCTTGTCGAAGACGAACGAGCCCTCACGCTCGCTCCAGCCGAAGTTGTCGCCGGCCCGGACCTCGTAGATCGACTCGACGGCGTGCTCGCCGATGTGGCCCAGGTACATCCGGCCGGTGGCCCGGTCCCAGCTGAACCGGTGCGGGTCGCGGAAGCCGACGGCGTAGATCTCGCCGAGCGCGCCGGCCTGCCCCACGAACGGGTTGGCCGCCGGGATGCCGTACCGGCCGTTGGGCGAGTTGCTGCCCTGCGGGTCGATACGCAGCAGCTTGCCGTACGGCATGCCCATGTTCTGCGGGTCGGTGTTGCGCGCGCCCTGCCCGCCGTCGCCGACCGCCAGGTACAGCAGCCCGTAGTCGCTCTCGTGCGGCTTCGCGGTCGGGTCGAAGTTGATCTCCTGGATGCCGTGGATCTGGCCGCCGAACCCGATGCGCAGGACCTCCCGGTGAGTGCCGGAGAAGGTGTCCGCGGCCGGGTCGATCGCCGTCCACTCGGTGATGACGCCCTGGTAGATGGTGTTCGGCTGGGCGTAGTCCGGGGTCCTCGTGGCGAGGGACGCCTGCTCGGTGTGGATGGTGTAGAACCGGCCGTTGCGGCCGAAGTCCGGGTGGAACGCGACGTACCCGAAGCCTTGGCCGAGACCGCGGCCGGAGAAGAACTGCGGCGCGAACGTCGCGGCCACGTCCAGGTAGACGTGCGGCACGCCGTTCTCGACGAGGTAGAGGTTGCCGTTGAGGTCCGGTACCGCGCGGCGACCGGAGCCGTCGGGCAGTTCGGTGATGGTGTTGATCCGGGCCTTCCGCATCAGCCGCTGGTCGACCGGGGCCGGGTTGGGCGACGACTGCGGGAAGCTGGCGTACCCCTGCAGGACCAGGCCCAGCCGGGACTGGGTCGGCATCTCGGGAATCGGGTCGTAGATCGCCCCGGCGGCCCGGGCGGGCGCCGCGACCAGGGTGGACAGGACGAGGGTGGCGGCAGTGACTCCGGCCGTCAGCGCGGCTCTACGGAGCCTGCCGGTGCTGCCAGCGCGAATGAACACGCGGGTTCTCCTTCTCGGTGGGACGGTGCCGAGGATGGTCAGCGGGCCATGTAGCGGTACTGCTTGGCGATGTCGCCCGCCGGGATCACGCTGTCGAGGAACATGAGGGCGTCCATGCGGCAGTCGCACGGGTTCCGCTCCAGCGTGTTCTGCGGGAAGCTCCCGCCGATCTTGATGCCGCGCGGGTCGGAGGCGGTGGTGACGTGCGGGCCGGGCCCCGACACCTGCCACGGGTCGTCGTTGCGCGTGTAGAAGCCGTCGACCGGCTCACCGTTGCGGTAGAGCGCCATGGTGCCGGTGGTGAAGTCGTAGGTGGCGGCGAGGTGCACCCACTCGCCCTTGGGCAGCAGGGTCCGCCAGTCCTCGCTCGCGGCGAACGTCTGCGAGTTGCCGCCGTCGAGGCGCCGGCCGAGGGCGACCAGTCGCAGCTCGCCGTTGACGTCGATGAGCTCGAGCAGGGCCCGCACGCCGTGGCCGTCGGAGTCGCCGGTCAGCACGCCGGCCAACCCGATGGCGTTGAACCGGTCGGTGGGGTTGGCGGTGGTGGAGTTGAGCGCCGGGCCGTCCATCTCCCGCTTGAACCAGCCCATCACGGTCGTACCCTCGGCGCCGCTGAACGCGCGCAGCGTCCGTACGCCGCTGGCCGACCAGGTCCCGGCCTTCCAGTCGTCGTTGCCGGTCACCTCGGGGTTGACCTGCCGGGTCTGCAACGCGTTGCCGCTGCCCTTGTACGCCTGGTCGGGCACCCGCATGGCCGAGCCACCGTTGATCAGCTCGATCTCGGTGCCGGAGCGGCCCTGGTCGCGCTCGAGCGCGACGTCGCCCTCCACGGGGTGGTCGAAGTCGTAGAAGGCGACCAGGTGCGAGCGCAGGGCCGGGTGGACGTCGTGCGGGCGGTCCCGGTCCGCCTGGGCGGGACTCGCCCCGGCGGCCGCCGTCAGGCCGGCCGCCAGCAGGGCGGCGGTGGCGACGGCGAGCCGTCTCGGTCTTCTCATGGGAGGTGTTCCCTTCGTCGGTGCGCGGTGGCGGGCACTTTCGGAAGCGCTGGCGTGCGGCGTGCGAACCGGGTTCGTGCCGCTGGAGTTGGGATCACGTCTGGACAGGACGGATGGCTGTCCACACCGGCGGACGGCCGAGGTCAGGTCGGCGAGTGCCGGCCGGGCAGCTGCTTCACCACGAGTACGTAAGCGCTTACGTAAGCGCTTTCGTAGCCTATGCTGTGCCTTGCGCCACAGGCAAGAGCGCGGTGCGGATCGATGTCCCCTAGGAGTTGCGGATGCCCAAGCCCGGTCCCCGGCTGCGCCTCATCGACGTGGCCGAGCGTGCCGGCGTGTCGCTGGCCACCGCCTCCCGAGCCCTGTCCGGCCGCGACGGTGTCAGCGAAGAGGTCGCCCGCCGCGTCCGGCAGATCTCCCGGGAACTCGGATACGTCGCCAACCCCTACGCCCGCACCCTCGCCGGCGGCGCCAGCTCCACGGTGGGCCTGATCGTCCACCAGGTCGACGACCCGTACTTCTCGGAGATCGCCAGCGGCGTCATCGAGGTCGCCGCCGAGGAGGGCCTGCTCGTCCAGATCTCGCACTCCGGCCGCGACCCCGACTACGAGCTCCGCCAGCTCCGGCACCTCATCGCGCAGCGGGTGGGGATCATCCTGATCGCCGGCTCCGGCTACGACGACCCGCGCATCGAGGCCGAGGCGCGGACCGAACTGTCGGCCTTCCAGAAGCTCGGGGGGCGGGTCGCCGTCATCGGACGGCACTCGCTCGGGGTCGACGCGGTGATGCCGGACAACGAGGCCGGCGGACGCGCGCTCGCCACGCATCTGCTGGAGCTCGGCCACCGGCGGATCGCAGTCGCCGCGGGCACCGCGGGACTCACCACAGTGGCCGACCGGCTCGCCGGGGTGTCCGCCGCGCTGCGCCAGCGCGACCTCTCCCTCGACGGCCTCCCCGTCGTCCACTGCGATTTCACCCGCGACGGCGGCCGAGTGGCCGCCGAGCAGATCCTGCGCGACCACCCCGAGACCACCGCGATCATCGCGCTCAACGACGCGATGGCCATCGGGGTGCTGTCGACGCTGCGAGCCCACCGCATCCCCGTACCCGACCGGATCTCCGTCGTCGGCTTCGACGACGTGTCCGTGGCCGCCGACCTCGCGCCGAGCCTGACGACCGTACGACTGCCGATGACCGACATGGGCCGGATGGCGCTCACCCTCGCCCTCAAACCCCGCTCGGTGCGCCCCCGCCGTCGCCCCACCGGCCACACCCTGGTCGTACGCGACTCGACCGGTCCCGCTCTGCGGCTCCCCGCGGGCGGCTGAACCCGGGCGGCGGACGGCAGGCCGCGTACAGTGACGCGATGCTGTCGAGGGTGCCCGGCCTGTCCCGGCATTTCACCGAGGAGAGCCTGCGCTCCCACCTGGTCGACCGCTCGGTACGCCGCGACGACGGCTGCCTGATCGTGCGCGGGTACGGCGCCCGCCGCGGTGTCCACCAGAAGGTCGCCGGCCGGGCGTGGGCGCACATCGCCGCGTACGTGGTCTTCGTCGGCGGCTACGACCCGGCGCTGGACGTCGACCACCGCTGCGCCAGCCTGGACTGCATCGAGCCCACCCACCTGCGTCAGGCCACCCGGGCGGAGAGCTGCCGGGGCCGGCGGCAGGAACCGCGGTGCCGCAACGGTCACGAGCGGGAGATCGACGAGGCGACGGGGCGCTACCGCCGGGTGTGCCGGCTGTGCAACCGGGAGGCCCAGCGGCGCTGGCGGGAACATCGGGCCGCCGAGATCGTCACCGCGAGAGCGACGCACGGCCGCGGCCTGTCGGTATCCGCCTGAGATCCCGACGTGGCGAACCCTTGTCGCTCTTCATCCTGTTTCATTACTCAACGCCTTGTCGTCCTGTCTGGTGCTCTCTGGGGTATCTTTCCGGATATGCGAATGGTGAGACATTCGCCGAGCACCTGTGTCTGGGATCAGGACATACCCGGACAAGCTCCTCATAACCACGACCGGTGGCTCTTGACATGTCGTTCGATAGGTTGCCCGATCGCCCACAGCGCACACCGCCGATCGTCCTGTCCCGACCCGGTCAACCGGTGTTCGTCGACGTCACCGGCAACCGTCGCCGGCGGATCCGACGCGCGGGCATGCTGGTCGCAGTCGCCTCGCTGAGCTACCTCCCCATGGCCGCGGGCGCCCTGCTCCCCGGCCCGTCCGCGCCGAAGCAGCCCCGTCCGCTCTCCGTCGGCGGCGCCCCGGGCGACGGGACCGGAGACCAACCGGTCACGGCACCGTCGCCGCTCGACGGTCCGTCTCCGCGCGTCGTCCCGGAACCGCAGGACACCGTGGACACCCCGCAGTTCCCGGCCGCCCCGGAACCGCTCCGGAGTGGTGCGCCGGCCACGACCGCGCCGCCGATCCACCCGCCCGTTCCCGCGTACGGCCGCTCGCCCGGCAGCCGACCGTCCACCGCACCACCGATCCGGACCACTCGGCCTGCCCCGCCGCCGCAGGCC
>NZ_QGKS01000145.1 GCF_003172935.1 Micromonospora sicca | reverse complement strand
CGCTCCCGCAGCGCGTCGGGGTCGCCGCCGGAGCGGACGCGGCCGCCGCGGGGGCGGCCGGCGCCGAAGGGCCACCGGCGGACGCGACGAATGCGCCACGCAGCCGTCGGGCGACGGGCGCCTCGACGGTGCTGGACGCGGACTTGACGAACTCGCCCATTTCCTTCAGCTTGGCGAGAACGGTCTTGCTTTCGACCCCGAGCTCTTTTGCCAGCTCGTGTACGCGGGCCTTACCTGCCACTGCACTCCTCACTCCGAGGTCGTGCGGGCAGCACCCGCAGCGACCTCACTCCTGCACTTGAAGCCTGGTCATTTCAGGGACTTCATCGTGTGCTCATGTCGGTCGTCCTACCTTGCTAGCGACCCTCGTCCGGTCGGGCTGACCGGACGTAGTGGTTGGCGCGTCAACATGCTCCGCCAGCTCACCGTGATCGACGACCCCGGTGATGCGCAGTGCCCGCCCGAAGGCGCGGCGGCGCACCGCCTGCGCGAAGCAGGCCGGATCCGGGTGCATGTGCGCCCCCCGACCCGGCAGTCTGCGGGCCGGATCGGCCCGGAGGCTGTGACCAGCCTCGTCGCCGACCGCGACGATCCGCAGCAGTTCGCTGGCCGGCGCACGTCTCCGGCAGCCCACACAGGTGCGCTCCGGCAGCGCGCGTCGTACCACTGGAGAAAGTCTACCCCTAGCTGCTCGAGATCGCGCCGCCCGGCTCCGGCACGTGATCAGCTGCGCCCCGGCCGGCCGTCTCGGTCTGCTCCGCGTCGGACCGGATGTCGATCCGCCAACCGGTCAGTCGGGCGGCAAGCCGGGCATTCTGCCCCTCCCGGCCGATCGCCAGGGAGAGCTGGAAGTCCGGCACGGTGACCCGGGCCGTCCGGCTGGCCAGGTCGACCACCTCGACCCGCAGCGCCTTGGCCGGGGAGAGCGCGTTGCCGACGAAGGTCGCCGGGTCGTCCGACCAGTCGATGATGTCGATCTTCTCACCGTGCAGTTCGCTCATCACCGCCCGGACCCGCTGGCCCATCGGGCCGATGCAGGCGCCCTTGGCGTTCACGCCGGGGGCGGTGGAGCGGACCGCGATCTTCGTACGGTGACCCGCCTCACGGGCGATCGCGCCGATTTCGACGGTGCCGTCGGCGATCTCCGGCACCTCCAGCGCGAAGAGCTTCTTCACCAGTGCCGGGTGCGAACGGGACAACGTGATCTGCGGGCCGCGCATTCCCTTTGCCACGTGCACCACGACGCAGCGGATCCGCTCGCCGTGCGTGTACCGCTCGCCGGGCACCTGCTCGGACTGCGGCAGGACGCCCTCCAGCTTGCCCAGGTCGACGCTGACGATGCCCTTCTCGACCCGCGCCTCGTGCGCCTGCACCACCCCGGTGACCAGGTCGCCCTCGCGGCCGACGTACTCGCCGAAGTGCACCTCGTCGGTGGCCTCCCGCAGCCGCTGGAGGATCACCTGCTTCGCGGTCATGGCGGCGATCCGGCCGAAGTCGTGCGGGGTGTCGTCCCACTCCCGCACCACGGTGCCGTCGTCGTCCACCTCCTGGGCGTAGACCAGGGCGGCCCCGGTCTTGCGGTCGATCTCCACCCGGGCGTGCGGCTCGGCGCCGTCGGTGTGCCGGTAGGCGGTCAGCAGCGCGGTCTCGATCGCCGCGAGGATCGTGTCGAACGGGATCTCCCGCTCGCGCTCGAGTGCGCGCAGCGCCGCGAGGTCGATGTTCACCTCTCCTCGTCCTCCACATCATCTTCGTCGTCGATGTCGTCAGTCTCGCCGGCCGCGCCGGCTGCGTCCGCGTCGTCGAACTCGTCCGCCTCGTCGATCTCGTCGAGGCGGGTGAACTCGACCTGGACCCGACCGGGTCCGAGGTCGGCGTAGCGATGCTCCGCGCGGCCGGCGTCCGTCTCCAGCACCACGCGCTCGTCGTCGGCCTCGACCACCCGGCCGGTGACCTGCCGGTCCCCGGCGGCCCGCTGCTCGGGCAGCGCCGCCCCGCCGCGCACGGTCACCTTGACCAGCCGGCCGACGTTGCGCCGCCAGTGTCGGGGCAGAGTGAGCGGACGGTCCACGCCCGGCGAGCTGACCTCGAGCTGGTACTCCCCCGCCACGATGTCGCCACCGGCCTCCTCCGCGGCGTCCAACGCCGCGGAGACCGCGCGGGAGACGTCCGCGACGGCGTCCAGGTTGATCCCGCCGTCGGCGTCCACGATCACGCGTACGACGTGCCGTCGGCCGGCCCGGGAGACGGAGAGGTCCTCCAGGTCGTACCCGACGCCCTCGATCACCGGCTCGATCACCTCGCGCAGCCGCGCGCGCCGGGCGCCGAGGTCACCGCCGCGCGGTGCGCCGGCCCGGTCCCCACCACGGGGCCCGTCGGCCCGCCGGGGTCGCCCGGACGGCCCGGTCGGCCTGGTGGCACGGCCACGCTGCGTCATCTGGCGCCCCTTCTCCTGATCGAGCTGCGGTCCGCTTCGGCCCGCCATGCCGGCACGCCACCGGGGCGGTCGCGCCCGGTGGCTGCGCAGAGCGTAACGCGCCTGGCGGGTGACGGACCCGGCGGCGCACCGACGCCGGTGGCCCACGGGCGGCCACGGATGGTGTTGACTTGTCCGGTGGCGACGGGCAGAACAACACAGCGCAACGGGGCACCGGGGCATTCCCGGCGAAACGTGCTGCGCGCCGGGGCGCTGGTGGTGGTCGGCGGTGCCGCCGTACCGCTGACCGGCTGTGATCTTTTCGACCGGGGCGACGACAAGCCGCCGCCGCCCGATCCGCTCGAGCCGCTGGCCGCCGAGGCGGCCGAGCTGGCCGCCCGGCATCGGGCCGCGATCGCCGCCGACCCGGCCCTGGCCGACCCGCTGACCCCGATCGCCGACGCCCACCAGGCCCACGCCGACGAGCTGCGCCGGGTGATCGGCCGCCCGCTGCCGTCCGGCGCGTCGAGCGGCACGCCGTCCGGGGACGCGGACCCCGCCGACCCGCTGCCCGGGCTGCGCGAGGCCGAGCGGGCCGGGCGGGACAACGCCGCGAAGGCGTGCGCGACCGCGCCGGCCGAGCGGGCCGCGCTGCTCGGCTCCATCGCCGCCGCCCGGGCGACCCACCTGGAGGTGCTGAAGTGATCCCGCGTACCGCACCCGCCGGGCCCGCCGAGGCCCTCGCCGCCGCCCTCACCGCCGAGTACGCGGCGATCTGGGCGTACGGCGTGATCGGCGTCCGCCTCGCCGAGGCCGCCCGGACCGCCGCCCGCGCCGCCGAGGCGGCCCACCGGTCCCGCCGCGACGCCCTGATCCTCCAGCTCAGCTCCGGCGGCGGTCAGGTCCCGGCCGACCGGGCCGGGTACGCCCTGCCCTACCCGGTGACCGACCGGGCGAGCGCGCTCAAGCTGGCCGTCGAGGTCGAGGAGCGGACGGCCGGGTTCTGGCGGGCCGCCCTGCCGCACACGACGGGCACCGACCGGAACCGTGCGCTGGCCGCGCTGACCGACTGCGCGCTGCGCGCCACCCGGTGGCGGCGGACGGCCGGGGTGACCCCGCTCACCGTCCCCTTCCCCGGCCGCCCGGTCTGAGCGGAGCCCCAGCTCACGGTGCGGGCGTTCCGGTTGCGGGTCGCATACCAGGTATGCATACTCCGTTTCCATGTCCATCCGTCACGGGCTGCTCGCCCTGCTCGAACGCGGCCAGATGTACGGCTACCAGCTGCGCGCCGCCTTCGAGGAGTCGACCGGCTCGACCTGGCCGCTGAACATCGGGCAGGTCTACACCACCCTCTCCCGGCTGGAGCGGGACGGCCTGGTCCGGCCGCTGCCGGAGCACGAGGGTGGGCAGCGGCCGTACGAGATCACCGACGCCGGGCGGGCGGACCTGGCGCTCTGGTTCGCCACCCCGATCAGCCGCACCGACCGGCCCCGGGACGAACTGGCGATCAAGCTGGCCCTGGCGCTGACCACCCCGGGCGTGGACGTCCGCGCGGTGGTGCAGACCCAGCGCAGCGCCACCATGCGGGCGTTGCAGGAGTTGACCCGGCTGAAGTACGCCAGCGACAAGCCGGAGGACCTGCCCTGGCGGCTGGTGCTGGACGCGATGGTCTTCCAGGCCGAGGCGGAGATCCGCTGGCTCGACCACTGCGAGACGAGCCTGGTCCGCTACCGCCCCGCGCCGTCCCGTCCGCCGGCGCCCGACGCCGGGGCGGTGGACCGCACCGACCAGGAGGTCCGCCGGTGAGCGCGAGGAGCGAGCCGGGCCTGCGAGCCCCGCAGTCGCGAACAGGGACCAGCACCGTGAGCGCGAGGAGCGAGCCGGGCCTGCGAGCCCCGCAGTCGCGAGCGGAGACGGTCCGGTGAGCGAAGCGGGCGCGGTGCTGGAGCTGCGGGACGTGTACCGGACCCACGGCGCCGGGGAGGCCGCCGTGCATGCGCTGCGCGGGGTCAGCCTCACGGTCCGCCCCGGTGAGCTGGTCGCCGTGATGGGCCCCTCCGGCTCCGGCAAGTCCACCCTGCTCTCGCTCGCTGGCGGGCTGGATCGCCCCACCACCGGCGAGGTGCTGGTCGAGGGGGCGGCGCTCGGCCGGCTGGACCGCCGGGAGCTGGCCCGGCTGCGGCGGCGGCGGGTCGGCTACGTCTTCCAGGATCTCAACCTGCTCGGCAGCCTCACCGCGGCGGAGAACGTCGCGCTGCCGCTGGAACTCGACGGGAGGGGCGTCCGGCAGGCCCGCAGGCTGGCCCTGGCCGCGCTGGCCGAGGTGGACCTGACCGGGCTGGGCGACCGCTTCCCGGACCAGATGTCCGGTGGCCAGCAGCAGCGGGTGGCGATCGCCCGGGCCCTGGTGGACGAGCGCCGGCTGGTGCTCGCCGACGAGCCGACCGGTGCGCTCGACTCGCAGGCCGGGGAGGCGGTGCTGCACCTGCTGCGCCGCCGGGTGGACGCCGGCGCGGCGGGGGTGCTGGTCACCCACGAGGCGCGGCACGCCGGCTGGGCGGACCGGGTGGTCTTCCTCCGGGACGGGGTGCTGGTCGACTCGACGGCGCCGCTGGTCGGCGTCGAGCAGCTGCTGACCGGCAGCGGGCGGTGAGTCGGGGCCGGTTCGCCGGGGCGGTCGGCTCGTGGCTGGTGGCGCTGCGCATCGCGCGGCGGGAGGCACGGCGGGCCCGTCGTCGTACCGCGCTGGTGCTGGCGATGATCACGCTGCCGGTGCTGGCGCTCAGCTTCACCGCGGTGAGCTGGGACATGGCGGAGCTGACCCGGGCGGAACAGCTGGACCGGCGGCTCGGGGGCGCCGACGCGGAGCTGCGCTGGTCGGCCGAGAACGCGCTGGTCCAGGACGCCTGGGGGGAGAGTTCCTGGCCGGCCCAGGGCGAGTCGGTGCCGCGTACCCGTCCGGTGGCCGCCGCCGAGATCACCGCGCTGCTGCCCGCGGGCAGCCGGGTCAGCCGGGTCCGCTGGTGGGTGCCGTTCGAGGTACGGATCGACGACCGGAACGTGTCGTTCGACGCGCGGAGCCTGGACCTGACCGATCCGGTCGCCCGGCCGCTGGCCAGGCTGCGCGCCGGCCGGCCGCCGGCCGAGCCCACCGAGATCGCGGTCAGCCAGCGGGCCCTGCGCCGCCTGGGGGTGCCGCTCGGCGGCACGGTCCGCACCGCGGACGGCGGCGGGCCGTACCGGGTCGTCGGGGTGGTGGAGTTCCCGGACAACCTGCGCGAGGTGGTCGCGGTGCGCCCGGAGGCGCCGGCCGGGCCGGTCGCCCCGGCGGACGAGAGCTGGCTGGTGGACGTGCCCGGGCGGCTGGACCCGGCGCTGGTGGACCGGCTGAACGCGCGGGGCGTGACGGTGACCGCCCGCACCGCCGTTCCCGGCCGGGACGACGCCGCCGGCGACGGCACGCCGCTGCCGGACGCGGCGGACACGGGCAACGCGGTGCTGGTCGGCGGCCTCGGCCTGCTGGAGGTGGTGCTGTTGGTCGGGCCGGCCTTCGCGGTCGGCGTACGGCGGCGGCGCCGGGACCTCGCGCTGGTCGCGGTGGCCGGCGGGGATCACGTGCACCTGCGCCGGGTGGTGCTGGCCGACGGGGTGGTGCTCGGCGCCGGCGGGGCGGCGCTCGGGCTGCTGCTCGGCACCGCCGCGGCGTTCGCCGGCCGGCCGCTGGTCGAGCAGTACGTCACCGCGGCCCGGTCCGGCGGGTACCGCGTCTTCCCGGCCGCGCTGGCCGCGATCGGCGCGGTCGCGGTGCTCGCCGGGGTGCTCGCGGCGCTGGCTCCGGCCTGGGCCGCCGCCCGCGAGGACGTGGTGGCCGGGTTGGCCGGACGGCGCACCCCGCCCCGGCACCGGCGGCGCTGGCTGGTCGTCGGGGTGCTGCTCACCCTCGGCGGCGCCGCCGTCGCCGGGCTCGGCGCGGCCAGCACCACCCCGACGGTGATCCTGGCCGGGCTGATCCTCGGCGAGCTCGGACTGGTCTTCGGCACCCCGACGTTGATCGGGCTGCTCGCCGGGGCCGGCCGGCTACTGCCGCTGGCACCGCGGCTCGCGCTGCGCGACGCGAGCCGCAACCGCTCCTCCGCCGCGCCGGCCATCTCCGCGGTGATGGCCGCGGTCGCCGGCAGCGTCGCCCTCGGCGTCTACGTGGCCAGCGACGAGGCCCGGGCCCGGGCGGACTGGCAGCCCGGCATCCCACCCGGCAACGTGCTGCTGCTGCGGTCGGACTCCGGCGCTGCCGAGCTGCCGCCGGTGGCGCAGGTGGCCGAGCGGGTCCGGGCCGTCCTGCCCGACGGCACGGTGGCCCGGGTCGACGTGCCCGCCTGCGCCGCGCCGACGTCCCCCGAGGACTACTGCAACGTGGCGGCGGTGGTCCCGCCGGACCGGGAGTGCCCGTACGAGCTGACCGGGTACCTGACCGCCGACGGGCGCCGGCGCGCCCTCGCCGACCCGCGCTGCGCGCGGCCGTCGCGCAGCCCGGACGGCCTCTACCTGCCGGCGTTGGTGGACGACGGCTCGGCCCTGCCCGTGCTCACCGGCGCCCCGGCCGCCGAGGTGGCCACCGCGACCTGGGTGCTGCGGGCCGGCGGGGTGGTGGTGAACGACCCGCGGCAGGTGGTCGACGGGCGGGTGGCCGTCACCGCCAGCCGGAGCTCCGCCGGCCAGGACCCGCCGTCCACCGTCACCGCCACCCTGCCCGGCTACGCGCTGCGCGGTGGCCTGCCGGTCGACCGGCTATTCCTCTCCGCCGCGGCGGCGGCCCGGATCGGCCTGACGGGCGAGCAGCTCGGCTACGCCGTCGACACCACCGGGCCGCCGACGGTGGCGCAGCAGGAACGACTCGTGGCCGACCTGCCGCGGCTCGCCTCGCTGCAGGTGCAGGTGGAGCAGGACCAGCCGTACTCGGACCGGCGGCCGCTGCTGCTCCTGCTGGCCGTCGGCGCCGGCGTGATCACCCTGGGCGCGGCCGGGGTGGCCACCGGGCTCGCCGCCGCCGAGGGGCGTCGGGATCTGTCCACCCTGGCGGCAGTGGGGGCCAGCCCACGGGTACGCCGGGTCCTGTCACTCTGCCAGGCCGGCGTGATCGCGGTGCTCGGTTCGGCGCTGGGCATCGTCGCCGGCCTCGGCTCGGCGTTGATCATCCTCTCCTCGGTGAACCGCCGGTACGCCGCGGCGTGGCCGGTCGAGACGCCGTACCCGGTGGTGGTGCCCTGGTTGACCCTCGGCGTGCTGGTGGTGGTCCCGCTGCTGGCGATGCTCGGGGCGGGGCTCATGACCCGGTCCCGGCTGCCCGTGGAGCGCCGGCTGGAGTGACCGGCTCCGATGTGGACCGGCCGCTCCGGGCCGCCCACGAGTGCGTGGGCCGCGCGTGGGTGCCGCCTCGGCGGCGGACCCGGCAGACTCGGCCCGTGTCCGTCCTGGGAACCCTCACGCGCCGGCTCGGCCACCAGAAGTGGTTCGGCGCCACGTTGCGCCTGCTCGTCCCCGCCGACCGGCTGGTCGGCCGGCTCACGAAGGGCCGGGTGGTCGCGTTGGGCCTGGTGCCCTCCCTGGTCATCACCACCACCGGTCGTCGCTCCGGTCAGCCCCGCAGCAACCCCCTGCTGTACGTGCCGGACGGCGACGGGTACGTGGTGATCGGGTCGAACTGGGGGCAGCGGCACCAGCCCGGCTGGGCGATGAACCTGCTCGCCCAGCCGGCCGCCGAGGTGGACGTCAAGGGGCGCCGCGTCGCGGTACGCGCCGAGGTGGCCGCCGGCGCGGAGCGGGACCGGCTGTGGCAGCTGCTGGTCACCGAGTGGCCCGCGTACCGGACGTACGTCGAGCGGGCCGGCGGCCGGGAGATCCGGATCTTCCGGCTGGTCCCGGTCGGCGCGGAACGGACCGGCGCCGACCCGTCCTGACTTCCGGGCGCGCCACCCGGGCCCGGCGCCGCGGCCTGGCTAGGGCTTTGACCACAAACGTTGGCCGGGTTGGTCGGGGTTGGGAAATGTCGTAGGGCTGGTGTTGGCTTCGGTTCGTGCCTCGCCGTCGGGATCCCGCCTTGCCGCGGGTCGTGCATCGCACGGCCCGGGTTGCTGTGCGGGTGACGCCGGGGCAGCGGCGGCGGTGTTTCGGGTTGCTGCGCTCGGCCGGTGACGTGTGGGCGTGTGCGTTGGAGGTCAACGCGTGGCGCCGCCACCGCGGCGGCGCGCCGCTGGTGGGCTATCAGCAGTTGTGCCGGGAGCTGTCCGCGTCCGGGCCGGGCACCTTCGGCGACCTGGACACCACAGGTGCCCGGTCGGTGTTGCGCCGATTCTCCGATGCGTGGTTCGCGGCGGCGAAACGCCGCACCGCCGGTGACCTGTCGGCCCGGTTCCCGCGTCGCCGGCGGGGGTTGGTGCCGGTGCGCTGGTATCACGGCACGTTCACCCTCGACGGCCGGCGGGTGCGAGTCCCGACCGCCAGAGGCACGTCGCCGTTGTGGGTGCGTCTGGCGCGGGAGGTGCCGTATCCGGTCGAGCAGGTCCGGTCGGTAACCCTGCTGTGTGAGGGCGGGCGGCTGTTCCTCGACGTGACCGCCGAGGTGCCGGTGACGGTCTACCCGCCCGGTGAACAACCGGACCCCGGCCGGGTGGCCGGGGTGGACCTCGGGATCATCCACCCGTACGCGGTGGCCGGCCCCCGCGGGGAGGGGTTGCT
>NZ_QGKS01000380.1 GCF_003172935.1 Micromonospora sicca | reverse complement strand
CCCCCGAGCAGCGAGGGACAGCCACGATGACCCCCACCCGCACCGGCGTGCACACCGAAACGTTCCGTGAGCAGTACGGCAGTTCCCTCACCGAAGGCCTGGCCGCGGCTACGCGCCGGCGACTTCAAGAACGCCGTCACCCTGGCCGAGCGGTTCACCGCCGGCGCCCGGCATCTGCACCACAGCGTCATGCGCGACGCCTTGGCCGCCGGCCTGGACTGGTGGCAGATCGGCGAACTGCTCACCCTGCACCCGCAGGCCGCGTTCGACGCCTACGCCAACCTCGCCGACGGCACCCGCACCCCAGCCCAGCAACACCCGCACCTGGCCGTGGTCTGCACGGCCGGGCTGGCCGCCGAGCACGACATGGACACCGAACACGGCATCGACCTCGACGACCTCGACCCGCAGCACAGCCTCACCACCGACCCCACCGTGGTGCGGCTGCGCGCGCCCGCGCAGCTGCTCGGCGACGACGTCTGGATCGCCGTCAAACTGCCCGGCACCTATGAAGGCGACGACGACCTCGACGACGACGCGGCCATCCGCCGGTGGACCACGTGGCGCTCTACCCCGACGAACTGGGCTGGCTGCGCGAGGCCCTGGCCCTCAATGCCGAGGAGCCGGACGACGACGAAGACGACGACCTGGAGCCGCTGCTCTGACCACCTGGGCGCGGGCAGGACCGAACGGTTACCGGTCGCGGCCGCCATCGACGACCATCCCAGCTCCTGGCCGACAGCGCCGCAGATCTGCTCGCCATCTCGCCACGTATATGCGGGATGACCGCTGCTCAGGCGAAATCAGTTGGCGGGCTTGCCGAACCAGCGGGAGAGGTGGTCGTCCAGGTCCTGCTGATCGTCGCCGATCCAGGCGACGTGGCCGTCGGGGCGTAGCAGGACGCACGGAACATCCAGTACCGCAGTGGGATCCGCGAGGTAATCGACCCGGTCTGACCAGCCGCCGACGGTCAGGCGTTCGGTGCGGTCCAGCAGCAGGCCGCGGCCGCGATGCAGCAGACCGTAGAGGTGGCCCTGTTTCACGTCGATGTCGCGCAGGCGGCGGCCGAGCAGGTCGGGGCCTTCGCCGAAGTCGTAGCGGATGCCGATCGCGGTGATCTTCTCGATCAGATAGCGGTTCACCTCGTCGAAGTCCATCAGTTCGGTGAGCAGCCTGCGCACGGCCTGCGGGCCCGGTTCGGTGGACGACAGTTCCATCTGGGCGCTTGTGTTGTCCAGCACGTCCTCGGCGACCGGATGACGCTCGGCCTGGTAGGTGTCCAGCAGTGTTTCCGGCGCCCAGCCGCGGATCTGTGCGGCCAGTTTCCAGCCGAGGTTGAATGCGTCCTGAACGCCCAGGTTGAGGCCCTGTCCGCCGGTGGGTGGATGGATGTGTGCCGCATCGCCGGCCAGCAGCACCCGCCCGACCCGATAACGTTCGGCTAGCCGGGTGGCATCCCCGAAGCGGGACAGCCAGCGCGGGGAGTGCACGCCGAAATCGGTTCCGGCGATGGTGCGCAACTGTTGTTTGAAATCCTCGAGGGTGGGCGGTTCCGCGCGGTCGCTGACTCCCGCGGCGGGGACTACGACGCTATAGACCCCTTCGCCGAAGGGCCGGAGCCAGAATCGCTGATGGGTCTCGCGGATTCCGGTCACCTTGGCGGCGATCTCCTCCTGCGGCACGCCCACTTCCATCTCGCCCATCAGGGTCTCGGTCCGTGAGGGCTCGCCGGGGAAGCCGACACCGAGCAGTTTACGCACCGTACTGCGCCCGCCGTCACAGCCGACGAAGTAGCGCGATCGCAGCTGTTCCCCGTCGGCCAGCTCGACGGTCACACCCTCGTCGTCCTGCTCGAAACCGGCGACCGCGCAACCGCGCCGGACCTGCGCACCCAGTTCGATCGCATGTTCTTCGAGCAGGTGAACGATGACCGGCTGCGGGATACCCAGCAGATAGGCGTACGCGGAATCCAGGCCCTCGGGCGCGGGTTTGGGGATGGCGGCGAAGAAACCGCCGGCCGGACGCTGTCTTCCATGCTGGAGAATGCGATCCAGCAGTCCGCGCATTGCCATCAGCTCGATACTGCGAATATGCAGACCGACTATGCGGACGAACGACACGGGCTCGGTTTCCTTCTCCAGGACGAGTACCCGCACATCGTGCAGCCGCAGTTCGGCGGCCAGCATCGCACCAGTCGGCCCGCACCCGGCAATGATCACGTCGAACATGAGGGGCGCACGATCGGCGTCGGAGGCCGGCGATGGGAGTCCGGGGACGTCGCCCGCGGTGAAGTCGCGCTCGACCGTATCGTTCGACGACGGCTCGGCGGTGAACTGCAGAGAGTGCATAGGTGTTGCCTTTCGGGAGTGCCTTGTTGGCGAGGCGCTCCCGGCGACACCTACGTCAATCGCCCGACCGTGACGGGAAGGGGGAGCACCCACATCGATACAGCGTTCATGGGTCTCACCTCCTCGGGCGGTGTCACGGTCAACTGCAAGCTACAAGCCCGAGCATCATCCCGTCCAATCCTTTCCCAGCCACGTGATCACGACTCCAAACGGGCCCGTACGGTTGCGACTGCGGTACGCACCGTGGCGCCCTTGTCGGCGCTGGGCGGGTCGGTACGGCGAAGATCCACTAATTGGCGCCTAGTGTCGCCGTTCTTACCAGCACCCCAGGTCGTAGTGATTCACGCCCTCGCGCTCGCGTGCGGGCCGCCGGGTGGCGGACGCGCACGGCTGGCGGCAGAGTCGACGGCATGACCACAGCGACCGGAGCGGACGTCCGGGCCGCGGCGACGGCGATGGCCGAGGTTCTGGCTCCGCTGACCGGGCACGATTGGTCCGTCCCCGCGGGCGACCTGGAGTGGTCCTGCTGGATCACCGCCGCGCACGTGGCGCACGACCTGCTCGCCTACGCCGGCCAGGTTGCCGGGCAGCCCACCGACGGCTACCTGCCGTACGACCTGCGGGTGCGCTCCGACGCGGCGCCCGCGGAGGTGCTGCGGGTCGTGCACGCGTGCGCGCAACTGCTGGCCGGCGCCGTCGACGGCGCCGAGCCGACGTTACGGGCCTGGCACTGGGGGCCGACCGACCCGGCCGGCTTCGCCGCGATGGGCGTCGCCGAGATCCTGCTGCACACCCACGACGTCACCCGCGGCCTGGGCGCCGACTGGCGGTTGCCCGCCGACCTGAGCGCCAAGGTGGTGGGCCGGCTGTTCCCCGACGCGCCGGCCGGGCAGCCGGCGGAGGTCCTGCTCTGGCTGACCGGTCGGGCCGCACTCGGCGATCGTCCCCGCCGCACGGCGTGGAGCTGGCGAGCGGCCGTGTCCTGAGCGATCCGGGGACACCCCCAGGTCGGGGCCGGGGGTTCAGCCGCGCCGCCGCCAAGGGAAACGCCAACGCCGCCGGGTGGTCGGCGCGGCGGCCGGCGGCGCAGCCGCCACCTCCGCGGCCCGCTCGGTCGCCGTCCGCTCCCGGTCGGCCCGCCACCGGCGTACGGTGTCGTCGGCGTTGACCGGGCGCACCACCACCCGCGGGCCGGTGGGCGTACGCAGCCACGCCACGATCTGCGCGTTCAGGTCCGCGACGAACGCGCGCACCGACTCCTCCGTGGGCAGGTCCCGCACCTCGTCGGGGAGCTGCTCGACGCGGCGGCGCAGCTGCAACGGGGTCGGCAGCAGCAGGTCGCTGGGGAGCGCCTCACGCTCCAGGAAGCTCTTGATCCACCACGACTCGTCGTACGGCAGGCCCCGGCCGGGGATCGGTTTGCCCGCCCCTGGCAGGTTGTCGAACTCGCCGCGCTCCTGGGCCGCGCGGATCTGCGCCTCGACCGCCGCCTCCCAGCCAATCGTCACCGCCGCCACCTCCCGCACCCAAGGTATCCGCTGTCCGTGACGGGATTCAGCGCGTGTGATCGGCGCGGCATTCCCCGCCGTACGGCGTGCCGCGCGGGTGGGCGTGACCCGGCGTACATTCCTCGTGGCCCGTACCCGGCGAAAGGACCCCTCGTGCGCGACTGGCTGATCGGGCTCGGCGTGGCGGTGGCCTGTCTGCTCGCCAGCTGGGCCCTGCTGGTGCTGCTCGCCCGACGCCTCCCGCCGGGCATCCTGCGCGACCTGGCCGCCTTCATCCCCGACTGCCTGACCACGGTGCGCCGGCTACGCCGGGACCCGCGGGTGCCTCGCCGCGCCAAGATCGCCATCGTCGTCGCGGGTCTCTGGCTGGCCAGCCCGATCGACCTGATCCCCGAGTTCCTGCCGGTCATCGGCCCGCTCGACGACATCGTCGTGGTCGCCCTCGCCCTGCGCTACGCCGGCCGGCAGGTGCCCCGGCAGGTGCTGCTCGACGCCTGGCCGGGTGAGCCGCGCCTGCTGCTGCGCCTGCTCGGCCCGGCCGCCCCCGATCCGGCCGTCGGACCGCCCGACGAACCGCCGAGCGGAGAGACCGACGGACCGCCCGACGGGCCGGGGCGGGGGCCGGCGGGCGCCGCGCCGGTCGACCGCTGACCCCGGTGGTGGGCACGCTGCTGACCGCCTCGGCGGCGGCGTTCCTGCTGGCCCTGCTGTCGGCGGTCACCGGCTTCGGCGGCGGTGTGCTGCTGCTGCCGGTCTTCACCGCGCTGTTCGGGCTGCGGGTCGCGGTGCCGGTGCTCACCCTCACCCAGCTCTCCAGCAACGCCGCCCGGGTCTGGCTGAACCGCCCGGAGCTGCACTGGCGCCTCGCCGGCCGGTTCGCCGCCGGGGCGGTGCCCCTCGCGGTGACCGGCGCGCTGCTGCTCGCCCACGCCCCGCTGGCCGCCCTGAAACGGCTGCTCGGGGTGTTCCTCCTCGCCGTGGTGGCGTGGCGCCGCATCGGCGCGCGGCCGTCCCGGCCCACCGAGCGCACCTTCGTGGCCGTCGGCGCGGCGTCCGGTCTCGGGTCGGCGCTGCTGGGGTCCGTCGGCCCGCTGACCGCCCCGTTCTTCCTGGCCTACGGCCTCACCCGCGCCGCGTACGTGGGCACCGAGGCCGCCGCCGCGCTCACCCTGCACCTGTCCAAGACCGTCGGGTACGCCGCCGCCGGCCTGATCGGGCGGGACGTTCTGCTGCTCGGCGCGGCGCTCACGCCGGCCACCCTCGCCGGCGCGTGGGTGGGCCGCCGGGTCGTCGGCCGGATCAGCGACCGGGTCTTCGTCGTCCTCGTCGAGGCCGGGCTGGTCGTCGCGGCGGTGCTCCTGCTCGCCGGCCGGTGACGCCTCGCCGAACCCCTGCCACGGCCGCCCGACCCGCCTAGGGTGGGTGACAGAAGGCTGACCTGAGCAGGCAGGACCGTTCACGGTCGGTGCGGCATCCGGGAGGAGTGGACGTGACAGATCCGGACGAGAACCGCGAGAAGACCCCCAAGACCGACGACGTGCTCTTCTCCACCGACGGGGATCCCCACCACCACCTGGAGCAGGCGCCGCAGCCGGACGAGCACCTCGCCGTCCAGTTCATGCACGACGACGAGACGGAGACCGTCGGCGAGGAGTGAGGGCAGCGTGGCGGATCGCCCGGGTCGTCGGCCGGCTCAGCGGAGTCTCGGGTCGAGGGCCTCGCGGACCGCTTCGCCGAGCATGACGAAGCTCAGCACGGCGGTGACGAGGAACGCGGCGGGGAAGAAGAGCAGGAAGAGTGAGACCCGGATGTAGTTCTCCGCTTCACTGATCATGATGCCCCAGGAAACGACCGGGGTCTTCAGGCCGATGTGAGGATGGCGACCAACGGTAGTGGCCGTGGTCACGCTGCGTGGCCCGGCATGGTCAATCTGGTCGAATGCGGAGGAGACGACCGGAGGGTGTGCCAGTCGGGCGCGGCTAGACCCGCCTGCGCACGTGCCGGTGCCCGTCGCGGGGGAACGGTGGCCGGGCCGGCAGCACCTCCTGGAAGACGTACCCGCTCTTCTCCGCCACCCGGCAGGAGGCGGGGTTGTCCACCTGGTGCAGCAGCTCCAGCCGGGTCAGCCCGCCGGCCGCGAAGCGGGCGAAGGCCCAGTCGCTGACGGCGGTGACCGCGCGCGGCGCCACGCCCCGCCCGCGGGCTGGGGCCGCCGTCCAGTAACCCACCTCCGCGTACGGGCGCCCGGGGGTGACGTCCTTGAGGATCACGTTGGCCACCAGCCGCTGCCCGTCCGGCGACGACTCGAGCACCGCGAAGCTGAACCGGCGGCCGGCCGCCCAACCCTGCCGGCTGCGCCGCAGGAACGCGCGGGCGTCGGCGGTGGTGCTGACCGGGTACCGGGTCCAGCTGCGCAGCACCGGGTCCCGGTACGCCGCCAGCAGCGCGGCCACGTCGTCGTCCCGCCACGGGCGCAGCAGCAGACCGGGCGCGGTGGGCGTGGGCGCGGCGCGCAACTCGATCGACATCCCGGTAGTGTCGCCCGCCGTCCCGGCCCTGGCGAGACCCGTCCGCGCCGGGATGTCGGTCGCTGGTGGTAGACCTTCGGCGATGACCTCGACACCGATGAGTTTCACGCTGACCCCGCGCGGGCCGTTCTCGCTGGCGGCGAGCGTCCGCTTCCTGGAGGGCTTCACCCCGGCACGGTACGCCGGCGGTGGGCCGGCCGTGCTGCGGTTGGCGTTCCCGCTCGACGGCCGGTGGACACCGGTGGGGCTGCGGGTGCGCCAGGACGCCGACGGGGTGGTGCACGCGCAGGTCCACTCCCCCGGCGACCCACCCGACCGGGACGCCGTGCGGGCGCAGCTGCGCCGAATCCTCTCCCTCGACGTCGACGGTTCCGGCTTCGCCGAGGTGGGTGAGCGGGATCCGGTCGTCGGTGGGCTGCAGGGCCGCTATCCCGGCCTGCGTCCGGTGACCTTCTGGTCGCCGTACGAGGCGGCCTGCTGGGCGGTCATCAGCCACCGGATCCGGATCACCCAGGCCGCCACCGTCAAGGCCCGGCTCGCCGAGCGGCTCGGCACCCCGGTGGAGTTGCCGGACGGCCCGGTCACCGCCTTTCCCGGCCCGGCCGACCTGTTGCGCGGCGTCGACACCCTGATCACGATGGGCGGGCTGGCCGGCCGCAAACCGGAGTGGCTGTGCGGGCTGGCCGCGGCGGCGCTGGACGGTCGGCTCGACGGGGCCCGGCTGCGGGCGCTGCCCGCGTCCGAGGCGCTGCGCGAGCTGTCGACGCTGCCGGGGATCGGCCCGTTCTCCGCCGAGCTGATCCTGCTGCGCGGCGCCGGCGCCCCGGACGTGGCGCCCCGGCACGAGCAGCGGCTGCGCCAGGCCGTCCGGGACGCGTACCGCCTCGACGAGGAGGTCGACGACGACACGCTGACCCGGATCACCGACGGGTGGCGGCCCTACCGGACGTGGGTGAGCCTGCTGCTGCGCACCTGGCGGGAGGACGAGACCGGCGAGCTCTCCGGCCGCCGGGGCCGGCGGCCGGCGGTGTGACGGGGGCGGGCCCGCGTAGGGTGATCAAGGGAGCGACGGGTGGGAGGCTACATGATCACGGTCGGGGCGCTGGTGGGGATCGGTCTGGTGGCGCTGGGTCTGGTGCTCACCCCCGGTCCGAACATGGTCTACCTGGTGTCCAGGTCGGTCACCCAGGGCCGGCGGGCGGGGCTGATCTCGCTGCTCGGTGTGGCGGTCGGCTTCCTCGTCTACCTCGCCGCCGCGGTGGCCGGGATCGCCACCGTGTTCGCCCTGGTGCCGCCGCTGTACACGGCGGTGAAGCTGGCCGGCGCGGCGTACCTGCTGTGGCTGGCCTGGCGGACGCTGCGCCCCGGCGGCCGGTCGGCGTTCGCGCCGGCGCCGCTGCCGCCGGACCGGCCGCGGCGGCTGTTCACCATGGGTCTGGTCACCAACCTGCTCAACCCGAAGATCGCGATCCTGTACGTGTCGCTGCTGCCGCAGTTCATCGACCCGGCGCACGGCCACGTCGCCGCGCAGAGCCTGCTGCTCGGGCTCACCCAGATCGTGATCGCGCTGACCGTCAACGCGCTGATCGTGCTCACCGCCGGCGGCATCGCGGCGTTCTTCGCCCGGCGGCCGTTGTGGCTGCGGGTGCAGCGCTGGGTGATGGGCACCGTGCTGGCCGGTCTGGCCGTACGGATCGCCGCCGACCGGTCCCGGGCAGCGCTGGTCACCCCGTGACGCGGCCACGGCGCGGCCGTCCGCTCCTGCGTTGACGGATCAGGCCCGCCCCTGCTGGCGTGGAGCGTCAGAGCGCGTCCGGTCGGCCCAGCGCGGGGTGCCGCTGGCCGGGCCGGGCGTGCCAGGTGGGGGCGTCCTCACTCACGGTGGTGTCGATCCGCAGCCGGGACCAGTCGTCCAGCTCGGGCAGGTCGTCCGGGTCGAACCAGCCGACCTCGGTGGACTCGTCGCCGTCCGCGGTCGGGGTGCCGCCGACCGGGCGGCAGCGGAACCACACGTTGAGGTATTCGCAGGCGTCGCCGTTGGGGTAGACGACCGGGTGGGTGGCGACCCCGCCGACCCGCTCGATCTCGACGCGTACCCCGGTCTCCTCGAGGACCTCCCGCAGCACCGCGTCCGCCGGCTGTTCGCCCGAGTCGATGACGCCGGCCGGCAACGACCAGCGGCCGTTGTCGCTGCGCCGGGCCAGCAGCACCCGCCCGGCGTCATCGCGCACCACCGCGCTGACCCCGGGCAGCAGGAGCAGGTCGGTGCCGATGTGCTTGCGCATCCGGGCGACGTACGGGGAGACGGGCATCCGCCCACCCTAGTGGCGACGTCGACCGGCTCCCCGCGCCGGTGCCACTAGACTTCGCGCTCGATGGACGCCCAGCCCACTCCCACCGCCGACACCCGCCCCTGTGCCCACTGTGGACGGGAGGTGCCGCAGCGCGCCGGTGCGGGCCGGCCGTTCCGGTACTGCCGGGACAACGACGGCGCCTGCCAGCGGGCGTCGCGCAACTCCCGGATGCGTCACCGCAACGCCCCCGGCCTGCCCGGCCAGGTCGCCCGGACCTGGGAGGCGGTCGACCGCCTCGACCAGATCGTGGACACCCTCACCGAGGCCCTGCACGCCGAGCTCTCCCCCGCCGGGGTGGAGCGGCAGCTCGCGCAGCTGCGCGCCGAGGCGTCCGCCGAGGTGGCGGCCGCGCACACCGAGCGGGACGAGGCCCGCCGCGAGGCCGAGGACGCGGCCGCGGCGGCGGTCCGGGCCCGCCAGGAGGCCCGCACGGCGGTCGCCGACCGGGACGCGGCCCGCGAGCGGGCGGACCGGACCGTCGAGG
>NZ_QGKS01000379.1 GCF_003172935.1 Micromonospora sicca | reverse complement strand
CCCGTCCCGCCCCCTAGCCCCGTCCGTCCCGACCCTGCACATCCTGGCCGCCTCCCGCTCGGTGCTGCGCGACGGCGAGCCGCTGCCGCTGACCCGGCTGGAGTTCGACCTGCTGCTGCACCTGGTCGCGCATCCGCGCCGGGTCTTCACCCGGCTGCAACTGCTCAACGCGGTCTGGGGCTACGAGCACGCCGGCGTCCGCACGGTGGACGTGCACGTCCGACGGCTGCGCGGCAAGGTCGGCGTGGACGTCCCCCTGGTCACCACCGTCTACGGCGTCGGCTACCGGCTGGCCGACGACGCCCGCGTCACCGTCGACCGCACCGGCTGAGCCGGCCGGGTCCTTGGCCGGCCGCCAGGTGGGCCGGGCACCATGGTCGGATGTGGTCCGTCCGATCACGCCCGAACGACTCGTCGCCGAGCTGGCCGACCGGCTGGCCGGCACGGCCGTGCCCGGGCGGCTCCGGGTGGCGATCGACGGTCCACCGGCCGCCGGTCCCGACGCGCTGGCCGCGGCCCTGGTCGACCCGCTGCGCGCCGCCGGGCGGCCGGTGCTGCACGTGCTCGCCGCCGACTTCCTCCGCCCCGCCTCGGTCCGGCTGGAGCTGGGCCGGACCAACCCGGACGCCTACTACGAGGGTTGGGTCGACGAGACCGGGCTGCGCCGGGAGGTGCTCGACCCGGCCGCCGCGGACGGGTCGGGTCGGCTGCTCCCGTCGCTCTGGGACGCCGTCACCGACCGGGCCAGCCGGGCCGGGTACGTCGAGCTGCCACCCGGTGGCGTGGTGCTGGTCAGCGGGTCGCTGCTGCTCGGCGGCGGGCTGCCCTTCGATGTCACCGTGCACCTGGAGCTCTCCCCGGCCGCGCTGGCCCGGCGTACCGACCCGGAGCTGCGCTGGACGCTGCCCGCCTTCGCCCGGTACGCCGACGAGGTCGCGCCGGCGTCCTTCGCCGACGTGGTCGTCCGGGTCGACGACCCCCGCCACCCGGCGGTGGTCGAGCCCGGGGAACCCGGCTGACCGGCCGGCCCGCCGGAACCGGACGGTCGGTACGCCGACGGGCGAAAAATCGTCGGTTTGATCCTTTCCAGGTGCGGGTAATCGCCCGGCTCACAGAGCACGGGTGAGTTCACCCGCGCCACCGACGGACAGGTCCGGGGCGTCACAGCGCCCCGGACCGATGTGAGGCCCACGAAAGGCAGGCAGCGATGCTCGTCCACGACACGGTAGCCACCGGCCGTTCCCAGGCGGAGATCGACCAGATCCGGCAGTCCCTGCGGTCGCGCTACGACGAGCTGACCGCGGAGTACGAGCAGGCGGTGCTGCAGAGCCAGGTGCTGCGCCTGGTGGAGGTCGGCGACACCGCCGGCGACGACCAGGCCGACAGCGGCACCAAGACCGCCGAGCGGGACACCGCGCAGTCCCTGCTGCGCACCATTCTGGACCGCCGCGCCCAGTTCGAGCACGCGCTGACCCGGCTGGACGAGGGCACCTACGGGTTCTGCGAGGGTTGCTCCGCGCCGATCCCCGTGGAGCGGCTGGAGATCTTCCCGTCCGCCACCTCCTGCGTGGCCTGCAAGCAGACCCGGGAGCGGCGGGCGGCCTGAGCGCCGTCCGAGTTGCCGGTCGGTCCGACGCGCGGTGGACTCCACCCATGGGTGAGATCAAGGTGGGCACCGCCTCGTGGACCGACCGGACCCTGCTCGACTCCGGCTGGTACCCGGCGACCGCGGACACCCCGGAGAAACGGCTGGACTACTACGCCCGGCAGTTCCCGCTGGTCGAGGTGGACGCCACCTACTACTCGCCGCCCGCGGAGCGGACGGCGGAGCTCTGGGTGGCCCGCACCCCGCCCGGGTTCACCTTCAACGTCAAGGCGTTCAGCCTGCTGACCGGGCATCCGACCCGGGTCGGCGCGCTCTACAAGGACCTGCGCCCGGAGACGGACAAGAAGAACGTCTACCCGGACGATCTGCCGCCGCAGACGTACGAGGAGGTCTGGACCCGGTTCCTGTCCGCCCTGGACCCGCTGGTCGAGGCGGGCCGGCTCGGCGCGCTGCTGTTCCAGTTCCCGCCCTGGTTCACCATCAAGCGGGAGAACAAGCAGTACCTGCTCGAGGTGGCGAAGCGGTGCGCCCCGCTGCGCCCGGTCTTCGAGTTCCGTCACGCGTCCTGGTTCGACGGGGCCA
Source organism: Micromonospora sicca (assembly GCF_003172935.1). GTDB lineage: Bacteria > Actinomycetota > Actinomycetes > Mycobacteriales > Micromonosporaceae > Micromonospora > Micromonospora sicca. Next base: position 7,068 of record NZ_QGKS01000379.1, on the reverse strand, counting down.
ACGGGGACGAGACGCTGGGCTTCCTGCGTCAGCACCGGCTGCCGTACGTCTGCGTCGACATGCCGCAGGGGCACCGGTCGTCCGTCCCGCCGGTGCTGGCGGCCACCGCGGACCTGGCGGTGGTCCGCTTCCACGGGCACAGCGACAAGTGGACCAGCAAGGACATCCACGAGAAGTTCGGGTACGAGTACTCCGAGCGGGAGCTGCGGGACTGGGCGCCGAAGCTGCGCGAGCTGGCCGGGGAGGCCGAGCATACGCACGTGCTGATGAACAACTGCTACCGCGACTACGCCCAGCGCAACGGCCGGCAGTTGCAGGCCCTGCTCGGCGCGGACTGATTCACCCGGGGCGGGTGAGGCCCACTCACCCCGGAGCCGCACAGCATGGACGGTGTGTGCGGTCCGTCGACCGGCGCGACCGCGAGGCCGACAGGAGGTGGGCCATGACGGTGCGGGTGGTAGCGGATGCGCGCCGCGGCCGGGTGCTGCACGTGGTCGGGAAGTCCGACGTGCCCCGGCGTGGCGAGCGGCCCGGTCGGTTCAGCCCGACCCGGCTCTGGCGGGGGCCCAGCGGGCCGCCGCGCCGCACCGACGACCGACGCTGGGAAACCGACGCACGGGGGTGGGTAGATGGCTGAGCAGCTGATTTCCGCGGTCGAGTCCTCGATGGACAAGACAAACCTGATGCTCAAGGACATCGAGCAGGCGTACGGCTGGCCGAAGGAACAGCGCAACCAGTCGTACGCGGCGTTGCGCACGGTGCTGCACCTGCTGCGCGACCGGCTGCCGGTGCAGCAGAGCGTGGAGTTCGCCCAGCAGTTGCCGGTGCTGGTCCGCGGCATCTACTTCGACGGCTGGCAGCCGGAGAACGTGCCGATCAAGCTGAACCGGGAAGACTTTCTCTACGAGGTCCGCCAGGGCTTCCCGTACGACGTGGAGGGCGGCACGGAGCGGGTGGTGCAGGTGGTGCTGGACACCCTGCGCCAGCACGTCACCCAGGGCGAGTGGCAGGACGTCAAGTCGCAGATGCCGAAGGACCTGGGCCGGATGATTCCCTGACCGGCCCCGTCCCGGCCCGCTCCACTCCGGTGGGGCGGGCCCTCGGCGTCCGGCTGACCGGGAGGCCGGCCCGCCGGGCCAGTCCGGCGAAGGCCACCGCGTCGACGATCGCCGCGCCGCCGGGGTCGTTGTTGAAGTAGACGTACGCGGGCTCGGCGTCGCCGAACGTGTCGCTCAGCCGGCGTACCCAGGACGCCAGCGCGGCCCGGCCGTAGCGCGGCCATGGGCGGGCGCGCCGCTCGTGCAGGCGCAGGTAGCCGAAGTCGGTGGTGCGCCACAGCGGCGTCACCGGCCGGCTGAGCCGGTCGGCCCAGACCAGCGCGGCCCGGCGCCGTTCGAGGACGCGCCGGGTGTCGTCGCTCCACCAGGAGGGGTGCCGGGGTTCCACCGCCACCCGCACGTCGGCGGGGAAGAGCCGCAGCGTCTCGTCGAGCGCCCGGGGGTCGGCGCGCAGGTTCGGCGGGAGTTGCACGAGCACGGGTCCGAGCCGGTCGCCCAGCCCACCGGCCCGGTCCAGGAACCGGGCCACCGGCTCGGCCGGCTCGCGCAGCCGTTTGATGTGGGTGAGGTAACGGCTCATCTTCACCGCCACGCAGAAGTCGTCGGGGGTGCGGGCCCGCCAGGCGACGAAGGTGTCCCGTTCGGGCAGCCGGTAGAAGGCGTTGTTCACCTCGACGGTGGCGAACCGTTCGGCGAAGTGCTCCAGCCAGAGCCGCTGCGGCAGCTTCGCCGGGTAGAAGCGCTCCCGCCAGTCCCGGTACTGCCAGCCGGAGGTGCCGACCAGGATCATTGTGATCGCGCCCTTGGAGGTTCGTTGCGGCGTACCGCTGTCGGAGGTTCAGGGCTTGTATTCGCTGCGGGTGCGGGGGAGCCATTGCGGGTGTTCATCCCGAAGGTAGCGGATGAGGCCCTCGCGGAGGTCGCAGCGGAGGTCCCAGGCGCTCGGGCCGTCGGCGGCGGAGGCCTGGATCTGGATGACCACGCTCTGTGCGGTTGCGTCGACCATCTGCAGCACCCATTGGTCGCGGTCCCAGAGTGGCGACGCCTCGACCAGCCGCCGGGCCTCCGTGCGTAGGTCGTCGAGGTCGGCGGTGTGGTCCACGTGAAGTTTGATCTGGCCGACCACCCGGCTTTCGTTCCGGGTCCAGTTCTGGAACGGGCGTTCGGTGAAGTAGGTCGTGGGCAGGATGAGCACCCGGTCGTCCCAGAGTCGGATGACGACATTGGTGAGCTTCAACTCCTCGACGCGGCCCCACTCGCCCTCGATCACCAGGACGTCGCCGACGTGCAGTGAGTCGGCGAAGGCCACCTGGATTCCGGCGAAGGCGTTGCCCAGGGCGGTCCGCGCGGAGAGCCCGATCACCGCGCCGACCACTCCGGCCGATCCCAACACCGACAGACCGAACAGGCGTACCGGCCGGAAGGTGACCATGATCAGGCCGATCGCCAGGATGGTGACGACGGTCGCGGTGAGGCGCCGTACCGGCCGGATCTGGGTGCGGGCGCGCCGGATGCGGCGGCCCGAGACCGCCGCCTCCGGCAACCGGCTGAAGATGATGCTTTCGGTGACGTACAGGGCCTTGACTATCAGCCACGCGGTACAGCCGATCAGCAGCAGCTGGACCCCGTGGCGGACTGCTCGAATCCACCAGTCCGGCCCTGTCGGCATCGCGAAGTACAGCGCTCCGAGCAGCAGCACCATGATCGCGGGACGTCGGCAGGCCTTATACAACGGCGTCAGGCACCACTGGTAGCGGCCGCGGGCGACTCGCCGGACGAGCACGCCGGTGAACCGATCCAGCAGGAGCGCCGCTCCCAGCGAGGCCAGCACGATCGCCACCAAGCCCATCAGGCGCCGACCGATGCAGCCGTAGTGCTCATGCTCCTCCAACTCCTCGGGCAGGTTGTCCTGTCCGAGCGTGTCACGGGAGTTGCGACCGTGCGGTGTGCATCTGGAAACGATCAGGCCACGCGAAGTCCGGCGATCGGGCACGCGTCGGCAGGCTGGGTCACCGCCCCGACAGCGGGGGTGGACCTAGTGACCGGTCGCCGCGCCCATCCCGCATCGGGTGGCGATGAGGGTGGTAGCGACGAGGGCGGCGAGGAGCAGAGCGGTCAGGCGGGACGGCGCGGGTGTGAGCGGGGTGAGGAGCACGAGCGCCGCCGTGGCCCAGTACGGCACGGTCATCTTCAGCTGCTCGTACGGGCGGATGTGCAGCGTCCAGACGGCGATCAGGTAGATGGCGACCGGCGCGGCAACCGCGTACCCGGCGGCGACGCGCCCGAGGTGCGCCGCCCCGGTCTGGTAGTCGACATCGACGGCTAGGCCCGCGCCGAGCGCGGCCGCCGACGCGAAGATCAGATACTGGCCGTATCCCCACAGCAGTGCCACGCGCGGCGTCGTTGCCAGGTGTTCGACCGGGCGGTCGAAATACAGCCACCACATGGCGAAGACGATCACGATCCCGGCACCGGCGATCGACAGCAGGGGGCTCGCCTTGGTTCCCCGGTCGAAGGCGGTCTGCACGGCGAGGCTCGCGGCGAGCACCGACTCGCCGAGCACGATGATGGTGAACAGGCCGTACCGCTCGGTGATGTGGCGCGGGTGCCAGATGATCGGAGCGGGGCGCCGGGCCCAGAACGGCAGCAGCAGTTCGGCGACGGCGACCGCCAGGAAGCCGGGCAACAGCCAGGGCCACCCGTCGGGCAGTGCCAGCCGGGCAATCCAGGCCGCCTGCAGCACGATGATGCCCACGGCGTAGCGCAGCGCGGTGGCGCGCCGCTCGGGATCGCTGTGGGCGACGCGCAACCACTGCCCGACCATCGCCAGGCGCATGATCACGTACCCGTACGTGATGACGGAGAAGTCGCCGTGGTCGAAGGCGCGGGGCACGCCACCGGCGATCACCAGCGCCCCGGCGATCTGGACGAGGGTGGTGAGGCGGTAGACGTCGTCCTCGGGGTCGTACGCGGAGGCGAACGTGGTGAAGTTCATCCAGGCCCACCAGATCGCGAAGAACACCGCCGGGTAGAGGCCGATCCCATGGCCGATGTCGGCCTCGCCCAGGTTGTGGTGCAGCCGGTCGGCGGCCTGTCGCACCGCGGCCACGAAGCACAGGTCGAAGAGCAGTTCCAGCGGAGTGACCCGCCGGTACGGCTCGTCGGTGGGGCGGGCGACCATCGGCCGGTACCAGGTGCGCGAGGGGGCCTGTGGATGACTCGCCGGCTGGGACATGGCAACACCTCGGACGGCTCGCGTGCGGAACGTTCCCTGGGCCGATCCTTCCGAAGCCCACCGGTCCCACGCGGACTCTCGCCGAAGTCGGCAGGTCGGCTCCACCGCCATGCCTGCAAGGCGCCGTGACCCGGAGGCGCGACTCGACCGCTCAGAAGAGGTCGAAGTGGAAGACCTCGAAGGCGGCGCCGTAGCGGACCCCGAGACGGGTGCCGGCGGGCCGGCTGATCCCCTCCAGGAACTCCTCCGGGTCGAAGCCGCCGTCCCCGAGCCCGCGCAGGTACTCCGCGTGCGCCCGCAGCGACGCCACGCCCCGTTCGAAGGTCGCCGTGACGTCCACGCCGTGCCGGGACTGCGGGGAGGCGGCCGCCCAGACCTGCCGTACCCGGTTCCACGGCTCGACACCGTCGACCAACTGCTCCGAGAAGATCCACCGGTTGCCGGCGTCGCGGACCGCGTCCAGCACCGCGCGACCGGTGGCGATGTGGTCGGCCTGGTTGAGCGCGTACGCCCCGTCCCAGGTGTCCCGGAAGTTGTTGGTGATGACGACGTCGGGGCGGTGCCGCCGGACCACCGCGGCGATCTCGCAGCGCAGCGCGACGCCGTACTCCAGCAGGCCGTCGGGGAGGCCGAGGAACTCCACGGTCGGCACCCCGACCAGGGCGGCCGATTCGCGCTGTTCCCGCTCGCGGATCTCCCGGGTCCGCTCCGGCGGCATCCCGTCGATGCCCGCCTCGCCGCTGCTGACCAGGCAGTAGACGATCTCCTTGCCCTGCCCGGTCCAGCGCGCCACGGCCGCCGCGGCGCCGAACTCCAGGTCGTCGGGGTGCGCCACCACCGCCAGGCCGCGCTGCCAGTCCTCGGGCAGCGGTTCCAGCGGCTCGACCTCCGGTTGCGCCATGCGACCCTCCTGCCGGCCAATTCCCGGTACATCCTGACACCGCGCACCGGTCCGCGCCCGCAGGCGTGGCCTGCCGCAACGGATGGCCCAGGTTCGGGGCCCGGCGAACCGTCCGTGTCGCCGGGTTCCGACGTCTACCGTGGGTTAGAGAAGATCGCGCGGGGGGTACCACCCGCTGCACGACGGACCCCGACCGACGACGGGGCGGCACACCCGAGGGAGCACCGATGCCACTCAACGACGACGACATGCAGACCACCAGCGGCGGCGGCCCCGAAGGCCCGGCCGACGGTGGCGCGACCCCGGGCCAGCAGGACGGTGGCGCCGACGGTGGCGCCGACCGTGGCGCGGAGCGTGGCGCCGACCGAGGGGCGGACCGTGGCGCCGAGGGTCCGGCCGACGGTGGCGCGACCCCGGGCCAGCAGGACGGTGGCGCGGACGGCGGCGCCGAGGGTCCGGCCGACGGTGGCGCGACCCCGGGCCAGCGCGACGGCGGCGCCGACGGCAGCGCCCGCTGACGGATCGTCATGACGCACCTCGACCCGCCGGGCGGCCACGGCCGCCCGGCGGTTCCGTCTTCCGCCACCGACGCCCTCGCCCGGTGCATCTCCGTGGAACCGGCGAAGTTCGCCGCCGCCCACTGGGGCGTCGCGCCGCTGCTCTCCCGCGCCGCCGACCTACCCAACCCGCGCGGCTTCACCGACCTGCTCAGCCCCGCCGACGCCGACGAGCTGCTCAGCCGGCGCGGTCTGCGTACCCCGTTCCTGCGGGTGGCCAAGGGCGGCCAGCTCGTGCCGGCGGCGCGCTACACCGGCGGCGGCGGCGCGGGCGCCGAGATCGACGACCAGGTCCTCGACGAGAAGGTTCTGGACCTGTACGCCGCCGGCGCGACCCTGGTGCTCCAGGGCCTGCACCGGAGCTGGCCGGCGCTGGTCGACTTCGCCCGGCACCTGGGCACCGCGCTGCGGCAGCCGTTGCAGGTCAACGCGTACCTGACCCCGGCCGGCAGCCAGGGCTTCGCCACCCACTACGACACCCACGACGTCTTCGTGCTCCAGGTGGACGGCCGCAAGCACTGGCGGATCCACCCGCCGGTGCTGCCCGACCCGCTCGAGAAGCAGCCCTGGGGCGGACGGGCCGACGAGGTCGCCGCCACCGCCGAAGGCGTCGCCGCGCTGGACGTGGTGCTCGAACCGGGCGACGCGCTCTACCTGCCCCGCGGCTGGCTGCACAGCGCCCAGGCGCAGGAGTCCAGCTCGCTGCACCTGACCGTCGGCATCCGGGCGCTGACCCGGTACGCCCTCGTCGAGGAGCTGCTCGCGCTGGCCGCCGAGGACGCCCGGCTGCGCGCCGGGCTGCCCTTCGGCACCGACGTCGCCGACCCGGACGCGATCGAGCCGGAGCTGACCGAGACGGTCGAGGCGCTGCGCGACTGGCTGCTGCGGGCCGACCCCGCCGCGGTCGCCGCCCGGCTGCGCGACCGGGCCTGGCCGGCGGCCCGACCGGCGCCGATCCGCCCCCTGGCCCAGGCCGCGGCCCTGGCCACGATGGACGCCGACAGCCGGGTGGCGCCCCGCGCCGGCCTGCGCTGGCAGCTCACCCCGACCGGAGACGGGAAGGTGGCGCTGCGCCTGTTCGACCGCACCATCACCCTGCCCGGCACCTGCGAGCCGGCCCTGCGTGCCGTCCTCGCCGGCGAGGTCACCCGGGTCGGCGACCTCCCCGGCCTCGACGACGACGCCGACCGCATCGTCCTCGCCCGCCGCCTCCTCAAGGAATCCGTCCTCACCCCCGCCTGACCACCTTCACCTCGCGGCAGCCCGCACCGGGCCTCGTTGATCATGAAGTTGTTGTCATATCTCTTATACACATCT
>NZ_QGKS01000376.1 GCF_003172935.1 Micromonospora sicca | reverse complement strand
CGAGTCGGGACCGGCCCAGCGGCTGGCCAACAAACTCAAGCGCGACTTCCGCACGCTGATGGCTCAGCGTGGTGTCGACCTGTCCTACGGGCGCACGTTGCCTCGGTTGTTGCGCGGCGCGGGACTCATCGACGTCGAAGCCGACGCCTTCTTCCCGATGACCGGCGCTGCCTGCACCCTGCTGGAGCAGGCCACCGTGGCGCAGATCCGCGACCGGCTGGTCGCCGCCGGCCTGGCTACCAACGAAGAAGTCGACCGGCATCTCGACAACGTCGCAGCGGGACTTCTCGACCTCGCCACCTCGCCCATGATCTCGTCCTGGGGCCGGAAACCTGCTTGAATCACTCGGAAATCCGCACGACCGGTCCACCGGCACGGCTACGGGTCCCGCCCCCACATCCTCCTCTCGGCGCGAGCGGACACCGCCACCCGGGACGTTGCACCGCGCGGATCGCGGCATGAGCGCGCACGTGATCAAGCGCTCAGGTTCAGCAGATGACTTGGGTGGCCTCTGTGTCACTGCAACACGTCGACAGCGATCACCGTGACTGGGCTTGACCCGTTTCGACGGACAGGGTCGATGTGGTGATTTCACGCTACCTTGCTGGCGGGTACCGGGCTGAGGCTGGTGGTCTCGTAGGCGGTGGGGCTGAGGTAGCCGAGGCTGGAATGCCGGCGGCGGGTGTTGTACCAGCCTTCCACGTACTCGAATATTGCCTGGCGGGCGGCTTTGCGGGTGGGCCAGGCCTGCCGGTGCAGCAGTTCGGTCTTGATGGTGGCGAAGAACGACTCCGCGACGGCGTTGTCCCAGCACTGCCCGCGCCGGCCCACCGATAGCCGTACGTCGTGGCGGGCGGCGAGGCGGGCGTGCTGGGCGCTGGTGTATTGGGCGGATTCAATCGGTCGTCGCAACACCGGGTTGTTGGAGCGATCGTAGGTGTTCGTCGAGGACTTCGGCTGGAGTCTTCCAGCCGAGAGTTTTCCGGGGTCTGCTGTTGAGCGCGTGAGCGACAGCGTTGATCTCGTCGGCGCTCCATCTGGACAGGTCGGTGCCTTTCGGGAAGTACTGCCGCAGCAGCCCGTTGGTGTTCTCGTTGCTGCCGCGTTGCCAAGGGCTATGCGGGTCGGCGAAGAACACCGGGACTCCGGTCTCGACCGTAAACCGTGCATGCGCAGACAACTCCTTGCCGCGATCCCATGTCAGCAATCTGCGGAGCTGCTCGGGCAGCGTCGTGATCGTCTCGGCGAGGGCTTTGCTCATCGTGATCGCCCCATACCCGGCGAGAGCCGGCCCGTTTTTCGTCCGCGGGATCACACCCCAGCCGTCCTCGCGTGGTAGGTGGATCAGCATCGTGAACCTGGTCGTCCGCTCGACCAGAGTCCCGATCGCGGAACGCTGCAAACCGATGATCAGATCTCCTTCCCAGTGCCCGGGGACGGCGCGGTCCGCGGCTTCGGCGGGACGTTCACTGATCAGCGTGTCGCTGGTGACGTGCGCCCATGCGCGTTGTTTCGCGCGTGCCCGAGGGACGCGAAGCGCCCGACCGGTCCGCAAGCAGGTGACCAGTTCGCGCTTGAGAGCACCACGGCTCTGGACGTAGAGCGCCTGGTAGATCGCCTCGTGACTGATGCGCATCGACTCATCCTCCGGAAACTCGGCCCTGAGCCTTCGGGAGATCTGCTCCGGACTCCACCCGTTCACCCATGCCCGGTCGCTCCGGTGGGGCTTGTTGCGGCCCTTCCACTGTGGGCCCTTCGGCCCGGCGACCGGACGGCCGTCCACTGTCCGGATCGCACCGGCAAGCCGTTGCTGGACATACTCCCGGAGTCGCTCATTCGTGAGCAGCTTCGCGGTCTTCGGCCGGCGGGCTCGACGCTCGGCATGCCACTGCGCGGTCGAGGCCTTGTAGTCCAACCGGTATGTCCTGGTCGAGGCGTTGCGCCGCAACTCCCGCGAGATCGTCGACGGGTCTCGGCCGAGCTGGCGTGCGATCTCGCGGACGCCCATGCCTTGCGCCTTCGACAGAGCGATGCCTTCGCGTTCGCTGAACGACAGATACCGGCCCGACACCGTTGCGGGCAACGCAGGATTCACGCCGCCAGCGTGCCGGAACCACCGGAATCCAACCGGCGACGACACGCCCGCCGCCGTGGCCGCGTCCTCGGTCATCACACCACGACTGATCGCCGCCCAGAATTTGACCCTGTCCTCACGCCACGCCACCGTCGGTCGTCCCGGCGAGGGAATCTGACCCCGATACTCCCGAACCCGCTTCTGCCCCGGCCCATACGCCATCGCTTCACCCTTCCGACGAGGTGTTGCGACGACCGGTTGAATTCACCCTGACAGCCGCGATCGGAGTGAAAGACCAGGCCCGAGGCGGGCCGGCGGCGTACGAGGGCGTCGGTGAGGGCGGCGTCGACCAGGTCGGTGCGCAGGTGATCGGCGATCACGCCACCGCCCACCCCGCTGCGGCGTCATCGCAGGCAGCGATGGCGCAATCACCGCGTACTCGGCATCAGTGAACTCGAACCGTCCACTCACCACAACTGAATACCGCACCCCTAACCGCAAGATCCAGGAAACACGCCCTAGGTGACTGGTGTGGAACGGTGGTTTGGTCGGGCTGTGCGGCCAGCCATCGTTGCCTGAGCGTGATGGCGGGGTCGGTGACGTCGCTGGGGTGGTCTGGGCGTCGAACCGTTGCTGGATAGGCGTTGTGGGTCTTTCATGCCGTGTGTTCGAGGGTGTTGTCCGGCTGGCCTGAGGGCGTCTGTCTCATGCGGGCTGGAGGGTCCAGCCGTGTTGGCGGGTGTGGGTGAGGCCGAGGGTGGCGAGTCGGGCGAGGTTGACCGCGGCGGCGAGGAGGGTGAAGTCGGCGGCGATCCGGGTTCGGCCGCGCATGCGGGCGCGTCGGCCGCCGTGACGGCGGCGCATGAGGTGGGCGATCTTGCGTTCGACTTTGGGTCGGGTCGTGCGGTAGTCGGCTTGCCAGGCGGCGTCGGTCTGGCGGGTGCGGGCGGTGGTGAGGTGGGCTTCATGGTGGCCGATGGTGATGCTGCGCCCGGTCTTGGACTCGGTGCAGTGCCCGCGCAGCGGGCAGGTAGCGCAGGCGCTGCCGAAGTCGGCCCTGCCGGCGTTGCGGTCGTGGCCTTGCACCGGCCGGATCGGGATCGTGACGCCGCCCGGGCAGGTGACCTGCTGGCGTTGCAGGTCGATGTCGAAGCGGTCCTTGGTGAACTTCCCGGCGGGGGCGTTCGGTGGCTGGACCTTGGTCTTGATGTCGATCCCAGCGGCGTCGAGCCGGTCGAGGACCTCGCCGGCGCCGTAGGCGGCGTCGCCGTAGACCGCTGCGGTGTCCTCGGCGGGCTCGTTGGCGTCGGTGAGATCGGTGATGAGGTCGGCGACCGGCTCGGCGTCGCCGGTGTTGCCGGCGGTGACCGTGGTCGCAGTGATGATCTCGGCGTCGGGGTCGACGGCTATGTGGCCTTTGTAGCCGTCGAAGCCGCGGTGGCTGGTCTTGTGCCCGTGCCGGGCCTCGGGGTCAACGGTGGAGATCACCCGGTCCGGGGCGACCTTGCGGGCGATGCGCAGCACGCCGTCGTCGCCGGTCTCCAAGTCCTGGCCCAGCACCGTGGCCAGCAGCCGCGTCGCCTGACCGACCGGCTCGGGCAGCGTCAGCCCGTCGAGGACGGCCAGCAGCGCGTAACCGTCGCGGGCCCGGGAGTCGACCAGGGCATCACGGGCGGTCTTGTCGTCCCAGTCGATGACCGGCTTGCCGGTCGTGGTGTAGTCATCCCCGCTGGCCAGGACAGCCCGCAACCGTGCGGCCAGGTCGCCGTCGGCGGTGGCGAGCAGCCCCCGGACCGCCGAGCGGATCAGCGTGACCGTGTCCATCGTGGCGACCGCGTCATACAACGGTGTGGAATCGAGGACCCGCCGCCGACCCAGCAACCCCGCCGCCCGGGCGGCGTCCAACGCCACCTCGAACACCCGGTCCGGCCGGTCGGAGCGGCGCAGCCGTTCCCGCATGTCCACCAGCACCGTGTGAGCGAACCCGACCCGGCCGGCGCCGTCCCAGCCGCCGACCCCGGCGGCGTAACGCCAGCGCGCGTCGAACGTGAACCGGTCCACCGCCTCCCGATCCGACAGCCCCTCGAGGCGTTGCAGGACCATCACCGTGGCCACCACCGACGGCGGCACCGACCGGCGACCGATCTGCGCGAACAGGTCGGTGAACATCCCGTCCGGAAACAGCATCTGCCGATGCTCATGCAGGAACGCGAAGATCGAGTTCGCCGGCAACGCCTCTTCACAGAACCGGGTCACCGGATCCAGCAGATCCAACTGCTGCGAAGCCACACCCAACGCCACACCGGCAAACTATCAGCAATCGACAGAAAGCGATGGCCGCCACGCCGGTGACGGCCATCGTTTAACACCAGTCACCTAGCCGAGTTCGACGAGTCTGGCGAGGTTCGCCAGGGCGATGCGCGTACCCGTCTCGTTGTCTTCGGCCGGGATCGCGTCGGGAATGCCGTCATGAACGACGACGACTTCTGCGCCGCCGTCCACGTCGGTGAGCGTCGTGGTCATGGTCATCGCGCCGCGGAGCGCGGGATCGTCGGTCTCGAACTCGACGACCTCGACCACCTGCTGGTCGGGCACGATCTTGACGAAGTGGCCGTGGTAGCTGTCGGTGTGTGCCGTTGACTTGCCGGTATTGTCCGGCGCCTCGTAGGTGAGCGAGACGCGCAACGAGCCGCCCTCGCGCGCGTCGAACTCGTGTACGTGGCCGCTCATGCCGGTGGGCACTCGCCACTTGGCGACTGCGGCCGGGTCCAGCAGTGCCCGATAGACGGCTGAGCGCGGTGCCTTGACGAGTTGGGATACCTGGGTCGAGTACATGGAGCGAATCTAGTGTCCGGCGCTCGGGATCGTGGCGCACTCACATCGGCTATGACAGCGCAGCGCGGTGGGCTGGGCGCGGCCAACGCGCGGACAGCGGCAGATGCGGATACCGAATCAAACGCGGGTGCGGGCCCGCAGCCCCGGTGGTAGCGGCGGCTCGTCGCGTGTTGTGCCGCCCGAGCCGAGACGACGTCGTCGCGCAACAGCACGGCCAGGGTCGTCGTACGTGCCATACCGGCCAGATGTGACGGCGTCACGACCACCAGCCCTACCTGCGACGCAGTTGGGGGCGTTGACGCCGCAGGCGGGCCTGGAGACTTGAAGGCGATGGTCGGCCCGTCTCCTTGGTGAGTGGCCTTGTTCAGTCGATCGTGAGCTGGGTGGGGGTGCCGCGCCGCCAGACCGTACGCAGGTTCAGCGTGTCGCCGATACGGGTGGTGGGGTCGCCGTCGACGAGGAGCAGGTCCGCGCGCAGGCCGGCGGCGATGCGCCCGCGGTCGTCGAGTCCGAAGCGGCGGGCGGGTGATTCCGGCACCTTGATCGGGCACCAGGTCAGCAGGTTGTTCGGGCGCCTCCAAGGTCGAGTGGCTGGTCAGCCTTAAGGTTGTCGATGACCTTGATCGGCATGTTGTTTGGGAGCCTCGTCCGTTGCAGTCAAGATCGGCATCTTGTTCGGGCGCCATGGTGAGGTTGCTGTCGACGGCGTCGGTGGGCTTCGCCGTGGGGGCGGGGTGACGAGGGACTGGCTGAGGGAGAGTTGGATGTCTGTGGCTGTGGTGACCGGGTCGGCGGGCCTCATCGGTTCGGAGGCCGTACGGATGCTCACGTCGAGCGGATATCTCGTGGTCGGTTTCGACAACGATCTGCGGAGCAAGTTCTTCGGTCCGGAGGCTTCCACTCGTCCGACGTTGCGCCGGCTCTCCACGGACCTCGGCGCCAGCTACGTGCATCACGATGTCGACGTCCGCGACCGTGAAGCGGTCGGCGCGGTGTTTCGCCGGTATGGCAAGGACATCGCGGTGATCGTGCACGCCGCCGCGCAGCCGGGACACGCGAAGTGGTCGATGGGTGACCCGATCGAGGAATTCGAGATCAATGCGACGGCGACGCTCGGGCTGCTGGAGGCGGCCCGGCAATGGTGCCCGGAGGCGGTCTTCCTGTTCTGCAGCACCTCGAAGGTCTACGGCGACCGGATCAACAGCTTGCCGATGCGCGAGCTGGCGACGCGGTGGGAGATCGAGGCCGGTCACGAGTACCAGAACGGCGTCACCGAGACGATGTCCATCGACGGATCGACGCACACCTCGCTGGGGATGTCCAAGGTCGCCGCGGACATCATGGTCCAGGAGTACGGGCTGCATCACGGCCTGCGAGCGGCGGCCTTCCGCAACTGCGTGATCGCCGGCTCGGCGCATGCGGCCAGCAAGTCGCACGGCATGCTGGGCTACATCATGCAGGTCGTGGCACGGCGCCGGCCGTACACGGTGCTCGGCTATGGCGGGAAGCAGGTCCGCGACGTCCTGCACGTCTCGGATCTTGTCCGCGCCTTCGCGGCGGTCATCGCCGATCCGCACCCGGGGGCCGTATACAACATGGGTGGCGGACGGTATTCCAGCTGCTCGGTGCTCGAGGCCATCCGGTTGGCGGAGGAGATCAGCGGTCACGAGGTCACGTTGTCCTTCGAGGAGCAGACGAGGGTCGGCGACCACATCTGGTGGATCGGCAGCAACGAGTTGTTCCAGCGGCACTATCCAGATTGGGCGCCGGAGTACGACGTCAAGGCGATGCTGCAGGAGATCTACGACGTCAACGACGGCTGGCGGACGCAAGCCTGATCCCGGACCCGGCGTCCCCTCCAGCACGCGCACGAAGACCACGGCAGCGAAGACCGACCCCGCCGATTGATGACCCGGCGCCGCGACACCACCCCGCCGCCCCGCGCAGGGAAGGCATCCTCATCTCGGCACGACCGCGCCGGTCGCTGCCGTTCCTCCGTCACGCGCTGTGACACCCGGTCGGCGGCAGACATCCCATGTTCTGAGGTTGTCAAGAAGTGGGCTGGAGATGTGCCCAGGCGGTTGCCTCGTCGTAGGTCGTATTGGTTTTGAGGCAGCCGTGCAGGATGCCGACGAGGCGGTTGCCGAGTTGGCGTAGGGCGGCTTGGTGGCCGGTGCCGCGGGCGCGGAGGGCGTCGTAGTAGGCGCGGGCGCCGGGTGAGCCTTTCAGGGCGCAGAATGCCCATTGGTGGACGGCGTCGGCGAGTCGTCGGTTGCGGGCGTAGCGGGCCAGCACGATGGTGCGGGTGCCGGATGCGCGGGTGATCGGGGAGGTGCCGGCGTAGTTCTTGCGGGCTTTGGCGTCGGTGAAGCGGTGGGGGTCGTCGCCGAATTCGCCGAGGATCCGGGCGCTGAGGACCACGCCGAGGCCGGGTTGGCTCAGGTAGTGCTCAGCGTCCCGGTGCCGGCCAAAATGTTCGGCCACCACCTGCCCGAGCTGCTCGACCTCGACGTTGAGCGCCGCGATCAGCCGGACCTGAGCGGTCACGATGGCCGCGTAGGCGGCCTGGACGGCGTCCGGCTGGCGCAGCTGCGCCCCGCGTAGTCGCTGCTGCAGGTCGGCGGCTTTGGCGTCAACCTGGCGGCGTTTCGCCCGCCGCAACGCCGCGGCGATCTGCGACCGCGATAGGCGGGCGGCGCGAGCAGGATCCGGCGCACGCGCCAGCAGCTCCAACGCGTCCGACGCGGTCAGGTCGTCGAAGACGTCCAGGGCGGCGGGGAAGAACTCCCGCAGGACGCTGCGTAGCCGCAGCAGCTGCCGCGTGCGGTCCCAGATCAGGGTCTGATGGGTGCGGCGACGAGTTTCATCGCCTCGGCTTGGTCGCTGTCCCCGGCGACAGGTCGGTGATGGGCATGGTCCAGTCGCACGATCTCGGCGAGCACGTGCGCGTCGCCGGCGTCGGACTTCGCCCCGAGGTGGAGTGCCGTTCGCGGTAGCGGGCCACGGACATCGGCTTGATCGCATACACCTGATAGCCGGCCGCGATCAATGCTTGCACCCACGGGCCGCGGTCGGTCTCGATCCCGATCCGCACCTGCGCTGCGGCCTCGCCCGGGTTCAGGTCGGCCCACTCGGGGGCATCCGCTCGACGATCAGCGCGTGCAACCGGGTGACGCCGTCGAGACCTTCGGGTAGCCGTTTACGGGCCAACCTCGCACCGTGGTCGTCGACGAGCTCAACGTCGTGGTGGTCCTCGGCCCAGTCGTCTCCCAGATACAGCATCACGCCACCTTCCTCGATGGACAGTGTCGTCCATGGCAGCGTGGAAGAGACCTCAGCGATCTAATGGCCAAGTACTCACCGCGAACATCCGGGGCACGTCATCCCATCAGCTGTCCAGCCTCCTCACGACCAGCGGGCGCTCGGTCTGCCGCAAGACCTTGAAGGCCTGAAGAGAAGAGTGCTGACCCGCCAGCCGCTACCGGAGCCATCCTGCCGCAGCAGGCTGACAGAACCCATTAGAAGAGGACAGTCGGCGAACGGCGGTACCCATGGGTCATGGCCTCCTCCGAGGGAATCTGCTGATCGGCGTGCATCGAGCTTGGATCGTTACAGTGCCGGCGCCATTGATCAACCTATGACGCCCATCATGCGGGTTATGTGGCCCCCAACGCATATAGCAGTTGCATGGCGTAGCTGGCGGGCAGCGGCGCTGGCGGGCCGGGGTTTCGCATGCGTCGTGATCCTGCTGTGCTGCCTACTCACGACCGGATGCACGCCCCGCCAAATTTCGATCACCGCCGTGTACCTTGACGACGGCCACCCAACGGCCGCTGTCCACCGATGCGGTGGAACGCGCGTGTCCGGGATCTCGGTAGTTGAGACCATGACCGCGTCCGCGTCGGCCACCAGCTCTACGATCGGGAACGTGTGGGGCGTCGCCGACGTTCCCCCTCGCGCGGACGAACCGATCAGTCAGATTCGACTCCTGGAGACCCCGCCGGGCTGGGAATTGCAGACGACGAAGCCGGGCAGCTTGCTGACCGCGTTCGCGGTGGATCGCACGTACAGCGTCTGGGCGGACACCACTGACAAGAACGCCGGCAACGATGCCATGGTCGAGTTCACACTCGGCGACCTGCGCTCGCTCTCCGACGGCGAGGTGTGGGCGGCACCGGAGCCGTTCGCGCAGCCCCAAGCCATGACCCGCGAGGAATTCCGCCGGCACGCCGCTGCCAGTTGTTGACGACCCAAGAGTCCATACCCGCGCGATCACGACCGCGACGCGCAGTCGGGTAGCCCCGGCGCATTGCTGCGCCGGGGCCCCCTCAGAACCGTGCGTGCAACTCGTCGCGGCACACGGCTCAAGCAAGCCGCTCGGGCGATTTCAGGGTTGCAGGTGTGCTGGGTCCTGCCGCGTGCCGGTGGTGCG
>NZ_QGKS01000295.1 GCF_003172935.1 Micromonospora sicca | reverse complement strand
GCGGTGGTACCGGACGGTCGGCGTCGTGCTGACCGGCGGCAATGTCGAGGCGGCGCTGGTCGCCCGGTTGGCGGGCGACGGGCTTGCCAATGGCACGAGTGTGGAAGGGGTGGCGGCATGAGCGCGTCGATCCGGATCGGGATTCTGTTCGGTGGCCCGTCGGCGGAGCACGAGGTCTCCTGCGCCTCGGCGCTCGGCGTGGCCCGGGCGCTGGCCGGCGGCGGGTACCGGACGGTCGCCATCGGCGTCACCCGCAGCGGCGGGTTCCGGCTGGTGCCGGATGCCGTCCTGGCCGAGCTGCGGGACCGGCCCGCCGCCGACCGGGCCATCGACGACCGGCTGACGGTGACCGGGCCGGCGGTCGAGCTGCGGGCCGGCCCGCGCCCGGGGACCGTGCTGGTTTCCACCCGGAACGCCCCCGGCGCGGTGCACGCCGAGCTGGACGTGGTCTTCCCGGTGCTGCACGGTCCGTTCGGCGAGGACGGGGTGGTGCAGGGGCTGCTGGAGTCGCTGGACGTGCCGTACGTCGGGTGCGGGATCCTCGCCTCCGCCGTCGGCATGAACAAGGTGGCGATGAAGCGGGCGCTGCTCGCCGACGGCATCCCGATCACCCCGCACGTCACGTTCGACGCGCACACCTACCGGCAGGCCGACGACCCGGCGAAGCTGGTGGTGGGGCTGCGCCGGCCGCTGTTCGTCAAGCCGGCCAGCATGGGCTCCTCGATCGGCATCTCCCGGGTCGGCGAGGGCGACGACCTGGCCGCCGCGGTGGAGGAGGCGCTCCGGCACGACCAGCTCGTCGTGGCCGAGCAGGGGGTCGCCGGCCGGGAGCTGGAGTGCGCCGTGCTGGGCGGCTGGCGCCCGGAGGCGTCGGCGGTGGGCGAGGTGCGGGTCGCCGGGGGTTGGTTCGACTACCGGCAGAAGTACTTCGGCGACGCCGACCCGATGGTGGTCCCGGCCGTGCTGCCCGACGAGGTGACCGAGCGGGTCCGCGAGCTGTCCCTGCGCGCGTTCGCCGCGATCGGGGGCTGGGGCCTGGCCCGGGTGGACTTCCTCTACGACGAGACGACCGGCGAGTTGTACGTCAACGAGCTGAACACCATGCCCGGTTTCACCGCGCACTCCATGTACCCGAAGGTGTGGGCGGCGGTGGGCGTCGGCTACCGCGAGGTGGTGGACCGCCTGGTCGAGCTGGCCCGTACCCGGCACGCGGAGTGCGCCGCGACCGCCGCCCGGAGCGCCCGATGATCCTGCTCTCCGATCCGCGGGTGGCGGCGGTGCCGAGCGCCGACGACGGCGAGCCGCTGGTGGACCTGCGCGACCTGCCCGAGCTGCGGCTGGACGGGCGGGCGGCCGACCCCGCCGGGGCGTACGCCCGGCTGCGCCGCGGGGTCGTGGACCGGCTGCTGACCGCGCAGCGTTCGCTGCCCGCCGGGGTGCGCCTGCTGGTCATCGAGGGATACCGGCCGTACCAGGCCCAGCTGGGCATCTTCACCGGCTACCGGGACGAGCTGCGCCGGCGGCACCCGGACTGGTCGCCGGAGCGGCTGCACCGGGAGACCAGCAAGTTCGTCTCGCCGGTCGAGGTGGCGCCGCACAGCACGGGCGGGGCGGTGGACCTGACCCTGTGCACCGACGACGGCGCGGAGCTGGACCTGGGCACCGCCGTGGACGCCACCCCGGAGGACAGCGCCGGCGCCTGCTTCACCGGCGCCCCCACCATCGGCGCGACCGCGCGCCGGCACCGACGGATCCTGGTGGACGCGCTCGGCGGGGCGGGGCTGGTGAACTACCCGACCGAGTGGTGGCACTGGTCGTACGGCGACCGCTACTGGGCGTTGGCCACCGGCGCGTCCCACACCCGGTACGGGCCGCTGTGACGGACCATTCGCAACGCGCGGTGCTGTTGAGCCTGATCGCCCGGACCGGTCAGCCCTTGCGGCCGCTGGTGGCGATGCCCTCGACGAAGTGCCGCTGGGCGAGGAAGAACAGGATGATCATCGGCACGGTGGCGATGACGCTGCCGGCGAGGACGACCTCCCACTGCTGCTCGCCGCCGTAGCCGAACCGGTCGAGCACCACTTTCAGCCCGCGCGGCAGCGTGTAGAGCTGCTCGTTGCGCAGGTAGATCAGCGGCTTGAGCAGGTCCGTCCAGCTCGCCTTGAACTCGAAGACGAACGCCACCAGCAGGGCCGGCCGGATCAGCGGGAAGGCCAGCTTCCAGAACAGCTGCGGATAGCTGGCCCCGTCCACCCGGGCCGCCTCGAAGTACTCCCGGGGCAGCGAGAGGAGGAACTGACGGAGCAGGAAGATGTAGAACGCCGAGCCGAAGAGGTTGCCCGCCCAGAGCGGCACCTGGGTGTCGGTCAGCCCGAGCTTCGACCAGATCAGGTACGTCGGGATCATGGTGACCGCGAACGGCAGCATCATGGTGGCGAGCACCAGGCCGAAGAGCAGGTTGCGGCCGGGGAATCGGAAGTAGGCGAAGCCGAAGGCCACCCAGGCGCTGGAGATGGTGACCGCCCCGGCGGCGGCCGACCCGACCACCACGCTGTTGAGCAGCCAGGTGACCAGGGGCACCGCCCGCCACGCCTCGGCGTAGTTGTCCGGGGCGAAGGGGGTGGGCAGGAAGCCCGGGGCGAAGACGTACTCCCGGGGGCGCAGCGAGGCGCTGATCAGCCAGACGAACGGCAGCATGAAGATCACCGCCGCGCCGACCAGGGCCGCCACGAAGAGCACCCGCTGCCAGCGCGGTCGCCGGCCGTCCTCCGCGGGCAGCCGCCGGGCCGCCGGCGCCGCCGCCCCGATCTCGGGTGCGGCGGTGACGGCGCCCGGCGAGACCGTGGTGCTCACGCCTCCGCCCCGCCCTCGGGGTCCTCCTCGGCCCGGGAACGCCGGGCGTTGGCCACCGGACCCTCGGTCACCGGGTATTCCCGGGCCTCGCACTGGTGGGGGTGCCAGTCGGCGCCCAGCCGGGTCCGCCGGCTGTTGGCCACCCCGTGGTACGACTCGCTCATCGTTCCTCCCCCTCGTAGTACACGAACCGGTTGCTGAGCCTCACCTGTACCACGGTGATCACCAGGATGATCACGAAGAGCAGCCAGGCCATCGCCGAGGCGAAGCCCATGTGCAGGAACTGGAACGCTTCCTGGAACAAATGGATCACGTAGAACGATGCCGCATCGCTGTTGAACGACCCCGCGGTCTGCCGGTTGCCGAAGTACATGGTGTAGACCTCGGTGAACATCTGCAGCGACGCGATGGTGTTGACGATCAACGTGAAGAAGAGCGACCCGGAGATCAGCGGCACGGTCACGTGCCGGAACCGGGCCCAGGCGCCGGCCCCGTCGAGGTCGGCGGCCTCGTACAGGTCGCGCGGCACGTTCTGCAACGCGGCCAGGTAGATGATCACGGTGGAGCCGAGGCTCCAGAGGCTCATCAGCACGATGCCGGGCAGCACCCAGTCCGGGTCGGTGGTCCAGCTCGGCCCATCGATCCCCACCAGCCCCAGCGCCCGGTTGATCAGGCCGTCCTGGGTGTTGAGCAGGAGCAGGAACAGGATGCCGACGGCCACCGCCGGGGTCATCACCGGCAGGTAGAACACGGTCCGGAAGAAGCCCTGGAGCCGGCCGACCCGCTTGAGCAGCAGCGCCAGCCCCAGCGAGATGGCCATCACGAGCGGCACGTGCAGCGTCGTGTAGTAGACGGTGTTGCCGAGGCTGCGGGCGACCTGCGGGTCGGCCATCAGCTCCCGGTAGTTGTCCAGCCCGGTGTACTCCGGTGGGTTGATCACGTCGTACTCGGTGAAGCTGAGCCAGGCGCTGGCGATCATCGGGCCGGCCTGGAAGACCAGGAACCCGACGATCCACGGCGCCAGGAACAGGTACGCCCAGCGGGCCTCCCGCCGGGCCAGCGGCGTACGACGCCGCCGGCCCGGGGCGGGAGCGCTGACGGTGGTGGCCATCGCCGGCCTACTTCGCGGCCTTGTCCAGCGCCGCGGTCGCCTCCTGCTGGGCCCGGCCCAGTGCCTGCGCCGGCTGGGCCTGCCCCGAGAGCACCCGGTTGACCGCGTCCGTCCAGGCCTTGTCGAACTCGGCGCCGGCCGGCGAGGCGGGCATGGCGAACGCGGCGTCCTGCGCCGACCGGATGGTGGCCACCGCGTCGTCGAAGCGCTTGTTGCCGGTCGGCTGGTACAGCTCGTCGAAGATCTTCTTGTCGGCGTTGGCGTTGCCGGTCCAGACGCCGGTGAAGGGCAGGTTGGCGGCCTTGCGGGCCTCGGCCCGGGCCTTCGCCGCGGCGAACCAGGTGTCGGTGGCGGTCATCTGCTTGACGAAGCGGCAGGCCGCGTCCGGGTTCTTCGCCCCCTTGGTGATCACCCAGGCCTGCCCGGCGGACATGGTCAACGGCTTGCCCTGCCGGTCGACGAAGGGCTTGACCACGAGCTCGGCCTTGGGGCTGTTCTTGGCAACCTGGTTGAGGAACCACTCCTCCATCGGCCACGCGGCGATCTGGTTCTTGGCCAGCGGGTTCTGCGCGCCGAAGAAGTCGAAGGTGTCCCGGAACGACTTGAACTTGCCCCAGCCGCCCTGGTCCTGGATCAGCTTCAGGCCGGTGGTCAGCGCCTCTACCACCTTCGGGTCGTTGAGGTTGGCCTTCGCGCCGTCGGCCGAGATCATCTCGGCGCCGTTGGCCTTGACCCACATCGGCAGGAACTCGGGGATCTTCGGGTCGATGCCGATCCTGGTGAGCTTGCCGCCGGTGACCTTGGCCAGTTTGGCGTTGAGCGCCGGCAGCGCCGCCCAGTCCGACAGGTCCACGTCGTCGGCGGTCAGCCCGGCCTGCTTGAGCAGTGTCTCGTTGAGGTAGACCACGCGCACCTGGGAGAACTCGGGGATGCCGTAGACGATGCCGTCCAGGGTGACCTGGTCCTTGGCGGCCTGCCGGTACTGCCCGAGGTCGATCTGCTGCTTGTCGACGCAGTCGGTCAAGGGTTGGATCGAGCCGCGCTTGGCGTACGTGCCGATCAGCTTGCGGTCCATGTACACCAGGTCCGGCGGGTTGCCCGAGGCGACCGCCGAGAGGAACTGCTGCTCGTCGAAGGCACCCTCGGTGATCTTCAAATCGACGTTCGGGTTGTCCCGTTTGAACGCGTCCACCCGGGTCTTGGCGATCTCGTCCGACAGGCCGAAGCCCATGGTGGTCAGCGCCCCCGTACCCTTCGATCCGCCGCCACCGCTGTCGCCGCCGCCGACTCCCCCGCAACCGCTGATCGCCAGGGTGAGGACCCCGGCCAGCGCAGTCACCCGCAGTGTCCGTGACATGGTTACCTCCTGAGAGCCCGCGGGCCGCCTTGCCCGCGCGAGCAGCACTTCTCCCGTCGAGCCGAATCTCAAACCCGACGACCGGGGGAAACGTCGGACGGGGTTGCGGGCGACGGCCAGCAGTACGACATCGATGCCCGGACGGGAGGCGTACGCGTGCGCCGTCGCCGCCCAGGCTCTCGCCGCAGGAGGGCAGGCACACCGAGTTGGCCGGCGGGTCGCGCCGCCACCGTCACCGGCGCGACCGGGTCACCAGGTGCGCCAGCTGCGCCAGATCCGCGACCCGCAGGTCCGCGTCGACACCCTTCAGGGCGGCCGTCAGGGCGCCCGCCGCGCGCCCGGCCTGGACTCCGACCGCGGCGTCCTCGACGACCAGGCAACGCTCGGGGGGCACGTCCAGCAGCAGGGCAGCGCGCAGGTAGCCCTGCGGGTCCGGCTTGCCGACGCTGACGTCGTCGACCGTGACCAGCACGGGCGCGTCGATGCCGGCGGCGGCCAGCCGCGCCTTGGCCAGGCGGGTGTCCGCGCTGGTCACCACCGCCCACGGCAGCCGGAACCGGGCCAGCGTCGCCAGCAGTTCGAGTGCGCCGCGCGTGGCGGTGACGTCGGACAGGTCGTCGTACTGGAGCTCCAACTGCCGTGCCGCGGACGCCGCCACCGCCGCGTCGTCGAGGTGGGGCAGCAACCGGCGGACGGTACGGTCGGCCGGGCTGCCGTGCGCGATCGCCAAGGCCGACTCCGGGTCGACGTCGTACTCGCCGGCCCACACCCGCCACGCCCGCTCCACCGCGGCGTCGGAGTCGACCAGGGTGCCGTCCATGTCCAGCAGCACGGCATCCACCGCCGACAGGTCCCCGACAACCGCCCCGGCGCCGTCCATGTCCAGCAGCCCCACAACAGCCTCCCCTAATATGCTCGTCATACGAGGATAAGGCGGTGTGCTCCTTCCATGGCAAGCCCTTCCCGACAACGCGCCGGCGCGGCCCGTTACCACACCGCGTCACAGGTGCTGGCCGTGATGTCGCGCCGACCCGGGATCACCCGAGCGGAGCTGGCCCGTGAGCTGCACCTGACCAGCGGGTTCGCCACCGAGATCACGGCCCGGATGCGGGAGCTGCGGCTGCTCACCGAGGCCGCGGCCCCCGTTCGCGGGCGCGGCCGGCCCACCACCGTGCTGCAGCCGCATCCCGAAGGCCCGGTGGTCCTCGCCGCCGAGCTGCGCCAGGAGGACTGGCAGCACGCCGTCGTGACCGTCGACGGGCAACCGCACGACGTGCGCCGCCAGGCGCATCGCAGCCGCAGGCCCGCGACCGTGCTGGCGGCGGTGCGTCAGACCGTCGCCCAGGCCCGTAGCCGATACGGCGACCGGCTCCGAGCCGTCTCCCTCGCGGTCGCCGGCACCGTCCACGACCGGCGCCTCGTGCAGGCCGCAACGCTCGGTTGGGGAGCGGTGGATCTCAGTACGATCACCGTCGACCCATCGCTACCGCTGCTGGTCGGCAACGACGCCACCCTCGCCGGCGTCGCCGAAGCCCGCACCGGCGCGGCCACCACCGCCGGCACCGCCCTCCACCTCATCGTCGAGGTCGGCATCGGCGGCACCCTGACCATCGACGGGACCCCGGTCACCGGAGCCCACGGCGCCGCCGGCGAATACGGACACCTGCCCCTCGGCGACCGCCGCCGGCACTGCCCCTGTGGGGCCCGCGGCTGCTGGGACCTCGACGTCGACGGCCGTGCCCTCGCCCGCCATCTCGGCGAACCGGCCCCGGCCGATCCCCGCACCTACGCCCGCCAGATCCTCGACCGTGCCGCTGACGACGCCCGCGCGCGGCAGGCCGTCACCGCCGTCGCGCAAGCCCTCGCCACCGGCATCGCCGGCTTGACCAACATGCACGACCCCCACCTCGTCACCCTCGGCGGACTCGGTCCCGCCATCCGGCACACCGCGCCGGCCGCGTTCGAAGGCGCCTACACCGACGGCCTCATGGCCTTCCACCGCGCCCAGCCCCCACCCGTCGTCGACGCCGCGCACGGCGACGACGGGCCACTGCGCGGCGCCGCGATCATCGGCCTCGACCACATCACCAGCGAACCCGCCCTCGCCGACTGGGCCCTCGCGCGTCGCTCACCTTCCCGTCGGGCTGGGTATCCGCCCGCCTGAGTGTGCCGGGATCGCCGCCGACCCGTCGGGCAGGCGACCTCGTAGCGGCTGCCCCGTGGCCCCCGAGGCGACGCCCGGTCACCGTCCGACCACTCTGGACAGTTCGTTGCGGCGAGCAATCCGCAATCTACTGGCAACAGTGTTGACAAATACCGTACACATCGATGAACATCTGTTGGAGAGCGCTCTCAGCTTTCGGGCCCCGGTCCACCTTTCGGTCGCACCTCGTACCCCCGGAGGACGTTCATGTCTCGAACCCTGCGCGCGCTCGGCGCCGCCACCGCGGCCCTGGCGCTGGTGAGCCTCTCCCCGCCGGCGGCCCGGGCCGACGCCGGTCGCCCCGCCGCTCCGCCGGCCGCCGAGGCGGCGGCGGCCGGCATCGCCCCGGCGGTGGCCGAGGCGATGCGCCGCGACCTCGGCCTGACCGACGCGCAGCTCGGCACCCGCCTGCGGGTCGAGGCCGCCGCCCCGACCGTCGAGAAGCGCCTCCGCGCCCGGCTCGGTGGAGCCTTCGCCGGGGCGTGGATCCCGCCCGGCGGTCGACGCCTGACCGTGGCCGTCACCGATCCGGCGCTCGCCCCGGCCGTCCGGGCCGAGGGCGCTGATCCAAAGGTCGTGGCCCGCGACGAGCGCGCCCTCGACGCGGCCAAGCGGTCCCTGGACCGCAGCCGGGCGAAGGCGGACCCGCGCAGCGTCTACGGCTGGTACGTCGATGTGGCACGCAACGCGGTCGTGGTGACGGCCCGGCCCGGCGCCACCGCGGAGGCGCGCTCCTTCGCCCATGCCAGCGGGCTGGCCGCGAGTGCGGTGACCGTCGCCGAGTCCGCCGACGCGCCCCGCCTGAAGTACGACATCCGCGGCGGTGACCAGTACGTCATCAACGGCAACACCCTCTGCTCGGTCGGCTTCGCCGTCGCCGGCGGCTTCGTCACCGCCGGCCACTGTGGCCGGCCCGGCAGCCCGACCCTCGGCTTCAACAACGTCGCGCAGGGCACGTTCGTCGGCTCGTCGTTCCCCGGCGACGACTACGCCTGGGTCCGCACCAACGGCGACTGGACGCCGCGGCCCTGGGTCAACAACTACTCGGGCGGCAACGTGGCGGTGGCCGGCTCCCAGGACGCGGCAATCGGCAGCTCGGTCTGCCGCTCCGGCCGCACCACCGGATGGCGCTGCGGGACCATCCTCGGCCGCAACGAGACGGTCAACTACGCGCAGGGCGCGGTGTACGGCCTCAGTCGCAGCAACGCGTGCGCGGAGGGCGGCGACTCGGGTGGTTCCTGGATCTCCGGCAACCAGGCCCAGGGCGTCACCTCCGGCGGCTCCGGCAACTGCTCCACCGGCGGCGCCACCTGGTTCCAGCCGGTCAACGAGATCCTCGCCGCCTACGGCCTGTCGCTGACCACCAGCGGCGGCGGTGACCGGTTGATCAGCAATTGGAACAACCGGTGCATCGACGTGCCGTACTCCAACTTCTCCGACGGCGTTCCGCTGCAGACGTGGACCTGCAACGGCACCGCCGCGCAGGCCTGGACCTTCACCGGCGGAACGCTGCGCAGCCAGAACAACATGTGCATGGACGTGGCCTGGGGCTCCACCGCCAACGGCGCCACCATCCAGATCGCCACCTGCAGCGGAAACCCGGCCCAGCAGTTCGTCCTCTCCGCCGCCGGCGACCTGGTCAACCCGCAGGCCAACAAGTGCGTCGACATCAAGGACTGGAACAACTCCGACGGCGCCCGCCTGCAGCTGTGGGACTGCGCCGGCACCGCCAACCAGAAGTGGCGCCGCGGCTGATCGCACCATCCCCTTTCCCGCCGCGCCCGCCGATCGTCAGCATCCGTCGTCCCGTACCCACCCCAAGGAGAACCCCGTGTTTCGAGC
>NZ_QGKS01000375.1 GCF_003172935.1 Micromonospora sicca | reverse complement strand
CGTCGGGGGCGGTGCCGGCCGGGACGCCGTCGTCGGGCGGCCGGCACCTCTCCACGGTCCTCTTTTTCTCGCGAGACACGCCCTCGCCGGAACCTCCGACACCGGTCGCGCCGTCCATACTGGCCGTGGGGGGCGAATTCCATACAGTTACCGTCGCCTCCTGCGGCGGTCGACGGAGAAGAGGACATCGTGCCTCCTGCCGTACCGAGCCCGATCCTGCGCCGGCGCAGGCTCGGCACCGAGTTGCGCCGGCTGCGCGAGGCAGCTGGTCTCACCGGGGACCAGGTCATCGAGCGGGTCGGCTGGGCCTCCGCGTCCAAGTTGTCCCGGCTGGAGAACGGCCGCAGCCGCCCGGATCCGGACGACGTCCGGGACCTGCTCGCCCTCTACGGGGCCGAGGACGAACTGCACGAGGAGCTGCTGGGGATCACCCAGGAGGCCGGCGACATGCGCGGCTGGCTGCGCAACTTCCCGGTGATGACCCAGCAGCAGCGCGGCTTCGCCGAGCTGGAGGCGGGCTGCGCGGAGATCTCGGAGTACAACCCGGTGATCGTGCCCGGGCTGCTGCAGACCCCGGGTTACGCCCGGCACCGGATCATCTCCGCGGCCCAGGTCGCCGAGCAGGCCGGCGACCCGGAGACCGGCGAGGACCCGGAGACCGAGGTACGCGCCCGGCAGGCCCGGCAGTCGCTGCTGACCCGCTCCCCCGACGCGCCCCGCTACACCGCGGTCCTGGAGGACGCGGCCCTCGGCTGGCGAGCCGGGCCGCCCGAGGTGCTGCACGAGCAGATCGTGCACCTCTGCGAGCTGGCCATGCTGCCGAACGTCACGCTGCACCTGCTGCTGCGGGACACCCGGATCGCCGACTGGTACCTCCCGCCGACCGCCTTCTCGGTCTACCGGTTCGCCGATCCGCTCGATCCGGAGACGCTCGCGATCGAAGGTGGCTTCACCGACGTCATGTCGACCGAGGCAAACGCCCTAAATCGCTATAAAGTGGCGTTCGAGTGGCTATGCTCGGCGGCGCTCTCCGCATCGGACACCCTCTCCTGGCTCATCGAGGCGACGGGGCGGCTGACCGACACGGCACCCGAGGCCACGGCGGCGTACGGCCCGGCAACGGCGCCGGTCCAGCGCCGCCGGAACTCGGGGCGCCTCACGACGGATCGGTGACCCCACGAGGGGACGGATCCGTCCGGCCTGCGGCGTCACTCGCCCCCATCGGAGCACTCCAGAGCAGGAGCAGGACCATGAACGAGATCCGCAACAGCCCGGCCGGCCTCGCCCAGCAGCTCGCCGATGCGCCGTGGCGCACCAGCACCCGCAGCCAGACCTCCAACTGCGTGGAGGTCGCCCCGCTGCGGACCGGGCCGGCGGCCGTCGCCCTGCGGGACAGCAAGGACCGGGGTGGCCCGGTGCTGCTGTTCAACCGGACCGGCTGGCTCGGCTTCATCGCCGGCGCGAAGAACGGACAGTTCGATCTGAACTGATCCGCCGATGACCGAGGGGCCGTCGGCGCAGCGCCGGCGGCCCTCTCGCGTGTCCACTGCCGACGACCGTCCTGACCAGGGGTCCTCCGATCGGTCTACCCCGCCGGGGATCGTCGAGTTTCACTTGCTGGGACGACCACCGGGCGTAACATGACGAAAGAGTGACGTGGAAGTTCCAGCGCGTACTCGTCCGTCGCGATCCGTCCGGGGGACACCCATGCGGTTCCTGATCGTTCGCACCGACATCCGCACCGCCGCCGACAACGACATCGCGGCCGCCTGGGCCGGCGGTGGCCGGCTGCGGGACGAGACCACCACACCGGAACCCCGCCGCCAGGTCGTGCACGCCGAGGACCGCGAGGCCGCGCTGGTGCTGGCCCGGGCCCTGGCCACCGTCGGGGCGGTCCGCTCCGGCCGGCAACGGGTCAAGGTGGTGCCCCTCGCCGAACCCGACCCCGGGCAGCCGTACCGCTGGGAGCGCACCTGACCCGCACCTGACGTCCGTCGTGGCCGGACCGGCTTCCCCCGCCGTGTTCCTTGCCCCAGCCGACCACGACGGCCCGTGTTCCCGGCCCGTGACCCTCGCGGCAACGACGGTCACGGGCCGGGACCGCGCCCGGCCCCGCGTCAGCAGTGGCCGTCGAGCCAGCGGTGGATCAGGAAGAGCGCGATCGAGGAGGGCGGCGGCAGGACCAGCAGGTTGCCCTCGCCCGCGTCGACCGGGCGCCCGGCCAGGGCGGCGCCGATCTCGCGCCGGGTGAACCAGCGGGCATGGGCGATCTCCGCCGGATCGACGCGTACCGGCTCGTCGGCGTCGGCGCGGGCCAGGTAGCCGAGCATCAGCGAGCCCGGGAACGGCCAGGACTGGCTGCCCGCGTACGCGATCTCCTCGACCCCGACGCCGACCTCCTCGCGGACCTCGCGCAGCACGGCGGCCTCCGCCGACTCCCCCGGCTCGACGTACCCGGCGAGGCAGGAGAAGCGACGCTGCCCGGGAGTGCTCGGCCAGGTGGCGTTGTTGCCGAGCAGGCAGCGCCCCTCCGGCCCGGCGACCCCGTCGTGCAATAGCACGATCATCGCCGGGTCGGTACGCGGCCACACCCGGCCGCCGTCCGGGTCGATCCGCGACCAGCCCGCCTCGTCCACCTGGGTCGGCTGCCCGGTCGAGGACGAGTAGCCGTGCCGGAGGTGCCAGTTCAGCAGCGCGAGCGCAGTGGTGAAGATGCCCGCGTCCCGGTCGACGAGCAGATGACCCACCTCGCGCAGGTTGACCGCCCGGGCACCGGGCAGCGCCGGCAGCGGCGCGTCCACCGCGAAGACCGGCACCCCGTCCGGCTCGACGCCGAGGAACATCGGCATCGACCGGGGCACCTCGGGCAGCTCGCCGGAGTCGAGCAGCACCAGCTCCGGCGGGGCCGCCTCGCCCCGGACCAGCGCGCGGCCGTCGTCGGTCGAGTCCAGCACCAGCACCCGGGCCCGCTGCCACGCCTCGGCGAGCCAGCCCGGGTCGGTACGCCGGTGCGCCGCCCGGTCCAGGGTGGACCGGGCCAGCGGCGGGGCGGCCTCACCGGTCACGCCGACTCCGTGCGCACCGGGGTGAGGGCGGACAGCGCCCCGGCGACCCGGTCGGCGTCACCGAGCACGACGGTGACCGCCTTCGCCGGGGACAGGTAGCGCGCCCCGGCCTCGGCGACGTCCGCAACGGTCGCCTTCGCCAACCGGGCGGCGTGCTCGGCAAGGAAGTCCAGGCGCAGCCCGTTGCCGGCGTACGCGCTGGTCAGCGAGGCGAGCCCGGCCTGGGTGGACATGCCGAGCTGGAGTGTGCCGAGGGCGTACTGGCGGGCCTGCTCCAGCTCCTCCGGCCGCACCGGCAACGACGCCAGCCGGCCCAGCTCGTACATGGTCTCCAGCAGCGCCGGGGCGGTGACCTCGGTGGCCACCTCGGCGCCGGCGACCAGCACCGATCCGGCCACCGAGTGCTCGACCAGCGAGTGCGGGCCGTACGTGTAGCCCTTGTCCTCCCGAATGTTCTCCACCCAGCGGGAGGAGAAGTAGCCGCCGAAGACCAGGTTGGCCAGCTGCAGCGCGGCGTGGTCGGGGTGGGTGCGCGGGACCGCCGGCAGCGCGAGCCGAAGCGACGACTGCACCGAGCCGGGGCGGTCGACCAGCAGCAGCGGACCGGGCTCCAGCGGCGGGGCGGGCGGCAGCTCGGCGGGGTGCCCGCCCCCGCGCCAACCGCCGAGCGCCTGCTCGGCGGCGTCCACCGCGCGTTCCGGCTGCACGTCGCCGACCAGCACCAGCACCGCGCCGGCCGGGTGCACCCGCTCGGCGTGCAGCTTGCGCAGGGCCGGCGGGCGGACCGCGCGGACCTGGTCGGGCTCCGGTGTCTGGACGGCGTAGGGGTGCCGGCCGTAGATCCGCTTCAGCAGCGCGGTACGGGCCAGGTGCGCGGGCTGGCTCTGCGCCACCTGGATCCGGTCGACCAGCCGGTCCCGCTCGGTGTCGACCCACTCCGCGGGGTAGGTGGCCCCGGTCAGCACGTCGGCGAGGATCTCCAGCATCCGGTCCAGCCCGGTGACCAGGCCGGCCCCGGAGAGCATCAGCCGGTCCGGGTCGACCCCGGCGGAGAGCCCGCCGCCGACCCGCTGCAGCTCGGCGGCGATCTGATTCGCGGTCATCGTCGCGGTGCCGGAGAGGATGGTCTCCGCGAGCATCGCGCCGCGGGCCAGGTGGGTGCGCCCGAACGGCATCCAGAGCCGCAGCTCCACCAGGGGCACCGCCGGCCGGCGTACGGCGATCACGGTGAGCCCGTTGGCGAGCGTGCGCTCGGCCTGCTTGGGCAGCTTGAGCTTGCGGTTCGGGCCGAGCGGCGGCAGCGGCCGCGTCCCGGTCTCCACGGTTGCCGTCACTGACCCGCCTCCGTTCGCGACTGCGGTGCTCGCAACCCCGGCTCGCTCCTCGCGCTCACCTGGCACCTCCGGCGATGACCTCGATGGACGCGCGGCGCTCCGGCCGCAGGGTGGCGGCGGCGGCGCGGACCTGCTCCTCGGTGACCTCGCCGACCAGCCGGGGCAGCTCGTTGAGCAGGCCCGGCTCGCCGCGCTGCTGCTCCAGCACGGCCATCCGCAGCGCCCGGCCGAGCACCGCGTCGGTGTCGCGCAGCAGGTGGGTGGCCATGCGCGCCTGGGTACGGGCCAGTTCGCCCTCGGTCAGCCCGTCGGTGGCCAGCCGGTCCAGCTCCTCGTCGATGGTGCGCAGCACCTTGTCCACGTCGCCGCCGGGCGGCAGGTGCGCCTGGAGCAGCAGGGCCGTGGGGTCGCGTACGTCGAACGGGTCGCCCATGAAGCCCAGGTAGCCGCCGAGGCTGGTGACCGTCCGGTCCCGCTGGACCAGCCGCTCGACCAGCCGGGACGCGTCTCCGTCGGTGAGCACCTCGGCCAGCACGACGTAGGGCAGGTAGCCGGCGAAGTCGTCGACCGGGTCGGGCACCCGCCAGGCCCCGGCCACCGCCGGCAGCGGCGCCAGCTTGTCGGGGTACGACGCGCGCCGCTCGGCGGTCAGGTCGGGCTCGGTGAAGTCGGGGCGCCGTGGGGCGGGCCGGGCCGGCACGTCCCCGAAGTGCCGCTGGATCAGCTCGGTCGCCTCGGCCACGTCGACGTCCCCGCTGACCGCGAGGACCGCGTTGCCGCTGGCGTAGTAGCGGCGGAAGAAGTCGGCCGCGTCGGCGACGGTGGCCGACTCCAGGTCGTCGAAGGAGCCGTACCCGTCGTGCGCGTTGGGGAAGGTGTCGAACATGACCGGCGGCAGGGTCAGCCAGGGGAACCCGCCGTACGGGCGGTTGAGCACGTTGACCCGGATCTCCTCCTTGACCACGTCGACCTGGTTGCGCAGGTTCTCCTCGGTCAGGCGGGGGCCGCGCATCCGGTCGGCCTCCAGGAACAGCGCGCGCTCCAGCGCGTTGCTCGGCAGGGTCTCGAAGTAGTCGGTGTAGTCCAGGTGGGTGGAGCCGTTGAAGGTGCCCCCGGCGCCCTGGACGTGCCGGAAGTGGGCCAGCTTCTCGAGGTTCTCCGAGCCCTGGAACATCAGGTGCTCGAAGAGGTGGGCGAAGCCGGTGCGTCCCTCGGGTTCGGAGCGGATGCCGACGTCGTAGACCACCGCCACCCCGATCACCGGGGCGCTGCGGTCGGGGGTGAGCACCACCCGCAGGCCGTTGTCGAGGCTGAACCGCTCGACCGGGTACTTCGTCGCTGGAATCTTCGCTCTCCGCGTCGGCACGAGATCGACAGTAGCGCGTCGGCCCCCCGCGTACCCGGCTCCTCGGCGCAGCTGTGGGCAGTGTGCCGGGCGGATTCCGGCGGCGGCCCGGACGGCGGTCCCGCCGGTGGCCCGACCGGCGCCGCGAAGTCCACTGAACGGGTGGGAATTGCCGAGAACGCCGGAGCGAGGCGTCCCGGATCGTGGATCGGTCTTGACGCCGGCCACGACCTGCCCCACTCTTCCTACCAACTAAGTAGGAATACTGTGGATTGGACAATGATGAGACGGCTCCCCTTCCGCCGGCTGGTCTCCCTCGCCACGCTCGCCGTCGTCGGCGCGGCCACCTTGGGCGCCACGGCCGCCTGTGGCGACGACAGCGACGGCGCCGCCGGCAAGTCCGGCCCGGTCACCCTGCGGCTCGGTTACTTCCCCAACATCACCCACGCCCCCGCCGTGGTCGGCGTACAGAAGGGCATCTTCGCCGAGAAGCTGGGCAGCGACGTCACGCTGGAGACGAAGACCTTCAACGCCGGGCCGGCCGCGATCGAGGCGATCTTCTCCGGCGCGCTCGACGCCACGTACATCGGTCCGAACCCGACCGTGAACGCCTTCTCCAAGTCCAAGGGCGAAGCCGTCCGGGTCGTCTCCGGCGCCGCCTCCGGCGGCGTGGCCCTGGTGGTCAAGCCGGAGATCACCACGGTCGAGCAGCTGCGCGGCAAGAAGATCGCCACCCCGCAGCTCGGCAACACCCAGGACGTGGCGCTGCGCTACTGGCTCAAGGACAAGGGCCTGAAGACCACCAAGCAGGGCGGCGGCGACGTCAAGGTCGTCCCGCAGGAGAACGCGCAGACGGTGGAGACCTTCGCCAGCGGCGCCATCGACGGCGCCTGGGTGCCGGAGCCCTTCGTCTCCCGCCTGGTCAACGCCGGCGGCAAGGTCCTGGTCGACGAGCGGGACCTGTGGCCGGACAAGAAGTTCGTCATCACCAACCTGATCGTCAGCACCAAGTTCCTCAAGGCCCATCCGGACGTGGTGAAGAAGCTGGTCGAGGGGCAGGTCGCGGCGAACGAGTTCGTCCACAGCAAGCCGGACGAGGCGCAGCAGGCCATCTCCGACCACATCGGCAAGATCACCGGCAAGCCGCTGGACGTCAAGCTGATCAGGCAGGCGTGGCCGACCCTGGAGTTCACCAACGACCCGATCGCCTCCTCGCTGAAGGCCGGCCTGGACCACGCGGTCGCCGTCGAGCTGACCCAGCCGGTCGACCTGAACGGCCTCTACGACCTGAAGTTCCTCAACGAGGTGCTGAAGGCCGAGGGCAAGTCCGAGGTCAGCCAGCCGTGACGTCGACCACCACGACGCCGCGCAGTGCGACCGGCTCGGTCGCGCTGCGCGGCGTGACCAAGGTGTACGGCCAGGGCGAGAACGCCGTCCTGGCCCTGGACGGGGTGTCGCTGGACGTCGCGCCCGGCGAGTTCGTCTGCCTGGTCGGCGCCTCCGGCTGCGGCAAGAGCACGCTGCTCAACCTGGTCGCCGGCCTGGACCGGGCCAGCGGCGGGCGGATCGACCTCGACGAGGGGGTCAACCCGGGCCTGATGTTCCAGGAGCCGGCGCTCTTTCCCTGGCTCACCGTCGAGGCCAACCTCGAGGTGCCGCTGAAGCTGCGCGGGCTGCCCCGGGCCGAACGCCGCGCGAAGGTCGCCGAGCTGCTGCGCACGGTCCACCTGTCCGAGTTCGGCCGCAAGCGGCCGCACCAGCTCTCCGGCGGCATGCGGCAGCGGGTCGCGCTGGCCCGCACCCTCGCCCTGGACACCCCGGTGCTGCTGATGGACGAGCCGTTCGGCGCGCTCGACGCGATGACCCGGGACATCCTGCACGACGAGCTGGAGCGGATCTGGTCCGAGCGGAAGCTCACCGTGCTCTTCGTGACGCACAACGTCCGCGAGGCCGCCCGGCTCGCCGACCGGATCATCCTGCTCTCCAGCCGGCCCGGCCGGATCATCTATTCGACCCCGGTCGACGTGCCCCGGCCCCGACGCATCGACTCGCCCGAGATCGCGAACATCGCCGCCGAGGTCACCGACCGGCTGCGTACGGAGGTGGGCCGCCATGGCCAGTGACACGCTCGCCGGGGCTCCGCGTACCGACGCGGAGATCTCCGGCCTGGACGCGCTGGAGATTGCCGGCCGGGAGAAGGGACCGTCCCGGGTACGCCGGTTCTGGTCGGCGACCTGGCCGAAGCTGGCCGCCCTGGCGCTGACCATCGGGCTCTGGCAGGCCGTGGTCTGGACCGGCTGGAAGGACGAGTGGGCGCTTTCCCCGCCGGCCACGGTCTGCGCGGACCTGGGCCACTATGTGCTCACCGCCGCGTTCTGGGACGGTCTGGCCACCACCGGCCGGCGGGCCGCGGTCGGCTTCGCCGCCGCCGTCGCCGTCGGCCTGGTGCTCGGGCTGGCCGTGGCCCGGGTGAAGGTGCTCCGGGCCGCGCTCGGCTCCATGATCACCGCGCTGCAGACCATGCCCTCGATCGCCTGGTTCCCGCTGGCCATCCTGCTCTTCGGGCTCACCGAGCAGGCGATCTTCTTCGTGGTGGTGCTCGGCGCGGCGCCGTCCGTCGCCAACGGCGTCATCCACGGCGTCGACTACGTGCCACCGCTGCTGATCCGGGCCGGCCGCAACATCGGCGCCCGCGGGCTCAACCTCTACCGGTACGTCATCGCGCCCGCCGCGTTGCCGGCCATCGTGGCCGGACTGAAGCAGGGGTGGGCGTTCGCCTGGCGCAGCCTGATGGCCGGCGAGCTGCTGGTGGTCATCGCCGAGAGGACGTCCATCGGCGCCCAGCTCACCTACGCGCGGGACTTCTCCGACGCGCCCCGGCTGATGGCGATCATGATCGTCATCCTGGTGGTGGGCATCCTGGTGGACGCCGCGTTCGGCGCCGCGGACAAGGCGATCCGGCGCCGCTGGGGCGTGCTGGACCAGGCCGGCAACTGAGCCCGTGTACGTCTCCGCGAGAGCCGACTACGCGCTCCGGGCCATGCTCGCCGTCGCCGACACCGCCGGGTCCCCCGACGGCGCGGCCAACGGTGGCGGCGAGCTGGTCAAGGCGGCGAGCCTGGCCGAGCGCCAGGACATCCCGCTCAGCTTCCTCCAGGGCATCCTGCTCGACCTGCGGCGGGCCGGGCTGCTCCACAGCCACCGGGGCACCGAGGGCGGCTACGCCCTGACCCGCCCCGCCGACCAGATCAGCGTGGGCGACGTGCTGCGCGCGGTCGGCGGCTCGCTGACCAGCGTGCGGGGCCTGCCGGCGGACCGCGCCGGCTACCACGGGGTGGCCACCGGGCTGCGGGACGTCTGGCTCGCGGTGGACGGCGCGATCGCCCTGGTGGTGGACCGGACCACCCTCGCCGACCTGCTGGTGGACCGCGCCGGGACGCGCTGACGGCGCCGCTCCCGGCACCGGCCGGCCGGCGGCGCGGCTCAGCTCGTGCTCGGCCCGCCGACCCGCCCGGTCGGGCTGTGCAGCACGACCAGCCCGGCCCGGGCGGCCCGGTCCGCGGTCGGGTGCCA
The DNA here is from genome assembly GCF_003172935.1 of Micromonospora sicca. Lineage (GTDB taxonomy): Bacteria > Actinomycetota > Actinomycetes > Mycobacteriales > Micromonosporaceae > Micromonospora > Micromonospora sicca. The sequence goes on along the minus strand of NZ_QGKS01000375.1, from coordinate 102 downwards.
GGGACCGAACGCGGCGACCATGGCGAGCAGCAGACCCGCCCCCGCCACCGCGAGGACCAGCAGCAACTCCCGCGTCCCCGAGCCGGCGTCACCCGTCATGAT
>NZ_QGKS01000374.1 GCF_003172935.1 Micromonospora sicca | reverse complement strand
CCCGCACCGCGGGGTCGGTCTTCGGTCGCCCGGCCGGCTTGGCCAGGGCCTCGCGGGCGCCGGCGTCACGCTGGTGCTTCCACGCCGCGAGCAGCGACGTGTACAGGCCTTCCCGACGAAGCAGGGCACCCTTGCCGGCCTTGTCGAGGGTCTCGTACTCGGCCAGGATCCGCGCCTTGTACGCGGCGGTGTATGTCCTTGTTCGGGGCTTTGCTGGTACCTCGGGGTCGGGTTCCGGATGATGCAATGTCACGGGGGTGGATCTCCTTGCACGCCCTCACGGGTCAGAGTTTCAGCAGCTCAGGCCGCCTCCTTCAAGGTTGCCACAGAGGGTCCCGGCGCGCGATGCCGGCGGGGCGTCGGCGATGCTGTGCGCGTGGAGTACGTGTCCAGAGTGTCGCGACCGCCGCTGGACGGGCTGATCGACGACCTTTACTACCTGGAGGGTGCGCCGCCGTACGCCCGGCTGACGCTGCCGCCGATGCCGGCGGCGTTGCTCATCGTCAACCTCGGGGCGCCGTTCCGCATCCGCGCCGGCACCGACATCGAGACGGCCGAGTACGCCGACGGCTGCGTGGTCACCACGCCCACCCGCGCGTTGGAGTTCGGCTACCCACGCCGGACCCGGTCCGTCGGCGTGCACTTCAAGCCGTGGGGGCTGGCGCCGTTCCTGCCGATGCCCGCGGCCGAGCTGTGTGACCGGCCGGTGACGGTAGAGCAGGTTTGGGGCCGGCCCGCCATTGCTGAGCTGCGAGACCGGCTGGCCACGGCGGACGGACCGCACGAGATGCTGACGCTGCTCGAGGAGGAGCTGATGCGACGGCTGTGCGAGACCGCCGGCCTGGGGCTGGTCAGCCATACGAGCAGCGTCATCGCGGCGACCAGCGGTGCGGTGGCGATTGGCGACCTGAGCGTGGCAGCCGGTGTCAGCAGCACTCATCTGGCACAGCGGTTCAAGGAGCTCATCGGCGTCACGCCGAAGCGGCTGGCCCGCACCTACCGCTTCGCCGCCACCGTGTTCGCGATCAACCCCGCCGTTCCGATCGACTGGGGCGACCTCGCCGGTGGCGCAGGCTACTTCGACCAGGCCCACTTCGGCCACGAGTTCCGGGCGTTCACCGGGCTCACGCCGACCCGGTACGTCGAAGTCCGGCGGCGGTTCCTGCGCGAACATCCCGGCCACGCGCTGGACGGCTGGCCGCTGCCGGCGGATTGATTTCTTACAAGAGCGACAGCTCACGACACGCTAATTTAGGGGCATCCCAAAGCAGAGGAGAGCCCCGTGGGCAAGGTGGTCATGTACAGCTCGGTGTCGGTGGACGGCTTCGTCGCGGACGAGAATGACCAGCCCGGACCGCTGTTCGAATGGTTGTCCAGCGGTGACGTCCCGTTGGACGAGAGCGGCGAGGTGAAGGTGTCGCAGACGTCCTACGACTACACCCGGCCGTACTGGGACTAGATCGGGGCGACAATCGTCGGCCGCCACGTCTTCGACATGACGGACGGCTGGGACGGGAAGCCTCCGGGCGGGATCGACCACGTGGTCGTCGTGACGCACCGGCCGGAGCCCGAGGGCTGGGACCCGGAGGCGCCGTTTCACTTCGTCGACGGCGTCGAGGCAGCCGTGGCCAAGGCGCAGGAGCTTGCGGGTGACCGCATGGTCGAGGTCGCCGCTGGCGACGTCGGTGGCCAGGTGCTTGCCGCGGGCCTGATCGACGAGGTGCGCATGGACGTCGTGCCCGTCGTGTTCGGGTCCGGCAAGCGCTACTTCGGGTCGGTCGACGCGCAGCATCTGTTGGAGGATCCTGACGTGGTGATTCAGGGCAACCGGGTGCTTCACCTGCGCTATCGGGTGCGCCGTTGACCGATCTGAGCGGTACGCGAAGAAGTCCACTGCGAACGGTGACACAAGATCGGGCCTCCGGCTGCGTTTGCGCATCGCTGTCCCTGGTCGGGCAGCCGACGCCGATCCGCCCCAGCACCTCACCTGCGGCAAGTTCAACTCAAGATCACTGGTTGCCGGTTTCCGTCGTATCTTGGTGCCGACCCCCCTCCCTTGTCCGAACACCGACGCCGCTTCGCTGTCGGCCTGGTCGCTCGGTCAGTTGCATGAGCCGATGGTCGCTGCCCGTTGCGGAAGTCGGCTGACTCGGCTGGCGGAGGTGGCGGCGGCCCGCAGACGGATGATCTCGTCGTGTTGAGCGGCGAGTCGCGCGAGGGTCTGGAACTCGGTGAAACTCGACGTTGTTCCCGGGAGGTCCACACGCCCGCGTCCTCCCGTCCATGCCCGCATGAGTCGTCCGAGGGTACTGCAATGGGTAGGCACGCCGGCATCCAGCAACGTCGTGCGTCCGCGGCATGATCACGCGCGCGCACATCGGCATGTGCGTATGGCGGCCGAGTCAGCACTTCGTAACGCCGCGTAGCGCGCGGATCGCGGCAGATGTGCGCATCCGATCAAGTAGCCAGATCGTCTCCTCCTGTCGTTGTTGGTCGAGATCGGGACTGCTTGCGAGGACGCCGCAGCCATGCTGCTGAGGCGTTGCGGCAGCGGTTGGCCGCCGTGGTGGTTGATCGCTACTGTGCATCGGTGGCCCGTGCACAGCTCACCGCCGAGTTGGTGGTTGATGGTCGTGTTCCGCAGGCATTGGCGCTGTCGCCGGACGGCAAGTGGGTCGCCTACGTGGTCGCCCCGGTCGGGCGGGCTGGTGATCACCTGGTCAGCGAACTCTGGGTCGCCGCCGTCGACGGGACCGGGTCTCCGCGACGATTGACCTCGGGTGAGGCGTACGATTCGGCGCCGCGGTGGGCTGCGGATTCGCTGTTGATCTACTTCCTCTCCGACCGGGCCGAGCGTGGCACGGCGCAACTGCACCGGGTGGGGCTGGTCGACGGTGTCGTGCAGGCGGTCACGTCCTGGGCCGGTGGGGTGTCCGGTCACCTCCCGCTGGCCGATCCGGACCTGGTCGTGGTGATCGCGGCCGATGAACCGTCCGCTGAGGACGAACGTCGGGACAGAGAGCGCGACGACGCTCGGGTGTGGGGCGAACGCGTACGCCCGGACCGGCTGCGGCTGCTCGACGTACGGAGCCGGGAGGTCCGGACACCGGATACGTTCGGCGATCGCCATGTCGTCGAGGTGGCCCAGCGGCCCGGCGATGGAACGCTGGCGGTCCTCACCTGGTCGACCCCCGACGTGGACCCGGGCCTGGTCAAGCCCGGTCTCCACCTCCTCGACCCGGACACCGGCGTGACGCGGGACCTCGGCCCGGCCGCAGCGGACGCGTCGTCGCTCGTCTGGTGGCCCGCCGACGACGGCTGGCACCTGGCATATGTCGCGAAGACCCCGCCCGCTCTGGCGGGCGGACACGCGGTTCTCGATGTCGCCGTACCGGTGAACGGGCCGGTGGGCGAGCACCGTAACCTGACCGCCGGCACGACCGCCTGCCCGAGCAACCTGGTTCAGGTCGACACCGGTCCGCCGCTGGTGCTGGTCGCCGACGGGCTCGATACCGCGATCCACCGGCTCGATCCAGCCGGGCCCAACCTCGTCGAGGTGTCCCGGGTCGACGGCCTCGCGACGTCGTTGACCACAAACCGGCACGGTGACGCCGTCGCGGCGGTCGTCAGCACGTCCTACGAGCCCGGAAACGTCCACGCCGGCCCCACGAGCGGGCCGCTGACGAGGCTGACCGACCTCAGGCCCGAACTCCACGCCATCCGGTGGGGTGTCCAGGAACGCCTGTCATACGAGGCATCCGACGGGCTGGCCCTGGACGGCCTGCTGATCCTGCCCGCCGGCCGGTCCCACAAGGACGGGCCATTTCCGCTGGTGACACTGGTCCACGGCGGCCCGTACGACCGGCACGCCGACCGGCTCATGCTCGGCTGGCACCCGTCCGGCCAGTGGCTGGCGACCGCGGGCTACGCCGTGTTTCTGCCGAACCCGCGCGGCGGCCAAGGGCACGGCCACGACTTCGCGGTGCGCGTCGCCGGTGCGGTCGGCCTGGACGAGTGGACCGACATCTGCGCCGGCATCGACCTGCTCATCGCCGATGGCGTCGCCGACCCCGACCGGCTGGGCATCGGCGGCTGGAGCCACGGCGGGTTCATGGCCGCCTGGGCGGTCGGGCAGGCCGACCGGTTCAAGGCCGCCGTGATGGGCGCCGGCATCAGCGACTGGGGAATGCTCGCCGCAACCGGAGAACAGGGGCCGTTCGAGTCGGCCCTCGGCGGTAGCAGTGGCTGGGACGGACCGGGTCCACACCGCCACGACCGGCTCAGCCCGATCTCGTACGCCTCCAAGGTCCGCACGCCGGTGCTGATCCTGCACGGCGAGAACGACACCAACGTTCCGGTATCACAGGCGGAGTTCTTCCACCGCGCGCTACGCAGGTTCGGAGTCGAGCACGAGTACGTTGTCTATCCCCGAGAGAACCACTCGATCCGCGAACGCAACCACCAACTCGACGTACTCCGCCGCACCCGCGCATGGTTCGACCGGTGGCTCGGATGACCCAACGTCCGACCGCCACGACCGCCACGGCCGATGCGGCTGACAGCGGCAGGCCAGGCCACCCAATTCCAGAAACAGGGCGGCAAGCCGCGGCAGGCGTTGACCCAGTTGCTGATCGTCGTCGAAGTTCCACAGCAGCCACGGCACTCATCTCGGAAGATCAGGATGCCGAGCGGTAGCGGCCGCCGTCACGCTCCGCCATGCGCGGATCGCGGCAGATGTGTGCACCTGATCATCATCGAAAGGTCGCGAATCGATTGCGCTGACCTTGGTCTCCCTACCTGAGCGCGAACATTGACCTCAACCAAGCTTCAGCTTGAACACTGGCCAGGACGCTGCCTCACGTGAAGGGTGCTAAACATGCGCGCAATCCAGGTGGCCGTGTTCGGCGGCCCGGAGGTGCTGTCCCCCGCGGAACTGCCCGACCCGGCGCCCGGACCCGGCCAGGTCGTCGTCGGCATGGCTGCGGCGGACGTCATTCTCCTCGACACCCTGCTGCGCAGCGGCTGGGGTCAGGACTTCTTCCCGCGGATGTTGCCGTACGTGCCAGGTGGCGGAGGAGCGGGCGCGGTGGTGGAGACCGGCGAAGGGGTGGACCCGGCATGGATCGGTCGGCGTGTGGTCGTACGGACCAGCACCGGTTACGCCGAACGAGTCGTCGCGCACGTCGAGGAGATCATGCCCGTGCCCGACGGGCTGGCCATCGAGGCGGCGGCCGCGCTGGTGCACGACGGCGTGACCGCGCTCAGCCTGGACCGGCTGGGCACGCCGGAGAAGGGAGAATGGGTGCTGGTCTCAGCGGCTGCCGGCGGAGCCGGATCACTGCTGGTGCAGCTGGCCGCCGACGCCGGAGCCCGGGTGGTCGCCGCCGCATCCAGCGACGTCAAACTGGCACTGGCCCGCGAGCTGGGCGCGGAGGTTGCCGTCGATTACACGCGGTCGGACTGGATCCGCCGGGTGCGTGAGGCGACCGGTGGCGGCGCCGCGCTGGTCTACGACGGGGCGGGTGGCCCGCTCGGCGCGGCCGCCTTGGACGCGGTGGCCGACGGCGGCCGGTTCGTCACCTACGGCACCGCCGACGGCTTCGCCGCACCGGATCCTGAGTCGGCCGCGCGCCGCGGCATACGGGTGCTCGCTCCGCTACTCGACGGCCCACCGAACCAGAAGACCGTGCGCGAACTGCTAGGCCTGGCACTGGAACGGGCCGCGGAGGGACGCCTGCGCCCGGCGATCGGCGCCACCTACCCGCTGGAGCAGGCCACTGACGCCCACCGCGCACTTGCCGCGCGCACGACGGTGGGCAAGTCACTGTTGCTGATCGGCGGCCAAACGGCCAGCTGACTTGCCGTCGATGCCGATGGCGCATGGAACCCATTCGCCACTGCTTCAGCGCTGGCTCTCTACTCCGGCTACGGGCGCGACACGGTCTGGCGTCTGCTCAACATCCGCACATCGGCTATGAGAGGGTGTTCCGCCTGGCTGAGGGCGCAATCACCGGCGGTGATGTCTGGGCCAAAGACCAGGGCATCCGTCAAGCATGTGCTGGGACGGACCTGGGCCACATCTCTTCCAGTTGATGGGTGACAGTTCGTCGGCCGACAGCGCCCGCGCCCGCCGTCCCGGCTGCTCGGGTTGCCAGCCTCGCTGGTCGCCCAGGACACCGTCATCGCGCTCGCCCTGTGCGGCTACTGGCTGGAACGGCGAAACCGCCAGGCTCCATGACGGGCAAGGCTGGGCGGACACTCCACTCGGCCTAGGCGGCGGAGCGGTTCGAGGCGTCGGCAACGGGTAGACGGCGGTCTGGTCGAGAGGAGGATCCAGGTGGTCTACGAGGATTTTGTTGAGGCAGTGGCCAGGCGGACAGGGGTGTCGGCCGATCAGGCGGAGACGATAGCCCGGGCGACGTTGGAGACGTTGGCAGATCGGATCAGCGGAGGCGAGGCGAATGATCTCGCCGATCAGCTTCCCGAAGGGCTTGACGATCCCCTGCGCAAGACTCGGGAACACCCCGAGTCGTTCGGGCTCGGGGAGTTCGTTCAGCGGGTGACGGCACGCGCCGGCGTCGACGGTGTGCTCGCCAGTGCCGGCGTCCGCGCGGTGCTCACCACACTGCGTGAGGCTGTCCCGGCTGAGGAGTTCCAGGACATGGTGGCTCAACTCTCGAAGGACTTCTGGCAGGTGGCCGAACCGGTGGGCCTCCGTCCCGGTGAACGACGGGCCCGCTAGTGGTCGTCACACCGCGTGACAAACCCGCCGCCTGCTACCGCGCGATGGAGAGTGCGCGCCAGGGACGCGCGGACAGCGGCAGGGCATGCGTAGGTCGTTTTGTGTCAAGCTCTTGGCCGGTGCCTCGGCCGTCGTCTGTCCCTGCATAGCGGTGATGGGGTTCGTCCCCAGCAACGTGTAATCGGGTTGATGAGACGACGGGCCGGGGCTGCCCATGATGAGCGTCGAGATCACGTTGTGTCTCAATGCCGCGCAGGGCTCGCCCCGACCGTCGGGCGGCGTCGCGGTCCTGCACGTTGGCGCCGGTGACCAGGATCGCGAGCAGTAGTCCGCAGGTGTCGACGGCGATGTGCCGTTTCCGGCCGTTGACCTTCTTCCCCGCGTCGTAGCCACGCCCGGGCCGGCCGACGGTCTCCGCGCCGCGTACCGACTGGGAGTCGACCAGCGCGGCGGTCGGCTGCCGGGTGCGGCCCTCGACCTGTTCGCGGACCTGTTCACGCAGACTGTTGTGCATCCGGTTCAAGGTTCCGTCGCGGGTCCAGGTCGTGAAGTAGTGGTAGACCAGCTTGTGGTGGGGGAAGTCGGCGGGCAGCGCATCCCACTGGCAGCCGGTCCGGTCGAGGTAGCGGATCGCGTCCACCACGTCCCGGCGGGGGTAGGTGATCGGCCGGCCGCGTCCGGTCCCGGCCGGCACGTGCGGGGCCAGGACGGCCCATTCGGCATCCGTGGTGTCGGACGGATAGTGCCGTGGCCGGGCGGTCGGCAGGTGATCGGCGAGGCTGCCCGGGGCGGTAGATGCGGCGACACCGGCGACAAGGTATACAGACAGGGTTGGTCCTTCGGTCGTGCTGGTTTAGTCGCCTTTGCTCGTACCGAAGGCCCTTCCCCATGTCACGCCGCCACGCCGGGCACCGGCACCGGCACGATCATCGATCTCGCACCCGATCCGGCGGTCGCCCGAACCCCTTATTTACCAGGCTCTTAGCTTGTCGTTTAACCTGTCTGCTCTCGTCGTTCGGTGATGGATCGGGCGCGTTTGACGGTCTTCCCGACGTCGTAGCTGGGCGCGGGTTGCCGGTTCTTCGAGCCTGGTGGCCGTCCGGGTCCGGCCTTGCCGGGTTTCGGTGCACTGGCGGGGTGGGTGGTCTTCGGGTGGATGTGGCGAAACCCGCGGCGGACCCGGGCTGGGGTGAGCCGGTCTGGGTCGGCGGGTCGTTCCCAGGGCCGGCGGAGGTCCTCGGCGAGGCCGCGGGCGAGGCGTAGCTGGGTGTGGCAGGCGATGACCAGCCAGGTCCACCGGTCAGCCGCGTCGGGTGTGCGGATCTTGGGCTGGGTCCAGCCCAGCGTCTGTTTGAGCAGCCGGAATGTGTGTTCGAGGTCGAATCTGCGCAGGTAGGACTGCCAGCTGCGGTCCACGTCCGCGCCGGTGGCCGCGGTGATGGAGGTCCACAGCCAGACCGGTTTCGGGTGGCGGTCGCCGGGCAGGTGGTCGACCTGCAGCCGGATCAGGGTGCCTTCGATGATCGGCAGGTCGCCGTCGTGGTCGAGCCAGCAGGTGCGGCGGGTCAGCCGTGGGTGGACCCGGTCCCAGGCGGTCGCGGTGGCGGTGCCGTAGCGGGTGGTCTGCGTGGTGGTGACGGTTTGCGGTGCTGGCCAGGTGTCAGGGTCGGCGAGGGCGAGTTCGGGGCCGTGTTTGGGTGGCCGGCCCGTCGTCCCGGGTAGCCGTGGGGGTGGTGGCAGGGCCATCACCCGGTCCGAGCGCAGCCGTCCGAGCAGGTCCACGGGCAGGTCGGCGAGGAGGAACGCCAGGCGGGGGATGTCGTAGCCTGCGTCGCACACGATCAGGATCCGCGGATCGCCCGGCGCGTGGTGGCCGGCGGCGATGAGGCGTTGTACGACGGCGCGTAGCTGGTCGACAGTGACGGCGGCCGCGTCGTCGGCCGGGCCGAGCCGGACGGCGTCGAGGAGGGCCGTCCAGGAGGTCCGGCCGCTTTCCAGGGCCGCGACGAATGAGTACGGCCAGCCCGGGATCAACTGCGACTGGCTCCTGGCTCGGCCGTAGACGTGGCAGAACAACCGGTCCGGGCTGGTCTGGGCGTCGGAGCGCAGCCAAGGGCTGACGTCGACAGCGAGGACGATCCGCCCGTCGGCGGCCCGCGGCACCGGCAGGCCCGCCATGCTGCGCCGCAGCCGCGCGACGTCGACGCGTCCGCAGTTCAACCCGTCGTACATGCCGCCGTGGCCACGGCGGTGCTCGGGCGCCAACACCAGATCGACCAGCGACCTGACCGGCCCGTCCGTACACAACAGCGCGTCAGTCACCTCGAACAGGACGTCAGCGCGGGCGGTCAGACAGCGGTAGAACTCGGTCCGGAACGTGGACAGCACCGCTAAAGCCTCGACGCGGGCAGCGTCATCCAGCACACTCATCCTCACGGCCTTGGTGTCGATCATTGATGTCTTCAGCAACATCCATGATCACGCCAAGGCCGCTCACTGTCCACAGTGCGCAGCCCGATCCCGAGCCAAACCCGCAGCTAATCGAGCCGGCAGGTTAAACGACAAGGTGTGCCACGAACGCAAGGAGGAGCTTATGTAGGTAGAGCGACTTTATGCGGTGCTGTGCAGGAGATGAAGGTTGGCCCTTCGGAGTCGCCCTGCGGGGGGAGGTTCCAAACCGCCACATGCTGCGGAAGTGGTAACGCGACCGTGGTGAGCGAT
>NZ_QGKS01000370.1 GCF_003172935.1 Micromonospora sicca | reverse complement strand
GCCGACCTGAGCGTCCCGGTGCCCACGCCCCGTCCCGGCCAGGAGTCCGCTCCCCCGGGGTCCCGGGCCAACTGGCCGCTGGTCAACAACGGCGACGAGCTCGCCGACGGCCCCGCCGAGTCGCCGGCCGCCTACTCGTACGGCGACCGGGACGCGCGGAAGGTCGACGCGCCGACGGACCCGGGCAAGAGTCGGGTCACCCCGCCCTGGCTCGCCGACGACCTGCCCCAGGAGCCCCCGATGCTGCGGCTGGTCGAGCCACCGCCGCTGGCCGACCGGGCGCTGCGGGACAGCCTGAACCCGCCGACCGACCCCGGGCTGGACGCCCGGCCGCTGCGGCTGGTGGAGCGGGCAGCGGCGGAGCGGGCCGAGGCGGAGCGCGCCGGCCGGTCCGGTCCCCGTGCCGATCTTCCCGAACCGCTCGAGCGGCGGCCCGCGCCGAAGGAGCACCGGCCCCCGCCGGTCTCCGACGAGGGCGACGGCGACCTGCTCATCTTCGCCCAGGCGAAGTCCGCCTGGTTCGTCGGCCACACCGAAGAAGAGTCCGATCTGGACTGGTCGACAACCGCGGACACCGGGTGGCAGGCCGCCGAGCAGGCGGCCCGCCCGGCGGTGGGCGCCGAGACGACGGCGGGCCTGCCGAAGCGGGTCCCCCAGGCCAACCTGGTTCCCGGCTCGCCGCTGCGCGACGAGCGTCCACTGCGGATCATCCGGAACGCGGCGAGCCTCGCCGAGAACACCACCGGTTACTTCCGCGGCTGGCGGCGCGGCCAGGAGATCGGCGGGTTCGCGGTGGGCGGCCGCCCCGGCCGGGAGTCGGCCGGCGGCTGGGACTTCAGCCGCGACACGGGCGACCGTGACGACGACCGGGAGTACGAGTACCGCTCCGCCGGCTACCGGTCCTGACCGGGGTTCCACCGCCCGCCACCTGCGTGTTCCTGCCCACACCCGGCTAGTTCGACGCCGGGGTCGAGGCGGCTGGGAGCATACCGGCGGAACTGCCGGCGGCGGGTGTCGCGGGGCGGGAAGGCGACTCCAATGGCGACACCGGCAACCGATTCCGCCGTGCTGACCCGTCGGGGCGTCCTCGCCGCGCTCGACGCTGACCAACACCACCATCGCGGCGCTCGCCCGCCGGGACTTCACCTTCCGCGACCTCCAGCGGCACGGCAACTTCAGCGGCTTCGCCCCGTACGGCTCGGAGGCGCTGCAACTGCTCGCCACCGCGGCCCCGTTGGCGAGCAGCGTCGACCGTGGACGGCTGCGCGCGTACCTGCAAACCGAGGGCATCGCCGGTGGGTACGCCTTCGCGCCGATCCGGCGCGGGGGCATGGAGCGGGACTCCCTCGGCCTCTACGTGGTCACCCAGGGCACCTGGACGCCGTACGCCTGACCGCCGGCGCGGCCCGCTCCCCATCGAGGGAGGGCGGGCCGCCACCGGCGGACAGCGAGAAGCGCCCGGTGACCGCCGAGGCTGTCACCGGGCGCGTCCTGACGCCGGTCAGGCGGGCGCGACCGCCCGCGAGCGACGCATGGACAGCACATACTCGACCAGCGAGATCAGCACGTGCTTGGTCGACTCCCGGTTCCGGGCGTCACAGGCCACCACGGGCACGTCGCTGGAGATGGCCAGCGCGTCCCGGACGTCCTGCGGGTCGTGGTACTGCATGCCGTCGAAGCAGTTGATGGCCACCAGGTACGGCAGCCGCCGGTGCTCGAAGAAGTCGATCGCGGCGAAGCAGTCGGCCAGCCGGCGGGTGTCCACCAGCACCACGGCGCCGATGGCGCCGCGGACCAGCTCGTCCCACATGAACCAGAACCGCGTCTGACCCGGCGTACCGAACAGGTACAGGATCAGATCCCGGTCGATCGAGATACGACCGAAGTCCATCGCCACCGTGGTCGTCGTCTTGCCCGGCACCTGCCGGGTGTCGTCGACGCCCACGCCGGCGGAGGTCATGATCGCTTCGGTGGTCAGCGGCGTGATCTCCGAGACCGAGCCGACCAGCGTCGTCTTGCCGACGCCGAATCCACCGGCGATAACGATCTTCGCCGACGTCACGCGCCCGCTCGGGGCCGGCGGCCGGTGCGACATGTCAGAGCCTGCGAAGTCCACTCAGCACCCTCTCCAGCAGTTCAGTGCCCACCGCGTCGTCAGAGTCGTCCAAAATGGTCGGCTCGTGGACCGCGACCAGGCCGTCCGTCGCCATGTCGGCGATGAGCACCCGGGCCACGCCGAGCGGAAGTTGCATCCGCGCCGCGATCTCGGCAAGCGATTGCACGCGTCCGTCACACAGCGCGGCGATGTACTGGTGCTCACGACCCTGGCCGCCATTACCACTGGCAGCGGCCCGGCCGCGCACCGTCGTCTCGACGAGCGCCTCCAGCGCGATGTCGAGCCGGGGACGGGTACGACCGCGGGTCACGGCGTATGGACGGACCAATGCTCCGGTCGGTTCGTCACGATCGGCCATGTCGCCGCTCACCTCCTTCGCACCCGTCACCGGCTCTCGCCCGGTGGTTCCCGTCGTTGTTCTCGTGTCGTTCCTGCCGTGCCGACCAGCTGGTCAGCTCGGTCAGCCCATCATCCCGACAGCAGTACGAGGCGCCGGGGTCAACGCGTCGCCCACCCGGTCGACGAGCAGCGCCATCTCGTACCCGACCTGCCCGACGTCGCAACTGCGCGCGGCCAGGACCGCGAACGACGAGCCGTCCGAGATGGACATCAGGAACAGGAAGCCGTTGTCCATCTCCACGACCGTCTGCAGCACCGCCCCGCCCTCGAAGCAGCGGGCGGCGCCCTGGGTCAGGCTGACCAGTCCGGACGAGATCGCGGCGAGTTGGTCCGCCCGGTCCCGCGGAAGGTCACGAGACGACGCGAGGAGCAGGCCGTCGGCGGAGACGGCGACCGCGTGCGCGACACCGGGCACCCGGTCGGCGAAGTTGGCCAGTAGCCATCCGAGATCCTGCGTAGTTGTCATCCTTGTTGCTCCTTCTGCCCGCTCCCGGCCACCGGCCCAGAGCCAGACTGCGAGGACTGCTGCCCGCCCGGGGTCGCCTCCGGGCCGGTCGAGTTGCTGTCGGTCGGGTTGTTACGCCCCCGCTGCACGCCCCGATGGTAGGCCGAGAGCAGACCCCGTACGCCTTCCGGCGTGCGGCGCTGCACCGAGGCCGACGGCTTCTCCACGCCGCCCGGGACCAGCTGCGCCATCGGCTTCCGCTTCGGCAGCCCCTTCTGGGTGGTCTCCGCCACCGGCACCTCGGTGGCCGCCGAGGCGGCCCGCCAGCCGTCGTCGGCCGCGGTCTGCCAGCCACCGGCCGGCGGCTGCTGCTGCGGCCGCCGGTTCGGCAGCGCCTCGGCGGGAGCGGGGCGGGCCCCACCGTTCGTGGCCGTCCCGTTGTCGCGCGGCGCTCCACCGGCTGTCGGAGTGTGTGCCATCGGTGCGTTACCTGTCGTCCCGGGTGGTGTCTGCTGCACGGCCCGACCGGCGGCGTCGACCTTGGCGAACTGCTGGGTCGCGGCGCCGTTCGCCGGGGCGGCCGGCGCGGTGCCCGCCTCCTCCGGCCCGGGCCGGCGAGTGCGGAACCAGGCCGACTCGAGCTCCCGGAAGATCGGCAGCTCCATCGTCTCGTCCGCGTACCGCTGGCGGTTCGCGGACTGCTGCGGCGTCGTCGGCCGGTTCGCAGCCGGCGGCCGGTTGACGGCCGGCGGCATGGCGGCCGGCGGAGCGGCCTCCGGGCGCGGCACCCGGGGCAGCTCGGTGGTCATGTCCAGGGCGGCGGCGAGCCGCTCCGGCACCGGCGGGGTGGCCGCGTCCCGGTCGGGCGCGGCTACCGGCGGCCAGGCCGGCGGTGCGGCGGCGCTCGGCGCCGGCGGAGCCAGCGGCGGCAGCTGACCCGCGGACGGCGCGGAGTACGGCTGGCCCTGGGCCGGCGGCGCCGAGTACGGCTGGCCCTGGGCGGGCGGCGCGGAGTACGGCTGACCCTGCGCGGGCGGCGCCGAGAACGGCTGACCCGGGGCGGGCGCGGCCGACACCGGGTGGCCGGAGTACGGCTGGCTCGAGACGGGCTGGCCGGAGACCGGGTGACCGGACACCGGCGACGCCGACACCGGGACGCCGGAGGTCGGCGGCAGCGGTGGGGCGGAGACCGGCGGCGGGTTGTACGGGCGCGTCTCCGGGCTGCTGGGCAGCTGCCGCGGGATCGCCGGGTGCTGGCCGGTGCCGGACGGGTCGCCGTCGCCGCCGTTGCGGCGCTGCGGCAGCGGGTCGATCGGCTGGCCGTTGGAGGCCCGCGGCGTGAACGAGTCGCTGCCGTTGATCCCGCTGGCACCGGTGAGGTCCGACCAGGCGGGCATCGAGCGCCCCCCGCCGGTCGTGGCGGGGTCGAACGGGCGACCACCGAGGGTCACCTGATTGCCCGACTCGCCGGGGCGCGGGGCCGGCGGCGTGGCCGGGCCGTTGCCCAGGGCCGCCAGGGCGCCGAAGGCGGGAGCCGGGCCGACCTGCTGGGGGCCACCGAAGGCCGGCGCCGGGCCGGTCGCCGCCGGGAGCGCCGGGGGCTGCTGCCCCCGCCCGGAGAGGGCGCGCGGCACCAGGACGGAGGTGGGCAGTGTGACGTCGGCGACGGTTCCCCGGTCGGCGCCGGGCCGCAGGTCGACCTTGACGCCGTGCCGGGAGGCCAGCCGGGCCACCACGACCAGACCCATCATCCGGGAGACGGCCACGTCCACCTGCGGCGGCGTGGCGAGCCGCTCGTTGAGGTCACGCAGTTGCTCGGCGCTGATGCCGATGCCCCGGTCCTCGACGTACAGGGAGGCGCGGTCGCCCACCCGCCGGGCCTCCACCATGACCTGCGAGTCCGGCGGGGAGAAGGCGGTGGCGTTGTCGAACAGCTCGGCGACCAGGTGCACCAGGTCGTTGACCGCGTGCGCGGCGACCTCGATGTCCCGGTCGATCACGCCGAACTCGATCCGGGTGTAGTGCTCGACCTCGGACTGGGCGGCGCGGAGCACGTCGATCAGGGCGGCCGGCTCGCGCTGCACGCGGGTCGAGTCGGCGCCGGCGAGGACCAGCAGGTTCTCGTCGTTGCGGCGCATCCGGGTGGCGAGGTGGTCGAGCTGGAACAGCTCGGCCAGCCGGTCCGGGTCCTCCTCGCCGCGCTCCAGCCGGTCCAGGTGACCGATCAGCCGGTCGACGAGGATCTGCGAACGGCGGGCCAGGTTGACGAACATCGTCGCGACGGAGGCGCGCAGCGCGGCCTGCTCGGCGGCGGTCCGGACGGCCTCCAGGTGGACGGCGTTGAACGCCTCGGTCACCTGGCCGAACTCGTCCTTGCTCCGGACGGGCAGCGGCTCGGCGATCTGGTTGGCCAGCTGCACCGGGGAGAGCTGCCCGGTGACCTGCGGGTCGCGCAGCCGGGCCACCGCCTGCGGCAGGCCGTACTGGGCCACGGAGAGGGCGCCCTGCCGCAGGTCGCGCAGCGACCGGGCCATCGAGCGGGCGACCAGGTACGCGAAGAGGATCGCCAGCAGCAGCATGCTGAGCAGCAGGCCGGTCTCCAGGAAGACCTGGCGCTGCACGTCGGAGCGGAGGTTGTCGGCCTCGCGGACCACGTTGCCGTCGAGCCTCTGCTCGACCGTACGGAGCAGCTTGGCGTTGGCCACCATGGCCGCGTCCCACTGGTCCGGCCCGAACTGGGCGTCGGCCAAGCTGCCGCTGGTGTTGCTGCTGATGAACCGCTGGTAGGCAATCGACTCGCGCAGATCCGAGCCGGAGACCGTCTGGTCGTAGAACTCGGAGTCGGCCGGGTTCGCGACCGCCTTGAAGCTCTCGAGCGCCTGCGAGTCGCCGACCGTGCTGGCGATGAACTGCTCACGCAGGTTCGGGGTGTACTCCCTCTTCTTCTGCACCAGGACCTGGTGAATCACGACACGGCGCTGAGACAGGTACTCCTTCTGCCGAGCGACCGCGGTGGCGGCCCGCATCCGGTCGCTCAGGTCGTTGTCACCGGCGAGCTGGGTGGCCGAGTCCCGAACCGAGAGCAGCTCGGCGATCAGGCCGGAGTACGAGCGCAACGCTTCGGTGAGCTTGAGCTTGCCGTTGGAGACCTGGCTGCGGGTGCCGGGTAGGCCGGTGAGGCTGCCGTCGATGTTGTCGAGCAGCGAGTTGAAGTTCGCCGGCAGGCCGTCGATCTCCAGCCGCTGCTGCAGGTACGGCGCCTTGGCCTGGTCGACCCGGGAGTTGGCCCGGTTGTAGGCCTCCTGGTACTGGGCCTTGGTCTGCACCTCGGTCGAGCTGACGAACAGCACCGCGGAGGTCCGCTCGTCCTGCAGGCTGTCGATCAGGTCATCCGAGTAGCCGATCAGGTTGGCGAGGTCGCCGGCCCGGTTGGCATTGTTGAGCGTCTGCAGGTGGTCGACCAGACCAGTGGTGCCGACCACGACCGTGGCGATGGTCGGCACGATCATGATCAGACCGAGCTTGGACCAGATCGGCATGTCGCGGAGCCGGCTGGCCGGCCGGCGCAGACGCGACAGGAAGGAGCCCGCCGTCTTTGGCCGTTTGCTCACGTCACCGCCCTCGCATCACAGCGTCCGCACGTTGCCCTGGGCAACGGCGAGCGACCGACCCGGCGGGTCGGACCTCCGAGATTCCATCACGCCGGTCCGCAAAGAGAAAGCCCAGGTTGTCCCTCGCCGGAGGTGTGATGAGATGTTGATGCAATTTGCTAGCAATCCGTCTGTACGGAGTTACGCGAAGTAATGGAACATCGCCACCGTGTCGTCCTGCTCGCCGGCCCTTCCGGCTCCGGAAAGTCGTACATAGCGCAGCGAACCGGGCTTCCTGTCCTCTGTTTGGACGACTTCTACAAGGACGGCGACGACCCTACGTTGCCGCGTCGCAACGGACAGGTCGACTGGGAGTCCCCCAGATCCTGGGACGCCGAGACGGCGGTGGAAACAATCGCCCGACTGGCCCGGTACGGCAAGGCCGAAGTGCCGGTTTATGCGATCGGCGCGGACCGACGGGTGGCCACCCGGCCATTCGATGTCGCCGAATCGCCACTTTTCGTCGCCGAAGGGATCTTCGCCGCCGAGATCGTCGAGGAGTGCCGCCGGCGTGGCCTCCTGGCCGGGGCGTACGCGCTGCGCCGGCCGCGCGGGGCGACCTTCCTCCGCCGGCTCGCCCGCGACCTGTCCGAGCAGCGCAAGGCACCCCGGGTGCTGCTGAGCCGCGGGGTGGCCCTGCTCCGCGCCGAGCCGGCGGTGCTGCGCCGGCAGACCGGCCTGGGCGCCGAGGCGGCCCGGGCCCGGGAGGTGCTGCACCGGGTGGCCGCCCTGCTCGCCGCCCACCCGCACCAGCATCCGTGATCAGCCGATCAGCTTCCCGTACGCCGGCTTGATCACCTCGTCGATGATCTTCAGCCGCTCGTCGAACGGGATGAAGGCGCTCTTCATCGCGTTGATCGTGAACCACTGGAGCTCCTTCCAGCCGTAGCCGAAGGCCTCCACCAGCAGTGCCATCTCCCGCGACATCGACGTGCCACTCATCAGCCGGTTGTCGGTGTTGACCGTCACCCGGAACCGCAGGTCCCGGAGCAGCCCGATCGGATGCTCCACGATCGAGGGGGCGGCGCCCGTCTGCACGTTCGACGACGGGCACAGTTCCAGCGGGATGCGCTTGTCCCGTACGTACGCGGCCAGCCGGCCGAGCACCGGCTCCGGACCCGCGACGATGTCGTCGACGATCCGCACCCCGTGGCCGAGCCGGTCGGCGCCGCACCACTGGATCGCCTGCCAGATCGACGGCAGGCCGAACGCCTCGCCGGCGTGGATGGTGAAGTGGAAGTTCTCCCGCTGGAGGTACTCGAAGGCGTCCAGGTGCCGGGTGGGTGGGAAACCGGCCTCCGCGCCGGCGATGTCGAAGCCGACCACCCCGGCGTCCCGGTGCCGGACGGCCAGCTCGGCGATCTCCTGCGAGCGGGCGGCGTGCCGCATCGCGGTGAGCAGGGTGCCGACCCGGATCGGGGTGCCCGCCTCGGCGGCCTGCGCGCTGCCCTCCACGAACCCGGCGACGACCGCCTCGACCACCTCGTCCAGGGTCAGGTTCTGTGCCAGGTGCTGCTCCGGCGCGAACCGGACCTCGGCGTAGACCACCCCGTCGGCGGCCAGGTCGAGCGCGCACTCCCGGGCGACCCGACGCAGCGCGGGGGCGGTCTGCATCACCGCCACGGTGTGCGCGAACGTCTCCAGGTAACGCTCCAACGAGCCCGAGTTGGCCGCCGCCACGAACCAGCGGCCCAGCGCCTCCGGGTCGGTCGTGGGCAGCTCGTGGCCGACCTCGGCGGCCAGCTCGACGATCGTCGCCGGCCGCAGACCGCCGTCCAGGTGATCGTGCAGCAGCGCCTTCGGGACCTTGACGATGTCCTCGTACCGGATTGCGACCATGCTCAGACATTAGTCACCGGCGGCCGCGGGACGGGACGGGACCGGGGCCGGGCAGGTCAGGGCGCCAGCCGTACACCCGCTCGACCGAGAGGCGGACCACCAGGCGACCGTCGGCCACCATGGCGGCGCGGTACTCCGCCCAGTCGGGGTGCTCACCCCGGATCCGCCGGTAGACCTCCACCAGTTCCTCGACCGTCGCGTCGTCGGCGGCCGCGGCCGGCGGGGTGAGCGTCACCGTCCCCTCGGCCACCGCGTACGCCCCGCCGTCGGCGGTGGTCACGTGGAAGCTGGCCCGGGGGTCGCGGCGCAGGTTGCGGATCTTCGCCCGGTCGCCGGTGGTGGAGCAGCGGATCAGCCCCGGCTCGGCGAGGTAGTCGACGTTGGACAGCTGCGGCCGGCCGTCCCGGCGCAGGGTGACCAGCACTCCGCGCCCCCGCTCGCCGAACAGCTCCCACAGCCGGGCGCTCACGCCGCCACCCGCAGCGGCGCCAGGGCGACGGTCAGTCGGGCGAGTTGGTCGAGCATCAGCTCGGCCGCGTCGTCGCGCCCGGGGTCGGGCCGCAGCTCGCCGCCGGAGTCCAGCGCCTGCCGCAGGAAGACGGCCACCGCCTCGTTGACCGGCACCATGTTCAGCGTGGTGACCACCTGCTTGATCATCTGCATCGCGCGCAGGCCGCCTGAGGTCATGCCGTAGCTGACGAAGCCGACCGGCTTGTGCCGCCACTCGTGGTAGAGGTAGTCGATCGCGTTCTTGAGCGGGGCGCTGAAGCCGTAGTTGTACTCCGGCATCACCAGGACGAAGGCGTCCGCCGCAGCGGTCGTCTCGCTCCACTCGCGGGTGTGCCGGTGCAGGTAGTTCCCCTCGGACGGGTGGTGCGGCTCGTCGTGGAAGGGCAGCCCGACCTCGGCGAGGTCGACCAGGCGTACGTCGTCGAAACCGCCGTGCCGGAGGGCGGCGCCGGTGAACCAGTCACCGATCCGCCGGCCCACCCGGCCGGGGCGGGTGCTGGCGACGATCACGTTGAGGC
>NZ_QGKS01000368.1 GCF_003172935.1 Micromonospora sicca | reverse complement strand
GGATCCGGCTGGCCGTGCGCAGCGACTACGACTGGGTGACCTGGCGGGTCGGGGCCACCTACCGCAACGCGGGCCGGATCCTGCCGGCGGTGGAGCCGGCCCCGGGCGGGGTCACCGATCCGGTCCGCCAGGAGATCACGGTGGCCGACCTGACCGGGCGGCTGCTGCCGGCGGTCGCCACGCCCCGGGAGATCACCGGCGCCCGGGTGGCGTACGACCCGGCGACCGGGACGCTGATCCGGCCGGAGGGGCTGGCACCCGGGCTGCGCTACACGGTCACCTCGCTCCGGGAGCGCCCCGACGGGAACCTGCTGGCCACGGCGAACGTGCCGGCCGGCGACGCGGTGTCCCGGGTGCTGCGGGTGGCCGACGGGGCGCCGGAGGAGTTGCGCCGGCTCGCCGCCCAGCTCGCCGAGTCCAACGGCGCCCCGTACGCCCGGGCCGCCGCGATCGAGCAGTTCCTCGCCGAGCACTACCGGGTCACCGCGGACGCGGCGAGCGGGCACGCGTACCCGAACCTGGCGTTCTTCCTTTTCGGCCCGCGTAACGGCGGCGGGCAGCGGGGCACCTCGGAGCAGTTCGCCGCGGCGTTCGCGGTGCTGGGTCGGCTGGCCGGGCTGCCCACCCGGGTGGTGGTGGGCTTCGAGCCCCGCGGGGACGGTCCGGTCCGCGCGGCGGACGCGTTCGCCTGGCCGGAGGTCCTCTTCGAGGGGGTCGGCTGGGTGCCGTTCGACCCGATGCCGCAGCCGGACTCCGCGCCGCGCCCGGTGGAGGAGGACTTCCGGCCCACCCCGGAGGACCCGCCCCCGTCGGAGGTGCCCGCGCCGACGGTGGAGCCGACGGCGACGCCCCCGGCGGAGGCTGCGTCCGGCCCGCCGGACAGCCGGTCCGGGCTCGCCACCCCGGCCCTGATGGGCGGCGGCGCGGGCGGCCTGGTGCTGCTGGTCGGGCTGGTGCTGCTGACCCTGGCGGCGCTGCGCCGGAACCTGACCCGGGCCCGGCTGGGGCGGGGTGACCCCGGTGGGCGGATCACCGGCGCCTGGCGGGAGGTGACCGACGGGCTGCGGCTGGCCGGCCAGCCGGTCGGCGACGACCTGGCGGCCGCCGAGGTGGCCGGGGCGGCGCGGCGGGCCCTCACCGAGGCCCGGGCGGCGACGTCCACCGAGGTGGGCGCGCCGGCGGTGGTGGTGGCGGTGGACGAGTTGGCCGGGCTGCTCAACCGGGTCGCCTTCGCCCCGGGCACGGCGACCCCGGAGCAGGCGGAGCGGGCGGCGGCGGTCGCCCACGGGTACGTGTCGGCGCTGCGGGACGCCCGGCCGTGGTGGCGGCGGCTGCTCTGGTCGGTGCACCCGGGCCCGCTGCGCTGGCGCCGGTGACGTTTGCCGCCGGGCCTTACCGTCGGGGCATGTCCGGACCCGGCTGGGTGGTCATCGCCCTCCTCACCGGCGCCCCGCTGGTCATGGCCGGCTGGACGTGGCGCGCCCGTCGCCGTCGCACCCTCACCCGCGAGCAGAAGCTGGCGGCGGCCAGGAAGGCGGCGCGGGGGCTGCGCCGCACCGCCCGCCGCGCCGGCCCCGGTCTCTCCGACACGGAGAGCGCCCGCCCCACCGACAACTGGTCCAGTTTCCTGGGCGGCCCGCCCAGCGACGTCGGCGGTGGTACCGGGTGGATCTGACCGACGGAGCTAGTCAGGCGCGCAGCTTGCGGACCAGCTTGCGCAGGCCGGCCTGCCAGCCGTCCGGGTCCTCGGCGCGCCGCCGGGCGTAGCCGGCGACCTCCGGGTGAGGCAGGATCAGGAACCGCTCCTCGGCCAGCCCGGCGATGGTCGCGTCGGCGACCTGGTCGGGGGTGAGCACCGCCCCGGAGGCGGCGATGACCCGGGCGCCGAGGTGGCCGGCGGCGAGGCCGTCGGCGAGCATCGGGGTGTCCACGCCCTGCGGGCAGAGCGCACTGACCCGGATGCCGGCGTCCCGGTAGGTGATCGCGAGCCAGTCGGCGAAGCCGACCGCCGCGTGTTTGGTCGCGGTGTACGGAGCGTCCCCGACCGCGGTGAGCAGGCCCGCCGCCGAGCAGGTGAACAGCAGGTACCCCGAGCCGCGCCGCAGCATCGCCGGGAGCACGGCCCGGGCGGTGTAGACGTGCGCGAGGACGTTCACCCGCCAGGCCCGGTCCCAGTCGGCGTCCGGGGCCTCCACTCCCCCGCCGGTGGCCACCCCGGCGTTGGCGCAGAACAGGTCGATCCGCCCGTACCGCCGCTCGGTCTCGTCCACCAGCGCGTGGACCTGCGCCTCGTCGGTGACGTCCAGGCCGACGGCGTGCGCGACCGGGCCGATCTGCTCGGCGACCGCCCGGGTGGCGTCGGCGTCCAGGTCGGCGAGGACCACGGCGGCGGCGCCCTCGGCGACGAAGCGGCGGGCCAGCGCGGACCCGATGCCGCCGGCCCCGCCGGTGATCACGGCCACCCGGTCGGTGAGGTTCATCTGTCAGCTCCGGTCCGCGTCGGCGACGCCCAGCCGGGGGATCAGGGTGGCCAGGGCCGCCGCGCCGCCGGCGGCCAGCTCCGGGGTGGGCAGCAGCGCCATCACCGGTACGTCCACCCCGGCCTCGGCGTAGCGGCGGACCTGCGCGACGCACTGCTCGGGCGAGCCGTGCAGCACCAGCGCGTCGACCACCTCGTCGGGCACTGCCGCGGCGGCGCCGCGCCGGTCCCCGGCCGCCCACGCGGCCCACATCGGACCGAGCGTCGCCTCCCGGCCGAGCCAGCGGTGGAAGGCGGC
The DNA here is from genome assembly GCF_003172935.1 of Micromonospora sicca. Lineage (GTDB taxonomy): Bacteria > Actinomycetota > Actinomycetes > Mycobacteriales > Micromonosporaceae > Micromonospora > Micromonospora sicca. The sequence continues at coordinate 6,708 of NZ_QGKS01000368.1, read as the reverse complement.
GTACGCGGGGACGGTGAGGTAGCCGGTGATCAGCCGGCGGCCCAGCGCGCGGGCGTGCGCGGCGTCCTCGGTGGGGCAGACGAAGATCCGGGCGACAACCTCGAAGCCCGGCCGCCGGTCGCCGAGTTCGGCGAGGGCCCGGGGCACGTCGTCGGCGGCGAGCCAGTTGAGGATCACCCCGTCGGCCTCGGCGGCGGCGAGCCGGAGCATGCCGGGGCGTAGCGCGGCCAGCAGCACCGGCGGCGGGACGGCCGGGGGGCGTTCCAGGGTGAACCGGCGGACGGTGAACGTGTCGTAGACCTCGTCGACGGTCTCCCCGCGCAGCGCGGCGCGGAGGAACCGCAGCACGTCCCGGGTCCGCCGGAACGGTTCGTCGAAGCGGACGGCGTTCCAGTCCCGCACCAGCACCGGCGACGAGGCGCCGATGCCGAGGGCGAACCGGCCGGGCGCCGCCTCGGCGAGGGCGGCGGCGCTCATCGCCAGCAGCCCGGGCCCCCGGGTGAAGACCGGCGTGATCGCGGTGCCGAGCCGCAGCCTCGGCTGCCACGCCGCGGCGAGCGCCAGCGGGGTGAACGCGTCGGCGCCGGCCACCTCCGAGGACCAGACGTCGGTGAAGCCGGCCTGGTCGAGGGCCGCGTAGACCGCGGCGTGGTCGGCGAGCGGGATCCCGCTCAGCGGCACGGTCATGCCCCATCGGTTCGTCACCGGTCGATCGTGCCCGCTCGCCGTCGCCCCGAGCAAGATCCCGGTCGGTCGCACCGCCCCGATCCGGGCGATACCCGCTGTTCCGCCCGGAAAGAGTGTTACGACCGCCAGGTGGGCTGGAGCCAGGGCCGGAAGCACCGACCATGAAGGACGGCAACGAGAACGGCCTGCTGCGGGCCCGCGGCCGCCCGTGGGAGCCGGCCACCTCCCCCTTCTGACGGCGCCGGCCCCGTCGCGCCAGGGCGCCGGCCGGGACGTACCGGCGCTACCATCCGCGGGTGACCTTCTCGATCGTCGCCCGATCCGCCGACGGACGCCTGCACGGCGTCGCCGTGGCCAGCAAGTTCCTCGCCGCCGGCGCGCTGGTGCCGGCGGCCGAGGCCGAGGTGGGGGCCGTCGCCACCCAGGCGCACGTCAACCTCGCGTACCGGCCGCAGGGGTTGGCCCTGCTGCGCACCGGCGTGGCCGCCCCCGACGTGGTGGCCGGCCTGGTGGCGGCGGACCCCGGCCGGGACGACCGGCAGCTCGGCGTGGTCGGGGCGACCGGCGATGGCGCCACCTGGACCGGGCCGCGCTGCCACCCCTGGGCCGGCGACGGCTGGGCCGCCCAGGGCAACATCCTCGCCGGACCGCACGTCATCGACGCGGTCCGGGACGCCTGGCTGGGCGGCGCCGGCCTGCCGTTCCCGCAGCGGCTGCTCGCCGCGCTGCACGCCGGCGACCGCGCGGGGGGCGACCGGCGGGGCCGGCAGAGCGCCGGGCTGCTGGTGGTCGAGCGGCACGGCGGGTACGCCGGCACCGGCGACACCGTCGTCGACCTGCGGGTGGACGACCACCCCGACCCGGTGACCGAGCTGGGGCGGCTGCTCGACACGCACACCCTGCTCTTCGGCAAGCCCGATCCGGCCACCCTGCGGGACCTGGCCGGCCCGCTCGCCGACGATGTCGCCGCGCTGCTGGCCGCCGTCGGTCACCCCGTGGGTCCGGCCGGGCTGGACGACGCGCTGGCGTCCTGGGCCGGCGTGGAGAACCTCGAGGAGCGGCTGGTGCCCGGCCGGATCGACCCGATCGTGCTGGACCACCTGCGCCGCACCGCGCCGCACGTCCCGGCCGCCCGCACCGGCGACTGACCCCGCACCACGTAGGACCGCGCGAGGTCGGCGACCGCGGTCGACAATGGAGGCCCGGACCGGGTCAGCCGCCGAAGGAAAGCCAGCGGAAGCCCGCCTCCTCGACCAGGGTCCGCTCCCGGTCGGTCAGGCCGGACCGGCCGGTGGCCTTGCGGATCACCGTCAGCGGGTCCCAGTCGAGCCCGGCCGGGACGGGGCGGCCGCCGGTCAGCAGGTCGGCCACCACCGCGGCGGCCGTCGGGGTCAGCCACGGCCGCCGGTCCAGCGCGTCGGCCAGGTCCAGGCCGTGCACGCCGACCTCCACCACCCGGGTCCGCAGGAACTCGGTCAGGGTCATCGCGTCACCGTGTCGGGTGTGGACCAGCCGGCCCGGCGGCTGCGCGGCCACGGCCTCGTCGGTGGCCTGCCAGGCCCGCGCGAAGTCCGCCGCCACCTCCGGTACGCCGGGCCGCTCGCACGCCTCCCGCCGGGCACTGTCGATCCTGGCGCCGTCCACCTCCGGGGTGAACTTGGCGGCGCCGAAGTAGCCGGCGGCATCCACCTCCGCCCGGTCCGGGGCGGGCGCGGCGAGCATGTCGACGAGGCGGCCGGCGCCGGTGCGGACGTGCGCCACGAGGTCCCGGACGTTCCACGGCGGGCAGGGGGTGGGTCGGTCGAGGTCCGCCTCGTCGAGCCCTCGCAAGATCTCCGCCAGCCAGGCGCACTCGTCCCGAAACGCCGTCCGCACCTCGTCCATCCGTCCTCCCCGATCATCCGCTTCGCCGGGCGTACCTTCTCACGCGGCCGTTTCGGCACCCCCGGGCCGGGTACGCGCCGGTGGACGAAAGGGGGCATCGAATGGCCGGCATCATGCTGCGCAGCACCGCGTTCAACGATCACGACCTGCTACCGGGGCGCTTCTCCCGGGAAGGCGGAAACGTCTCGCCGCCGCTGCAGTGGTCCCAGGTCCCCGACGCGACCGAGGAGCTGATCCTGATCGTCGAGGACCCGGACGCCGGGAAGGCTCCCTTCCTGCACTGGCTGGTGACCGGGATCTCGCCGGGATCCGGCGGGGTCGCCGAGGGCGCGGTGCCGAACGGCGGCCGCGAGTGGCCCAACGGCTTCGGTACGACCGGGTGGGGCGGCCCGCACCCGCCACTGCACGAGGACCCGCACCGGTACTTCTTCCGCCTCTACGCGCTGGAGCGCCCCCTGGACCTGCCGGAGGCGCCCCAGGCCACCGACGTGCACCGCGCGCTCACCGACAAGGAGATCGCCAGCGGCACGATGGTCGGCACCTACTACCGCAGCTAACCCTTGTGCCGGGGCACCAGGCGGTGCACCACCGCGAGGACCAGCGCGGCCACCACGGCGATCGTCCCGGCGATGCCGGCCGCGCTGCCCGCGTACCCGACGAAGAGGGGGCGGCGGGAGAGCTCGTCGGCGGGAACCTCGGGGAGGTCGACCAGCCAGGACAGGGCGAGCGCGGAGGCGACGAGGGCGAGCACCCCGCCGATGCCGAGGACGGCGGCGGCCGCCCGGTGCGCGTCCTGCGGGGAGATCGCCGCCCGTTCCCGCTGGAAGAGGAGCAGGACCAGGCCGGCCACCGCCGCCCAGGCCCCGACCAGGAGGAACGCCGCCACGGCGTCGCTCGGTCGGTGCCAGCCGGCAGAGAGGGTGGCCACCCCGGCGGCGGCGGCGTACCCGGCGCCGAGGAAGGCGCCGACGACCCGCACCTTGGGCGGCAGCACGAGGATCAGCGCGATCGCTACCGAGGCGGCCACCGCGGTGTGTCCGCTGGGGAGGCTGTTCCCCGCCGCCGCCCGCTCCGGGTCGACCCCGAAGTCCGGCCGGGTCAGGAATTGCTTGAGCAACTGGGTGCTGACGTTGGCGCCGGCGATCAGCAGGGTGGCGGTGACCGCGAGGGCCTTGCGCCCCCGGATCAGCGCGATGAAGCCGATCACCGCGGTGGCCACCAGCAGGGACACCGCCGACATCGCGTTGAGGATCCGGCCCACCGGCCCGTCGATCCGCTCCTGGCCGATCCGGTTGCCGGTGAGCGCCACGGTGTCGAGCCACTGGCCGACCTCGGTGTGCAGGGCGAGCCGCCACACCACGAGGAAGGCGGCCGCCTGCGCCAGGGCCAGTACGACCAACCAGACCGCCGTCCAACCCCTCGCCGTCTCGCGCACCCGCACACCGTAACGGCCGGCTCGGGTCGGCGCTCGGCGGGAGCGCGGCAGACCACGGTCGCCGTGCCGGCGGGCCGGCGGAGGTGGTCGGAGCGGGCCGGGTCGGGCGCTGCCGGCCGGCCGGCGGAGCTGCGGCGTCCGGCCGGTCGGGACCAGCCGGCGCCGGACGTGAAGAGAGGCCGCCACGGGGGGAGCGGCCTCTCTTGGTGATGTACGTTACTCCGTCCACCGCCGCCGTGTGATCCCGTGCAGCGCGGATTTTCGCGGACTTTTTCGCGGCAATCTCGTCTCCGGACGGAGCGGTGGGCCGGCCGGTCCGCTGCTTCGTCCGGACGGCCGGCCCACCCGGCCTGACCGTGCGAATCAGGCCATCCCGCCGACCGGGCTGCTCCAGTTCCCCAAGGGCCCGGTCGGGCGGGCGGACGGGCGGGGCCGGCTGCCCGTCCGCCGGGAGCGCTCGCCCGTTGGGGAAGGTTCCCGTAGTCGACGTACGCCATGGCGACGTCCGCCCTGCGCCCACCCGCGGGATCGGGGCACGGCAACCCCTGCCTATGATGGGAGCGCTCCCGGCCGTCGGGGCCCTATCCTCCGAGGAGAACGCTCATGTCGAAACTCCCCCGACGGCGCCTGCTCCACCGCGCCGCCCTGTCCGCCACGGCCGCCGGAGCGGCCCGCGCCGGGCTGGCGGGCGCCACCCCGGCCGTCGTGGCCGCCGCGGCCGTCGGTGGCTGCGACAGCAGCCCGGACCGGGACAACGACCCGGACCCGCGCGGACCGCTGCGCTTCCCGCCGGGCTTCGGCTGGGGCGCGGCCACGTCGGCGTACCAGATCGAGGGGGCGGCGAAGGAGGACGGCCGGGGCGAGTCGGTCTGGGACACCTTCAGCCACACCCCGGGCCGGACCCGAAACGGCGACACCGGCGACGTCGCCGCCGACCACTACCACCGCTACCGCGACGACCTGGACCTGATGGCCGACCTCGGCCTGCGCAGCTACCGGTTCTCCATCTCCTGGCCGAGGATCCAGGCCGACGGGACCGGCAAGCCGAACCAGCGCGGTCTCGACTTCTACCGGCGACTGGTCGACGGGCTGCACGAGCGCGGCATCGCGCCGATGGCCACCCTGTTCCACTGGGACCTGCCGCAGGCGTTGCAGGACGCCGGCGGCTGGGAGTCACGGGACACCGCCCACCGCTTCGCCGAGTACGCCGACGCCGTCTTCCGCGCCCTCGGCGACCGGGTCCCGGTCTGGCTGACCATCAACGAGCCGAAGACCGTGGTGCAGAACGGCTACCTGTGGGGGCACCACGCGCCGGGCCGGCAGGACCCGGCGGCCGCCTACCTGGTCGCCCACCACCTCCATCTGGCGCACGGCCTGGCCGTACGGGCGCTGCGGGCCACCGGCCAGGCCGGCCGGATCGGCCCCGCCCTCAACCTGCACCCCTGCTACCCGGCCGACGACAGCCCGGAGGCGGCCGCGGCGACCCGGCTGTACGACGGTTACGAGAACCGCCTCTACCTCGACTCCGTCCTCAAGGGCGCGTACCCGCGGGACGTGCTGGCCGACCTCGGCCCGGACAGCCGGATGGCCGCCGGTATCCGCGACGGCGACCTCGACGTCATCGCCAGCCCGGTGGACCTGCTCGCGGTGCAGTACTACACGCCCATCTACGTCACCGCCGGCGGCGACACCACCCGCCGCTGGCCCACCTCGGAGGCGGACTGGCAGCAGATCTACCCCGAGGGGATGTACGACATCCTGACCCGGGTCACCCGGGACTACGGCCGGATCCCGATCACCGTCACCGAGAACGGCCTGCCCTGCCCGGACAGGCTCGGCCCGGACGGCACCGTCGACGACTCCGGCCGGATCGACTTCCTCCGCGACCACTTCGCCGCCGCGCATCGGGCGATCGCCGACGGAGTGCCGCTGGAGAGCTACCACGTCTGGTCGCTGCTGGACAACTTCGAGTGGGCCGAGGGATACGACCAGCGCTGGGGCCTGGTCTACGTCGACTACCCGACGCAGCGCCGGGTGCTCAAGAGCAGCGCCCACTGGTACCGCACGGTGATCCGCGACAACGGCCTCTGAGCGCCGCCGCGGCGACCCGGCCGGGGTGACGCCCCGGCCCGGTCGTCCCGGTCAGCGGGGCAGCGCCTGCTGCAACTCGGCCCGCAGTGCGGGCGTGAGCATCTCGCCGGCCTGCTTCGCCAACCGCGCCATCTCGTAGCCGACCACGCCGATGTCGGCGTCCGCGGCGGCCAGGGTGGCCAGGATCGAGCCGTCCCGGATCTGCATGACGAGGAAGTACCCGCGGCCCATCTCCACGACCGTCTGCTTCACCACGTCGCCGTCGAACATCTGGGCGGCACCGGCGGTGATGCTCATCAGCCCCGAGGTCACGGCGGCCAGCTTGTCGGCGTGGTCGCGGGGCAGGTGGGCGGAGATCGCCACCAGCAGCCCGTCGGAGGAGACCACCACCGCGTGCGCCACCCCGGGGACCCGTTCGGCGAACGCGTTCACCAGCCAGCTCAGGTCACGCGCCTCCTGGCTCAACGTAATCACTGTTGTTCCGTTCCTCTCATGATGCTTTGGTGAGCATGTGATTGGATGTCCCGCCTTGCGGTGGGACGGTCCCGGTCTTGCTCGCCGAAGCGATGCCGGGTTGACGCTTCACGGCCACCGGCCCGCCTCGGCGGGTC
>NZ_QGKS01000344.1 GCF_003172935.1 Micromonospora sicca | reverse complement strand
TGGTCGGGGGGCGGGGGTGATGACGGAGCTGGTGAGGCGGTCGTGGAGGCCGCGGCGGTGTTCGTCCATGATCAGGGCGGGGACGACCAGGGCGAGCAGGAGGCCGCGGAGCAGGGCGCGGAGCACGCCGATCCGGCCGCCGTCGGACCAGTCGACGCAGCGGATCCGGGTGACGTACATGCCGGGGGTCTGGGTGAACAGGCCGAGGAAGAAGCCGTACTCCAGGACGAGGACCAGCACCGGGGCCCAGCCGTCGCGGACCGGGTCGGCGAAGAAGTTGGACACCAGCAGGCAGAGCACCCAGTCGACGACCAGCGCGCCGAAGCGGCGACCCAGGCTCGGCGGGACGAAGGCGGGGTCGGTGGCGGGCGGCGCCGGGGCATGCGGGTTGGTCACAGCGGTCAAGGGTAGCCAGCGGGGTGGCCCGGTCCGGATCCGCTCTCCCCGTCAAATCGGACCAAGGCCGTCAATTAGCGCGACACGGGCACCGCCGGTATGGTCCGAACGGAGAGCAGAGGTGGCTGAGCGGCCGGGATGACGCTCCGCGAGGGACGTAACACGGCGGAAACAGGGGAGACACCGCCGGGCAACCGCACGGTCATAGCGTCGCCAGGAGCCTAGCCACCCCGTGGACGTGCCAGGAGGACGTGTGTTCGCCAATCCCGAGGAACTCCTGCGATACCTCAAGAACGAGGACGTGAAGTTCGTCGACGTACGTTTCTGTGACCTGCCCGGCGTGATGCAGCACTTCAACCTGCCGGTCGAGTCCGTCGACGACGCGCTCTTCACCGACGGCCTCGCGTTCGACGGCTCGTCGATCCGTGGCTTCCAGGCGATCCACGAGTCGGACATGCTCCTGCTCCCGGACGTCGCGACCGCCTTCATCGACCCGTTCCGCGCGCAGAAGACCCTCGCGCTGAACTTCTTCATCCACGACCCGTTCACCCGCGAGGCGTACTCCCGGGACCCGCGGAACGTGGCGAAGAAGGCCGAGGCCTTCCTCGCGGCGAGCGGCATCGCCGACACCGCGTACTTCGGCGCCGAGGCGGAGTTCTACATCTTCGACTCGATCCGCCACGAGACCTCCGCGCACCAGTCGTTCTACTACATCGACTCGATCGAGGGCGCCTGGAACTCCGGCCGCGAGGAAGAGGGCGGCAACCGCGGTTACAAGACCGCGTACAAGGGTGGCTACTTCCCGGTGCCGCCGGTCGACCACTACGCCGACCTGCGCGACTCGATCGTGCGGCGCCTGGTCGACACCGGGTTCACCGTGGAGCGCTCGCACCACGAGGTGGGCACCGCCGGCCAGTCGGAGATCAACTACAAGTTCTCCACCCTGCTGCACTCCGCCGACCAGCTCCAGCTCTTCAAGTACATCGTGAAGAACGAGACCTGGGCCAACGGCAAGACCGCGACGTTCATGCCGAAGCCGCTCTTCGGCGACAACGGCTCCGGCATGCACACCCACCAGAGCCTCTGGCTGAACGGCGAGCCGCTGTTCTACGACGAGACCGGCTACGCCGGCCTGTCGGACACCGCCCGCTGGTACATCGGCGGCCTGCTGCACCACGCGCCGTCGCTGCTGGCCTTCACCAACCCGACGGTCAACTCGTACCGCCGCCTGGTGCCGGGCTTCGAGGCGCCGGTCAACCTCGTCTACTCGCAGCGCAACCGGTCCGCCTGCACCCGCATCCCGGTCACCGGCAGCAACCCGAAGGCCAAGCGGGTCGAGTTCCGGGTGCCGGACCCGTCCAGCAACCCGTACCTCGCCTTCTCGGCGATGATGATGGCCGGCCTGGACGGCATCAAGAACAAGATCGAGCCGCCGGCGCCGATCGACAAGGACCTGTACGACCTGCCGCCGGAGGAGTGGGGCGACGTCAAGCAGGTGCCGGGCTCGCTGCCCGAGGTGCTCAACGCGCTCGAGGCCGACCACGACTACCTGCTCGACGGCGGCGTGTTCACCCCGGACCTCATCTCCACCTGGGTGAGCTGGAAGCGGGCCAACGAGGTCGACCCGGTGCGCCTGCGCCCGACCCCGCACGAGTTCGCCATGTACTTCGACTGCTGACCAGTTCCACCAGCACCGGCTGGGCCGGCTCCGCGTTCGCGGGGCCGGCCCGGCTCTCTGGCCGGCGGGGACTCAGCGGGCGAGCAGAGCGTCCAGCTTGCCGAAGGAGCTGCCCCAGCCCTCGCGGGCGCCGCTCTCCGTTCCCGGGCTGAACGGCCCCTGCCTGAGCACCAGGCGGGTCCTGCCCTCCTCGTCGTGGAACTCCAGCCGGAGCGCCATGGTGATCTCGCCGGCGCCGAAGTCGACCCGCTGGGTCCCGACCAGCAGCTCGTTCTCCACCAGCTCGGTGAAGGTGGCGTCGACGGCCGAGGTCATGCTCGGATCGGCGTCGTTGACCATGGTGAAGCGCTGGTGGCCGCCGACCCGGGCCTCGACGCTGACGGTCGCCCGCGGCACCGACCAGCCAGCCGGGCCGAACCAGGCGGCGAGCTGGTCCGGGTCGGTGAACGCCCGGTAGACCAGCTCGGGCGGGGCGTCGAAGACGCGGGTGATGACGAGATCCTGGGTTTCGGTCGTGTCGGTCATGGTGTTGCCCTCTCTCATTTCTCGTTCCGCTCCGTCTGGGTTTGCATCCGCTTCAGGTGGGCGTCGAGCCGATCGAAGTTCGTGTCCCAGAACTGCCGGTAGCGCTCCATCCAGACCGTCGCCTCACGCAACGGCTCCGGATTGAGGCTGCTGGAGCGCCACTGGGCGCTGCGGGACCGAGTGATCAGGCCGGCCTGCTCGAGCACCTTCAGGTGCCGCGAGATCGCCGGGAGGCTGATCGCGAACGGCTCGGCGAGCTCCGTGACGGTGGCGTCCCCCTCGGCCAGCCGGGCGAGGATCGCCCGTCGGGTGGGGTCGGCCAACGCCGCGAAGATGACGCTGAGTCGATCGTCCGCCACTTGCGTAACCACCTCGTTAATTAACGAATGCGTTAAACATAGGTGGGTCCGAACCCACCGTCAACCACTTCAGCCGATCAGGTCGGGCGGGCTCGTCGGGCCAACGCCACCCGGACCGCCCCCACCCCGAGCGCCACCACCACGGCGGTCATCGCGATCGCGCCCGGCGCCTTGGTGAACCGGGCCAGGTTGGTGCCGTCCGGCAGGGCGAGGAAGGAGACCACCGCGCAGGGCAGCACGAACCAGGTCGTCCGCGCCACCGGGACCGTGGCCACCGACAGCACCGCCAGCGGCCAGGTGGCGTACCAGGGGTGGAAGACCGGGGCGAGCAGGGCGGTGGCGGCCAACGCCAGGCCCGCCCCGACGAGGGCCACCCGGGGTCGGGCCGCCCGCTGCCTCACGTCGTTCAGCCGGCGCAGCGCCGACCAGGCCCACCACCAGAGCGCGACCAGCAGCACCGCCAGCACCAGCAGCGCCACCAGCCGGACCACCGGCACCGCGTGCGGCTCCCGGCCGACGAGCGCCCCGGCGTAGTCGACGACAAAGCCCACGGCAGTCGGCGGCGAGGTCCACTGCTCGGAGTCGCCGCTGCGGGCCAGGCCGCTCACCCAGCCGAAGCCGAGCCCGGTGACCAGGGATGTGACCAGGAGCGCGCCCACCGCTCCCCCGGCCAGCCAGGCCGCGTCCCGCAGCAGCGCGCGCGGCGTGTACCGACCCAGCACCGCGGCGAGCGCCGCGAACGGCAGCACCACCACCGCGACCGCCTTCACCGCCACCGCCAGCCCCAGCAGCACCCCGGCCAGCAGCAGCGCCCGCGGCTTGCCGGGCCGGTGGACCAGCACCAGCAGGCCGGACAGCAGCAGGCCGAGCAGCAGCGCGTCGTTGTGTGCGCCGCCGACCAGGTGCACGCCGACCAGTGGGCAGGCCAGCGCCAGCCAGGCCGCCCGCCGCGTCGGCACGCCGACGGCCCGGGCCAGCCCGGGCAGGCAGAGCGCGGCCAGCAGCACGCCCACCACCGCGAGGACCCGCAGCAGCACGACCGCCCCGACCAGCCCACCGCCGAGCGTGACGGCCAGCCCGGCCAGCAGCACGAAGAACGGCCCGTACGGCGCCGGGGTGTCCCGCCAGATCGGCGGCACCGCATCCGTCCACGGGCAGCCGGCCACCGCCACCCCGACCCGGTACGGGTCGGCACCGTGCGTCCACGACCAGCCCTGGCAGACGTACGAGTAGACGTCGCGGCTGCCGGTCGGCGGCGCGGCCAGCAGCGGCAGCAGCCAGAGCCCGGCGGTCAGGTACGCCCACCGGGTCGACGGCGCGCCCCGCCGCAGCGCCCACCAGGCGCCCACCAGCAGGGCCGTGCCGACCAGCCAGCAGCCGAGGACCAGCGGACCGTGCGGGCCGCGCCAGATGCCGACCGGGGTGGTGGCGGGGGCGTCGGGCAGCGCCCCGCCCAGCCAGCCGGCGACGGTCAGCAGGGTCGCCCCGACCAGGCCCGCGTACCGCGCGGACCGGGCTCGTCCGGGCCGGTCGGCCGCGTCGGGCGCTCCGCCGGGATCGGCCACCGGCACCTCTCCTCAGTCGGCGGGGGCCGGTTCGCGGGCCGCCCGAGCCGACCGTACCAACCGGACCACCACCACGATCACCAACAGCGTCATCAGGGGCGCGCCGGGCATCTTGGTGAACCGGGGCAGGCCGGTGCCGTCCGCCAGCACCAGGAACGACGACACCAGGGCGACGACCGTGAACCAGCCGGTACGCCGGGCGGTGGCGGCCAGCACCGCCAGCGGCCAGATCCAGTACCAGGGGTGGAAGAGCGGGGAGAGCGCGACCGTGGCGGCGAGTGCCAGGCCGGCGTGCCAGAGCGGGTCGCGGTGGCGCGCCCGCCACCAGAGCCAGACCAGCAGTACGACGAGCACCAGGACGCCGATCGCCCGGGTCACCGGCAGTGCGTCGACGTGCTTGCCGAAGAGCGCCGCGAGGTAGCCGACGGTCTGCCCGACGGCGGTTGACGGCGAGGTCCAGGCGATGACCAGGTTCCCCTGCTCCAGGCCGGTGATCCAGCCGAAGTCCAGGCCGGCGGCGAAGGTCACCCCGACGACCGCGGCGACCGCCGCGCCGACCACCCACGCGCCGTCGCGGACCAGCGCGCGGAACCGGTACGGCCCGGCGATCGCGGCCAGCGCGGCGAACGGCACCACGACCAGCGCGGTGACCTTGAGCCCGGCGGCCAACCCCAGCAGCAGCCCGCCGCCCAGCAGCGGCAGCGGGCGCCCCGGCCGGGAGGCCACCACCGCCAGCCCGGCGATGAGCAGGCCCACCATCAGCGCGTCGTTGTGCGCGCCGGAGACCAGGTGCACCGGCACCAGCGGGCAGGCCAACGCCAGCCAGAGCGCCCGCTGCGGCGGCACCCCGCAGCGGCGGGCCAGCACCGGCAGGCACCACGCCATCAGCGCCACCCCGGCCACCGCGGTCAGCCGGAAGAGCACGATGCTGCCGACCAGCGACCCGGTCGCCGTGACGACCGCCCCGGCGAGCACCACGAAGAGCGGCCCGTACGGCGCCGCGGTGTCCCGCCAGATGTACGACATGGTGTCCAGCCAGGGGCAGGGCAGGGCGGATACGCCCTGTTCGTACGGGTTGATCCCGCCGGCGTAGCTGGCCCCCTGGCAGGCGTACGCGTAGACGTCCCGGCTGCCCAGCGGCGGCGTGACCAGCATCGGCAGCAGCCAGAGCGTGATCGTGACCAGCACCCAGCGGGTCGACGGCACCCGGTCGCGCAGCGACCACCAGGCCCAGGCCAGCAGGCCGGTGCCGACCAGCCAGAGCGCGATGATCAGTGGCCCGTTCCGGCCCTGCCAGATGCTGAGCGGCGTGGGTCGCAGGTCTCCGTGGGGCAGCGCGCCGCCGAGGAAGGCGGCCACGGCGAGCAGCACCGAGCCCGCCAGGCCGGTCCAGCGCGAGAGGTGGTGAGGCACGCGGGACATGCTGCCAGTACGGTGGTCGCGGTCAGGAGGTGGGCATGCGGGGCAGTCGGGTGGTGGCGGTGTCGGCCGCGTCCGCGTTCGCCCTCGGCGTGCTGTACCTGGCCCTGCCGGCGACCGGCTCGGACCTCTCCGCCCAGGTGGCCCGCGCCGATTTCTTCGCCGCCCACGGGGCGGCCCCGGTGGACCTGCGCTGGTACGGCGGCGTCCACCCGTGGGGCTACAGCCTGGTCTCGCCGCCGCTGATGGCCCTGCTCGGGGTACGCCTCACCGGCGCGCTCGCGCTGCTCGCCGCGGCGACCGCGTTCGCGGCCCTGCTGGTGCGCGCCGGCGTGCCCCGGCCGCTGCTCGGCAGCCTGGTCGGCGTGCTCACCATCGCCGGCAACCTGGTCTCCGGCCGGGTCACGTACGCCCTCGGGGTGGCCTTCGGCCTGACCGCGCTGGTCGCCCTGACCCTGCCGGCGCACGTCCCGCCGGAGCGCCGCTGGCCGCGCCCCGCGCTGGTCGCGGCCGGCGCCCTGCTGGCTTCGGCGACCAGCCCGGTGGCGGGGCTCTTCGTCGGCCTGGCGGGGGTCGCGCTGCTGCTCACCCGCCGGTACGGCGACGGCCTGCTGCTCGGCGCCGCCGCCGCGCTGCCGCTGGGGGTGACCGGCCTGCTCTTCGGCGAGGGCGGCTGGATGAACATCAGCCGCACCGACACGCTGCGCGCGGTGCTGACCAGCCTGTTGGTGGCGGCCCTGGTGGCGTACCGGCCGGTGCGGGTGGGGGCGCTGCTGTCGGCGGCCGGGGTGCTGGCCGCGGCGCTGGTGCCCACCCCGGTCGGGTTGAACGCCACCCGCCTGGTGGTGATGTTCGCGCTGCCCGTGCTGGCCGCCGCCGCCCGGCCGCCCCGCTGGTTCACCGACCGGCTCCCACTCCACGGGCGGGCGGACGGGGAGCGGCGGGCGGACGGGGAGCGGCGGGCCGGCGTGGGTGCACCGCGTCGGCGCCTGGCCGGGGCGCTCGCCCTGGCGGTGCTGTTGGGCGTGGTGTGCTGGTGGCAGCCGCCGGTGGTGGCGGCCGACCTGCGCAGCCCGGCCGACCCGACCAGCGACCGGGCGTTCTTCGATCCGCTGCGCGCCGAGCTGACCCGGCGCGGGCTCACCGGTCGGGTGGAGGTGCCGCCGACCCGGAACTACTGGGAGGCCGCGCATCTCGGCGAGACGCCGCTGGCGCGGGGCTGGCTACGGCAGGCGGACATCGACCGCAACCCGCTCTTCTTCACCACCGTGCCCGGTGCCGCCGGCACCGGCGTGCCGCTGACCGCCGCGTCCTACCGGGCCTGGCTGGCCGACAACGCGGTCCAGTACGTCGCCGTGCCCGACGCCGAGCTGTCCTGGGTGGGCCGGGCCGAGGCCGAACTGGTCACCGCCGGCCTGCCGTACCTGACCGAAGTCTGGTCGGACGGGCATTGGTGCCTGTACGCCGTCACCGACCCGACCCCGCTGGTGGGCGCCCCAGGCGAGCTGGTCGGCCAGGACGGCGGATCGGTCACCTTCCGCACCTCGGGGCCGGGCAGGGTGCCGGTCCGGCTGCGGCACGACCGCTGGCTGACCGCCTCCGACGGTGCGACGACCGCCGCCGACGGCGAGTGGACGACGGTCACCGTGCCGCACGCCGGCACGTACACCCTCGGCGGCTGACCCGCCGCGACCCGTCGCCCCCGCATGGTCCCGGCTGGCCCAACCGGCATGACCGGCACAGCAGCCATGGCAGCCGCACGGGCCCCAGGACCCACGGGCTCCAGGAGCGAGCGGCCCCAGGAGCGAGCGGCCCGGGGGCGCACGGGCCCCGGAGCACACGGCCCCCGGGGGCGCATGGGCCCCGGGGGCGCACGGGCCCCGGAAGCGCACGGTCCGGCCGAGGGCGGGCACCTCCCTCGCGCCCTACCAAGCTGATGTCGTGGATGAATCACCGAGCGGACGGGCCTGCGTGCGGCGGGGCGCGGGACGGGGATCGAAGGCGAAGCGCGGACCCGGGGACACGGGCGACGCGGGCGACACGGGCGACACGGGCGACACGGGCAGCATTTTGGCGCCCGGGCCCGGCCAGCACACAGGCCCGGCCGAGGACGGGTGTCTCCCTCACGCCCTATGGAGCTGATGTCGTGGATGAATCACCGAGCGGAACCGGCCTGCGTGCGGCGGTCGGCCGGGGGGGCGGACCGAAGGCGAGGCGCGGACCCAGGGGACGCGGGCCCACGGGCGACGCGGGCGGCACCGGGCGGTGAATCGTTTACGTCATCAGCTTCATAGTGACCGAGCAGCGGGTACCCGCCCAGGCGGGCGGCGGCCGACCGTGCCCCGACTGGCACCGGCCGCCCGGGCGAAAGGCCAGGCAGGAGAGCCGGCCGAGCCTGGCCGAGCCGGGCCGAGCCGAGCCGAGCCGAGCCGGGCCGAGCCGGGCCGGGCCGGGCCGGGCCGAAATGCGGGCCGGGCCAAAAACCGGGCCGGGCCCAAGACCGAGCCGGGCCGAAAACCGAGCCAGGCCGAAAACCGGGCCAGCCGTGGCGGGCCGGTCAGGCGGGGGTGTCGAGGACCCGCTCCATCGCCGCTCGGGAGCGACGGCCGGTGCGCAGGTACTCGTCCAGGAACTCGCCGGGGTCGTCCCGGCCGAGCAGCCGGACGACGCCGGCCAGCTCCACCCCGTGCCGGGGCAGCTGGTCGCCGGCCCGGCCCCGGACCAGCATGAGCGCGTTGCGGACCTGCGCCGCGAGAGTCCAGCCGGCGGCCATCGCCGCGGCGTCGTCCGCGTCGACCAGGCCGGCGTCCCGGGCGGCGGCGAGCGCGTCGAGGGTACGCGTGCCGCGCAGCGCCGGCACCCGGCCCGCGTGCCGGAGCTGGAGCAGCTGCACCGCCCACTCCACGTCGGCCAGACCGCCCCGGCCCAGCTTGGTGTGGGTGGCCGGGTCGGCGCCGCGGGGCAGCCGCTCGTTCTCCACCCGCGCCTTGATCCGGCGGATCTCCACCACCTGCTCACGGGTCAGCCCGTCGGGCGGGTAGCGCACCGGGTCGACCATCGCCTCGAACTCGGCGCTGAGGTCGGCGTCGCCGCAGACGAACCGGGCGCGCAGCAGCGCCTGCGCCTCCCACACCTTCGACCAGCGCGCGTAGTACTGGGCGTACGCGGCGAGGCTGCGGACCAGCGGGCCCTGCCGTCCCTCCGGACGCAGGTCGGCGTCCACCCCGAGGGGCGGGTCCGGGGCGGGTACGCCGAGCAGCCGACGCAGCTCCTCGGCGATCGCCTGCGCGGCCCCGCTGGCCGCGCTCTCGTTCGCCCCCGCAGGCGGGTCGTAGACGAAGAGCACGTCGGCGTCGGAGAGGTAGTTCGACTCGTACCCGCCGAGCCGGCCCATGCCGATCACCGCGAACCGCAGCCCGGGCAGCTCCGGCTGGGTGGCCCGGGCGGTCCGCAGCGTGGCGGCCAGGGTGGCGTCGGTGACGTCGGACAGGGCGCTGCCGACCACGTCGATGTCGCCGAGCGTGGGCACCCGCGCGGCGCGAGCGCCGGGGTCGGTGGGGCGG
>NZ_QGKS01000218.1 GCF_003172935.1 Micromonospora sicca | reverse complement strand
GCTTCTTCCTCGGCGATCCGACGAACCCGGTCCGACACCACCACACCCGCCGGCGGCACCGCACCCCAGCCGAGCCGGCGCAACGCCATCCACCCGTTGCCCGGCAGCCGCCGCCCATCAGGGCCGACCCCACCGGCAAGCTCCGCAAGGTCAGCATCCGACCAACGCGCGCCGATCACCTCGTCGGCCATGCCCCGAACCAGGTCCGCCAGCCACCCGACCCGTTCGGCGAGCACCCGCCCCGACACGGGCGCCTGCACCCCCGGCGCGTCGGGCTTACCGCCGCACACCGCCCGGTATGCGGTGCAGGTCGCGGTCGACGTCAACACGGAGCCAGCCACTACCCCACGCCTTTACCCGCGGCCGCCAGCAGTCGCCGCTTGGCCTCACGCGACCGCAGGCCGTACATCCGACCGGCGAACATGGCGACCAGAGACATGAAGTCGTCCACCAGTTCCTCGACCCCACCGGCCGAACCCTTCGAATGCAGCACCTCGACAGTCACCCCGTCACGGGCGAGCAGAGCGGTCAACCACGCCGTGCCGAACCGGGCCAACCGGTCGCGGTGGGTCACTCTCACCACAGTGAACTCGCCCGCCGCCGCACCCTTCAACAGCCGGGCAAGTCCCGGCCGGTTCTCCCGCAGCCCAGACGCCTTGTCCTTGAACACCGCCACCACCTCGGCGGCAGCAGTAGCCCGCAGTTCCGCCTCTTGGGCCACCAGCGACGTCTCCTGGCCAGACGTACCCGACACCCGCACATACAACGCCTCACGGCGCGGCCGTTCCGCCTCACCCCGTCCAACGAACGCATCGAGCAACGCAGAGTCGAACCGACGCTCCCGACCAACCCACGTCACCGCCACCCGTCCCTCATCCGCCCACCGGCGCAGCGTCACAGGATGCACACCGATGTACTCAGCGGCCGGACCCAGACGCAGCAACGACATGATCAAGAACGTACCACATAGCTTCGCTTAGTCAATCAGCCAACAGTTGCACACCCTCCGTCCGACCACCGGTCGCCGCCCGCCGGGGTCAGCCGGCCAGGCCCTTCTTCAGCGCCGTGCTGATCTGCACCGCGCGTCGGACGGTCAGCGCGGTCGCCTTGAGCGCGATGTCGTCGGGCGCGGTCTCGCCGTTGTTGCTGGTGTGCGAGGCGCCGTACGGGTTGCCCGCGACGAACTGGCTGGGGTCGGTGTAGCCGGGGGCCACCACGATGCCGCCCCAGTGGTAGAAGACGTTGAACAGGGCCAGCAGGGTGGACTCCTGGCCGCCGTGCGAGGTGGCCGTCGAGCAGAACGCCGAGTACACCTTGTTGGCCAGCGAGCCCTGGGCCCAGAGCGGGCCGGTGGTGTCGATGAACTGCTTGAGCTGGGCGGCGACCATGCCGTACCGGGTGGGCGAGCCGAAGATCACCGCGTCGGCCCAGGAGAGGTCGTCGAGCTGCGCCTCCATCACGTCCTGGGTCTCCAGGTGGTGCGCCTGCCAGCCGGAGTTGGAGCGGACCGCCTCGTCGGGCGCCAGCTCACGTACCTTGCGCAGGCGCACCTCGGCCCCGGCCTCGCCGGCGGCTTCGACCGCTGACTGCGCCATCTGGTAGGTGATGCCGGTCGCGCTGTAGTAGATCACCGCGACCTTGGTCCGACCATCCATCAGACGTTCCCTCCTCAAATCGGATCAGCTCCGGCGACTACCCGTTGTTTGCGGCGTCAAACGGTCACCGCACACAGTCATCGAGGTCGATAGGTTGCGCCTGCTCAAGATTTCCGCAAGTTCCGATCCGCAACGGTGCCGTGGCTCCGCCGGCCGGGGATCCTGGTCGCACCGGTGTCGGCGGAACCCCGCCACCGCCCCACACCGGCGAACCTGAACGGGGGATCGCGCTCCGCCGGCGACCAGGCTGGCGTAGCGCGATCAGGGTTCAGCGGACCAGGACGGCCATCAGCCGGTCGAGCTCCGCCGCCGGATCGGCGGTCAGCCCGGTGTGCACCGGACCGGCCTGGATCATCGTGCTCCGCGGGGCGGCCAGCCAGCGGAACCGCTCCCCCGGCTTCATCGTCCGCGCCGGCCCGTCGCCGCCGCAGGTCCGGTCCCAGGAGCCCAGCGCCGCCGCCACCGCCTCCAGGTCCACATCGGGGGCCAGGGCGCGCGCCCGGTCGGCGTCCAGATGGGTACGCGCACCGAGGAAACCGCGGGCCTGGCAGTAGAGGAGCACGCCCACGTTGATCTGCTCGCCGCGCTCCACCCGGGGCACCAGCCGGATCACCGCGTACTCGAACGGCTCTCTCATGCCACGCTCCCCGCGGGCAGCCAGGCGTCGGTCCGCGCCACCCGCCGGGCCAGGTGGTCCACGTACGCCGCCCGGGCGGCGTCGGGGGTGTCGAAGTCCGGGCCGGTCAGCCACTCCGCCGGCACCAGCGCGAGGACCTCGGTGAGCAGCTCCCGGTCGATCCGCGGGGCGAGCTCGGCGTCCGCCTCGGCCAGCCGGGTGGCGTACGGGGCGAGCACGTGGTCGTCGGCCCGGTAGGCCCGGTGCACGGCGGCCTCGGCGCGCGGCCAATTGTGATGGAAGTACAGGGTGGCGCCGTGGTCGATCAGCCACAGCTGCCGGTGCCAGATCAGCAGGTTGGGGTTGCGCCAGCTCCGGTCGACGTTCTCGGTGAACGCGTCGAACCAGAGCACCCGGGAGGCCAGCGCCGCGTCGACCGGGTGGGCGACCGGGTCGTAGCCGAGCGCGCCGGGCAGGAAGTCCATCCCCAGGTTCGCGCCGCCGCTGTTGCGCAGCAGCTCCTGCACCTCCTGGTCGGGCTCGGCCCGGCCGATGACCGGGTCGATGGTGAGCACCACCAGCGGCGGCACGGCCATCCCGAGCCGGCGGGCCAGTTCGCCGCAGATCACCTCCGCCACCAGCGCCTTCGGCCCCTGCCCGGCGCCGCGGAACTTCGCCACGTAGGTGCCGAGGTCGTCGGCTTCCACCACGCCGGGCAGCGAGCCGCCCTCGCGCAGCGGGGTGACGTACCGGATGCCGGTGACCTGACGGAGCACGCGCCAACCCTAACCGGCCACCGTGATGCGGGGACCGGCCGTCGGTCAGTCGTTGAGCTTGTCGCGCAGATCGGTGACCCGCTTCTCCAGCCGGTCCACCGCCTGCTCGTTGTTGAGGAAGGTGCTGATGCCGGCGGCGAGCGCCAGCCCGAGCAGCACCGCCAGGGCGCTGAGGACCAGGCCACCGATGGCCACGCCGCGTCCGGTCACCCCGGGACGCCGGCTCATCTTCAGCCCGACGATGCCGAGGATGACGCCGATGATGCCGAGCAGCAGCCCTACCGACGCCAGGATCGCGGTGAGGACGCTGAGCAGGCCGGCCACTCCGAAGACCAGCGCGAAGGTGGCGGCGGCACTGGTCTTGGCCTGGGTCGCAGGGGCGGCCGGACGGGCTGCGCCCCTGCCGGCGCCGCCGGCCGGTTCGCTGGACGCTGTCATCCCACACCTCGCATTCCTCGCGTCGGTCGCGGCTGGCGCATCCCCGCTACAGCGACGCTTATGCGTGCAGCCCAGGTCACTTCCGGCACTTCTGCTCCTGTTCGTCCCGGCTCTGGCGAATGCCGCGAATCCCGGCGGGGACTCAGGTCGTGACCCACGAGAGGAAGGACGAACCATGCGACTGACCGAGCAGCAGATCCGTTCGCTGTACGGACAGGACGTCCAGGACCGTTCGGGTGCGAAGATCGGCAGTGTGGGCCAGGTCTGGGCCGACGCCGCCGGCGAGCCCACCTGGGTCAGCGTGAAGACCGGGGTGATGGGCCACCACGAGTCCATGGCCCCGCTTCAGGCGGCCCGGATGCAGGAGTTCGGCCGCCTCCAGGTGGCGTACGACAAGGCGACCGTCCGCAGCGCGCCCAGCGTCGAGACGGGCACCGACCAGCCGCTCGGCACGGACCCAGCTCACCCAGCTGTATCAGCACTACCAGCTGCAGCAGCAGGGCGCGGCCCGGCAACCGGAGCAGCCGCCGTAGCGGATGCCGGGCGCACCCGAGGTGGTCCGCTCGGAGGAGCGGCTGCGGGTCGGCACCGAGAGCGAGCCCGCCGGCACGGCCCGGCTCCGTAAGCACGTGGTGACCGAGAACGTGCAGACCGCGGTCCCGGTGGAGCACGACGAGGTGAGCGTGGTCCGGGAGCCGATCACCGCGGCGAACCGGGGCGACGTCCGGCCGGACATCGGCGACGAGCAGCGGGAGATGGAGCTGCGCGCCGAGCATCCGGTGGCCGCCAAGGACCAGGTCCCGGTCGAGCGGGTGCGGCTCGACAAGGACGAGGTGGTCGAGGAGGAGCCGGTCAACGCGCAGGTCCGCCGCGAGCTGGTCGACGCGGACGTGCCCGAGCGGGCGCGCCGGAACCGCTGACGGTTCTGCGGGCTGACGCGGGTACCCCGGGCGGGTGGGCGACCAGCCCACTCGCCCGGTCACGTCCACCCCGGAAACGTCGGACCGGCCGCCTATGCTGGCCGCCATCACCGACGGAAGGCGGCTCGTGGACGTGCGGCTCACCGGCGCGGAGGCGCTGGCCCTGCGGATGACCAGCCTGCTGCTGCGCCCGCACCCGACCGCCCGGCCGGACGACGTGGCCGGGGTGGTCGAGTGGTTCGGCGCCATGCAGGCCCAGGACGTGGCGAGCGGCCTGTGGTCGCTGGGCGTACGCCTGCCGTGGCGCACGGTCGCCGACGTGCGGGCGGCGCTGGAGCGCCGGGAGGCGCTGCGGACGTGGCCGATGCGCGGGACGGTCCACCTCGTACCGGCGCGGGACGCCCGGTGGATGCTGGCGGTGACCGGCGTCCGCACATTGGCCGGCGCGGCGGCGCGGCGGGCCACCCTGGGGCTCACCGAGGCCGAGGCCGACCGGGCGGCAGACGTGCTGGGCGCCGCGCTGGCCGGCGGCGGCCGGCTCACCCGCGCCGAGTGCCTCGCCACCCTCGCGGCGGCCGGGATCGACACCGCCGGGCAGCGCGGCTACCACCTGCTCTGGTACGCGAGCCAGCGCGGCGTCACCTGCATCGCCCCGCACGTCGGCTCGGAGCAGACGTTCGCCCTGCTGGACGAGTGGGCGCCCGACCCGCGCCGGCCGGAGCGCGAGGAGGCGCTGGGCATCCTGGCGTTGCGCTACTTCCGCAGCCACGGCCCCACCACCCGGCAGGACTTCGCCGGCTGGACCGGGCTGACCGCCGCCGACGCGAAACGCGGCATCGCGGTGGCC
This sequence comes from Micromonospora sicca, assembly GCF_003172935.1. Classification (GTDB taxonomy): domain Bacteria; phylum Actinomycetota; class Actinomycetes; order Mycobacteriales; family Micromonosporaceae; genus Micromonospora; species Micromonospora sicca. Next base: position 39,335 of record NZ_QGKS01000218.1, on the reverse strand, counting down.
GGCGACGCCTTGGCCACCGTCCGGGTCGACGACACCGAGGCGGTCGTCGACGCGGCGCTGCTCGACGCGCCCCGGGAGCAGGTCGACGACCTGCACGTGCTCCCTGGGTTCGACGAATACCTGCTCGGGTTCAAGGACCGGAGCCTGATGCTCGATCCGGCGCACAAGCAGGCGGTCATCCCCGGCGGCAACGGGATCTTCCAGGCCACGGTCGTCCGCGCCGGGCGGGTGGTGGGCACCTGGAAGCGCACCCTCACCAAGAGCCGGGCCACGGTCACCGTGCACCCGCTGGCCCCGTTCGACCCGGGGCTGCGGACCCGGGTCGAGGCGGCGCTGGACGGGTACGCCCACTTCCTCGGCCTGCCCCTTCGTCACTCCTGGTGACCTGCTGAGACGTGCCGGGCCAGGTCGGCCGGGGTGTCAACGTCCCGGGGCGAGCCCAGGCCGTCGCAGGGCACCACGGTCACCAGGTCGGGACGGGCCCGCAGGAGGTCGCGGGCGCCCCGGTCCCCGGTCGCGTACCGGTCGAGCAGCGGCCACACGGCGCGGTCGAGCAGCACCGGGTGCCCGACCCGGCCGGCGTAGCCGGCGGCCGCGACGGGCGCGCCGGCGGCGTGGGCCGCGCACACCCGGCGTACCGCCGCCGGGGTGAGCGACGGCTGGTCGACGAGCACCACCACGGCGGCGCGGACCTGCCCGGGCAGCGACGCCAGGCCGTGGCGCAGCGAGCCGCCCAGCCCGTCCCGCCAGTGCCGGTTGACGACGAGCACGGCCCCGGGCAGTTCGGGCAGCGCGTCCGCGCCCGCGCCGACGACGACGTGGACCGGCGCGCAGCCGCCGGCCCGGAGCAGCCGGACCGCGCGCCGAACGAGCGGCTCGCCGTCCAGCTCGACCAGCGCCTTGGGCCGGCCGAACCGGCGCCCCGCCCCGGCGGCGAGCAGCAGCCCGGCGACGGTCACCGCAGCGACCCGGCGGGCCGGCGGGCCCGGTCCGGGGCGCGGTGGATCGGGCCGTGCAGTCCGTGCCGCGCCCGACCGGTGCCGCCGTTCCGCCGGGCCGCGTCGAGCACCGCCGACTCGACGCAGCCGGCGGGGATGCCACCGCGCACGTCGCCGGACGGGTCCACGGCCAGCAGGTCACCCGGTGCGGTCAGACCGCCCGCGGTGCTGGACGCCACGGGGGCCAGGCCGAACGGGACGCCCCGCCGGCGCCAGTCCCGCGCCGCGGCCAGTACGTCGTCCATGCGCCGATCCCCACCCGTCGGGCGTTCGCCCGGTTTTGTCCGTTAACGGTAGGAACGACGGTAGTCTGGCCCGGTGCGGGGCGGGCGGGAGAGCGGGAATCCGGCGGACGACCAGTGGTCGAGCCGGATCGGCCTCACCGTCAACGGCGGCGGCCACGACCTGACCCTGGACAACCGGACCACCCTGCTGGACGCGTTGCGGGAACGGCTCGGCCTGACCGGCAGCAAGAAGGGCTGCGACCACGGCCAGTGCGGCTCGTGCACGGTGCTGCTCGACGGCCGGCGGGTGAAGAGCTGCCTGATCCTGGCCGTCACCCTGGACGGCCGGGAGGTGACCACCGTGGAGGGACTCGCCGGACCGGACGGGCTCTCCCCGCTCCAGGCCGCCTTCGTCGCGCACGACGCCTTCCAGTGCGGCTACTGCACCCCCGGCCAGCTCTGCTCCGCCCGGGGCATGCTCGACGAGGTGACCCGGGACTGGCCCAGCGCGGTGACCGGGGACCTCGACGGGCCGGTGGAGCTGACCGACGCGGAGGTGCGGGAACGGATGAGCGGCAACCTGTGCCGCTGCGCCGCGTACCCGAACATCGTGACCGCGATCCGCGCGGCGGCGGCGGCCCGGTGAGAGCGTTCCGCTACCACCGGCCGGCGGACGTCACGGAGGCGGTCGCACTGCTGGACGCGGACCCGGAGGCGGCGTACCTGGGCGGCGGGACCAACCTGGTGGACCTGATGAAGCTCGGCGTGCAACGGCCGGGCCTGCTGGTGGACGTCACCGGGCTGCCGCTGGACACGGTGGAGCCCGGGCCCGACGGCGGGTTGCGGATCGGGGCCACCGTGCGCAACAGCGACCTCGCGGCGCGCCCGCTGGTCCGGCGGGACTACCCGCTGCTCGCCCGGGCCCTGCTCGACGCCGCCTCCGGGCAGGTGCGCAACATGGCGACCACCGGCGGCAACCTGCTGCAACGCACCCGCTGCGCCTACTTCCAGGACACCGCGAAGGCGTGCAACAAGCGGGAGCCCGGCACCGGCTGCGCGGCGCTGCACGGGCAGAACCGCGAGCTGGCCATCCTCGGCTGGTCCGAGCGCTGCGTGGCGACCCACCCGTCGGACCTGGCGGTCGCCCTGGTCGCGCTGGACGCCGTGGCGGAGGTACGCGAGCCGGACGGCCCCCGCGACGTGCGGCTCACCGAGCTGCACCGGACACCCGGCCACCACCCCGAACGGGAGACCACACTCCCCCGCGGCGCGCTGATCACCGCGGTACGGGTCCCGCCGCTGCCGTTCGCCCGGCGGTCCACCTACCTCAAGGTGCGCGACCGGGCCGCGTTCGCGTTCGCCGTCGGCTCGGTCGCGGCGGCGCTGGACCTGGACGGGGACGTGGTCCGCGACGTCCGGCTGGCCTACGGCGCGGTCGCGCACCGGCCGTGGCGGGCGTACCGGGCGGAGGAGCTGCTGCGCGGCCGGCCGATCACCGCCGAGCTCGCCGCCCAGGCGGCGGACGCCGAGCTCGCCGCGGCCCGGCCGTTGCGGCACAACGGGTTCAAGGTGCCACTGATCCGCAACCTCACCGTCCGCGCGCTGACCGGACTGGCCGGATCGGTGCGGCCGTGAGCGCGCCGGTCGGCGCGGTGGGCCGGGAACATCCGCGGCTGGAGGGCCAGGACAAGGTCACCGGGGCGGCCCGGTACGCGGTCGAGTACCCGGTCGAGGACGTCACGTACGGCTGGGCGGTGCCGGCGGCCGCGACCCGCGGCCGGATCGTCCGGGTCGACGCGGCCCCGGCGCTGGCCCTGCCCGGGGTGCTCGACGTGCTGCACCACGGCAACGCGCCCCGCCTGACGCCCGGGGTGGACGCGGACCTGTTCCTGCTCCAGGAGCCGACCGTGCACTACCGGGGACAGTTCGTCGCCGTCGTGGTGGCGGAGAGCATCGAGACGGCCCGGGAGGCGGCCCGGCTGGTCCGGATCGACTACGACACCGAGCCGCACAGCACCGTGCTCTCCGAACACCACCCCGGACTGTACCGGCCGGACAAGGTCAACCCGAGCTATCCGGCCGACACGGAGGACGGCGACTTCGACGCCGGCTTCGCCGCCGCCGAGGTCCGGATCGACGCCACCTACCGGACCCCGGCCTACCACAACAACCCAATGGAGCCGCACGCCACCACCGCACGGTGGCAGGACGGGCGGCTGCTGGTGCACGACTCCAACCAGGGTTCCTCGCCGGTGCAGGCCACCCTCGCCGAGCTGTTCGCGCTGCCCCGGGAGGCGGTCCGGGTGGTCGCCGAGCACGTCGGCGGCGGATTCGGCAGCAAGGGGTACGCCAAGGCGGCCGTGGTGCTCGCCGCGCTGGCCGCCCGGCAGGTGGACCGGCCCGTCCGGCTGGCCCTGACCCGGCAACAGCTCTTCGGCCCGATCGGGTACCGCACCCCCACCATCCAGCGGGTCCGGCTCGGCGCCGACGCCGACGGCCGGATCGCCGCGGTCTGCCACGACGCCATCAGCCAGACCTCGACGCTGACCGAGTTCACCGAGCAGGCCGCCGTCTACACCCGCAGCATGTACGCCGGCCGCCACCGACGCACCACCCACCGGGTGGTCCGGCTGGACGTGCCGACCCCGTTCTGGATGCGAGCGCCGGGCGAGTGCCCGGGCGCGTACGCCCTGGAGTCCGCAATGGACGAGCTGGCGACGGCGTGCGGCCTCGACCCGGTCGAGCTGCGGATCCGCAACGACCCGACCGTCGATCCCGAGCAAAAGCAGCCGTTCACCAGCCGGAACCTGGTGGCCTGCCTGCGTGACGGGGCACGCCGGTTTGGCTGGGCCGACCGCGACCCGACGCCGGGGGTCCGGCGCGACGGGCGCTGGCTGGTCGGCACCGGCGTCGCGGGCGCCAGCTACCCGGCCCGCGCCCGGGCCGCCGCGGCGGCGGCCACCGCCGCACCGGACGGCACCTTCGAGGTACGGATCAACGCGACCGACATCGGCACCGGCGCGCGGACCGCGCTGTGGCAGGTGGCCGCCGACGCGCTGGGCGTACCCGTGGACCGGGTGGCGATCCGGGTGGGCGACAGCGACCTGCCGGCCGCGGGCGTGGCCGGCGGCTCGATGGGCACCGCCTCGTGGAGCTGGGCGGTGATCCGCGCCTGCGAGGGGCTGCGCGACCGGCTCCGGCAGGCCCCGGGCGGGGCGGTGCCGGCCGACGGGGTGACGGTCGAGGTGAGCACGGCCGACGAGGTCCGCGCTCAACGCCCCCTGCCCCGGTACGCCTACGGCGCCCACTTTTGCGAGGTGCGGGTGGACGCGGACACCGGCGAGGTCCGGGTGCCCCGCCTGCTCGGCGTCTTCGCCGCCGGTCGGGTGGTGAACCCGACCACCGCCCGCAGCCAGCTGATCGGCGGCATGACGATGGGGATGTCGATGGCGCTGCACGAGGAGGGCGTGCTTGACGAGCGGTACGGCGACTGGGTCAACCACGACTTCGCCATGTACCACATCAGCGGCTGCGCGGACGTGGAGCGGATCGAGGCGTACTGGCTGCCGGAGGAGGACCCCGACCTCAACCCGGCCGGGGTGAAGGGGCTGGGCGAGATCGGCATCGTGGGCGCGGCCGCCGCGATCACGAGCGCCGTGCACCACGCGACCGGGGTACGTGTCCGCGACCTGCCGGTCCGGCTCGACAAGCTGCTGGAGGAGCAAGCCGAGGATGGTGGCAGCAATCGTGACGGCGTTCCACCGTGAAAACGTCCGGCGCATCCAGTCTTCGAAGTCGAATCTCACCGGCCGCACCTAACCACATTCCTCTGCAACCTCGGCCAAGCGGCGCAGCCGCGCGGATCGCGGCATGAGCGTGCACCTGATCATCGCTGGGTGAGTTTGCTTTGCATCTGCCTGCCCAGCCGCCCGGCGGAGGCAAAGGCCCCCTCCGGATGGCGCTAATCTGCCGGGCATGCGCATGTTGCACCTCGGGCTGCGGGTGACCGACCTGAACCGCTCGCTCGTCTTCTACACCGCGGTTGGGTTCGCCAGGATCGGCAGTGTCCAAGAGACAGGATTCGGCAGCCTGACCATGCTGCAGCTTCCCGACGACCCGTTCGTCAGCCTCGAACTCGTGCACGACCCCGCGCGCCCGGTCCGGGACATCGGCGCAGTCAACCACCTCGTCATACAGGTTGACGACCTCAACGCCACGGTCGCCGATCTTGCCATGAAGGGTGTCACGGCGGAGCCACCGACGGAGTTGGGACCGGGAATGCGGACGTCGTGGCTCACCGATCCCGACGGCTATCGGATCGAGCTCGTGCAGTGGCCGCCCAACCACCCGGCTGGCATGACAGCGGCCGACTTTGGCTGACCAGACTGGCCAATACGAATCAGGGAGATGTGTACTGCCGTCGCCGAGCGCGGTCGGCGGCAGATCAGTACACCTGACCTTCGTCGACGCCCAGCCACGGGTGAGGCAATGCGCCCGGAGCTATCCGAACGCATTGACATCGACAGGGTCGCATACCGGCCGTCTCCAGCCGGTGGCGTCGGCGGCGATCAGTTTCCTGATCAGAAGGGGGGTGCGTCCTCGCCCATCAACGCCAGCACGACGCCTCCCTTCCCGCTCTTGAGGCTCTGGACCACGACCTTGCCGGTGCTGCCGTCGGGCAGCTCCAACGTAAAGGTCTTCCCGACCGCGTTCTTGGGGCCATTGCCGGCGCTGTTGGCCGGTCGGAAGTCGCCTGCCCACGGCGGAGTCCCACCCTTGCGGGCGGGCTCGGCGAAGAGCGCGGCGGTGCCGGGGGTCCTGGTGCCGTCGGAGGAGAGAAGCACTGAGGCGCTGCGATAGGTAGCCATATACGCCAAGGCTATCCCGGACTGCGCTCGTTCGCGCCACGACAACTGCGCCGTAACGCGAACGGCCACGGGGAGCGACCTTGATCTGCTCTCACCCCTTGGGTTGACCGTTCGTTGCCGCGGCCCGAGCTAGACCCAACGCCGTTCGGTTAGGGCTTGCAGAAAAATAACCCGTAGCTTCGCGGAGTCTCGCTCGTTGCTGTGGTATGGCCGTCATGGTGGAAACTGGGCAGATGCTCGCGGCGAAGTTCGAGGCGATCTTCCCGCATCTGGACGAGCGGCAGCGTCGGCTGTTGATGGGTGCCGAGGCGCGGGTGCTGGGACACGGCGGGATCCGTGCGGTGGCGCGGGCCGCTGGCGTTCGTGAGGCGACGGTGTCGCTGGGCGTCGATGAGTTGGACACGGGTGCGCAGCCGCTGGGTCGGGTCCGCAGGCCCGGTGGGGGGCGTAAACGGGCTGTTGAGGTGGATCCCGTGCTGCGCCCGGCGCTGTTGGCCCTTGTCGAGCCGGACGAGCGGGGGGATCCGATGTCGCCGCTGCGGTGGACGACGAAGTCGACCCGCAAGCTCGCAGCGGAGTTGACCGGCCAAGGTCACCGGGTGAGCGCCGACACCGTCGCTGACCTGCTGCGCGAGGAGGGGTTCAGCCTGCAGGCCAACGCCAAGACTGTCGAGGGCAAGCAGCACCCAGACCGCGACGCGCAGTTCCGCTATATCAACGAGCAGGTCAAAGACCACCAGGCCGCCATGGAGCCGGTGATCAGCGTGGATACCAAGAAGAAGGAACTGGTCGGCCAGTTCAGCAACGCCGGCCGGCAGTGGCGACCCCAAGGCGAGCCTGTGGCCACCCTCACGCACGACTTTCCCGGTGACAGCCGGGGCAAGGCGGTGCCGTACGGCATCTACGACCTGGCCGCCAACACCGGCTGGGTCAACGTCGGCACCGACCACGACACCGCCGCGTTCGCCGTCGAGTCGATCCGCCGCTGGTGGAACGCGGTCGGCCACATCGACTACCCGCAGGCCCGACGGCTGCTGATCACCGCGGATGCGGGTGGCTCCAACGGCTACCGCACCCGCGCTTGGAAAGCCGAACTGGCAGCCCTCGCCGTCCAGACCGGGTTGGAAATCACCGTGTGTCACTTTCCGCCCGGCACCTCGAAGTGGAACAAAGTCGAGCACCGGTTGTTCTCCCACATCACCATGAACTGGCGAGGCCGGCCGCTGACCAGCCACGAGGTCATCGTGCAATCCATCGCCGCCACCACGACCCGCACCGGGCTGCGCGTGCACGCCGAACTCGACACCAGCACCTACGACACCGGCATCCGCATCAGCGACCGGCAGCACGAGGCGCTGCCCGTGACCCGCCACGACTGGCACCCAGACTGGAACTACACCCTGCGCCCCGAAACATACGAGCAGGTCAACACCGCTGCCGATCCGTTTGACCAGCCCAGTCCCGACCTGGCCTGGCTACGCCACCCGACCCTTACCGGACTGCCGGCGCCTGAATGGAGCGCCCTGATCACCACGCTGATGACGCTGCATGACCAGCAGCGAGAAGCCAGCCTGGACAAACGACGCGGCCACCGCCCACGCCTGACCGCCCCCGGCACAGGCCGGCGCCCCGTCCTCACCCTCGCCGACCGGCTCCTGGCCGCGAGCCTCCACCACCGACTCGCGCTGCCCCAGGTCACCATCGCCGCCCTGTTCCGAGTCCGACCCGAGACCATCAACCGGCATCTGCGCGAGATCCGCCAACTCCTGCAGCAGGCAGGACACACCATCCAGCCCAGCCCGCACCAGCTGGCCACACTCAACGACCTCTACGCCCTCGCGACCGCACAAGGCATCACCACTCCGCAAGGGACCAAAATGGCGCGTTGATGATCTGCAAGCCCTTAGGCGGGTTGGTGGCGTGTCAAGGCGTGTCGGGGGATGTGAAGCAGCGGAGCTCCGGTAGAGAGGGTTGTCACTCCAAGACACCCCGAAACCAGGAGCTCCGCTGTCCGGACAGATTGCCATAACGCGTACGACGATGGTGGCGGCGGGCCGGTTCGCGCCGGGCCATCTGGGCGAGTTGACCCAGCTGGTGCCGTTCGAGATGGTCGATGATGCCCTGGAGCGCACCGGTGCGGTGCAGTCGCGGGTTCGGTTGCTGCCCTCACGGGTGGTGGTCTACCTGTTGCTGGCCGGCTGCCTGTTCGCTGAGTTGGGCTACGGGCAGGTCTAGCATCGGCTGACCGCCGGTCTGCATGGCCTGGCCGTGGCCGCGCCGACGGCCAGCGCGCTGCGTCAGGCCCGGCAACGGCTCGGGGTGGCACCCCTGCGGGCGTTGTTCGACCTGCTGCGTGGCCCGGCCGCGACGACGGCGGCAGGGGCGGTGTCCTGGCGTGGGCTGTTGGTCTGCGCTGTGGACGGCACGTTGATGAGCGTGGCCGACAGCGCCGCGAACCTGACCGCTGTGGTTAAACAGCGCTGCAACCACGGCGCGGGCGGTTACCCCACGGTCCGGGTCCTGGCCCTGGTGGCCTGCGGGACCCGCAGCGTCATCGACGCGGTCTTCGGCCCGGCCAGTATCGGCGAACCCGGGTACGCGGCACGGTTGGCCGGCAGTCTCCGGCCGGGGATGCTGCTGCTGGCCGACCGTAACTTCGCCGCCGCGGACCTGCTGACCCACCTCGCCGCCACCGGCGCGGACCTGCTGGTGCGATGCAAGAGCGGCCGACGGCTACCGGTCAGATCCCGCCACCGGGACGGCTCCTACCTGTCCCAACTCGGTAGTCTCGCCGTCCGCGTCATCGAGGCCGAGATCGGCATCGTCACCAGCGCTGGCCGGCGCACCGGCACCTACCGTCTGGTCACCACCCTGCTCGACCCGCACCGCTACCCGGCCGGCGAGCTGATCACCCTCTACCACCAGCGGTGGGAGATCGAGACCGTCTACCTGGAACTGAAGTCCACCATCCTGGGCGGGCGGGTGCTACGCGCCCGCACCCCGGCCGGAATCGACCAGGAGATCTACGCCCTACTGGTCACCTACCAGGTGCTCCGCACCGCGATGACCGACGCCACCGACACCATCCCCGGCCTGGACCCCGACCGGGCCAGCTTCACCATTGCCCTGCACACCGCCCGTGATCAGGTCATCCAAGCCGCCAGCGTCATCGCCGACACGGTCATCGACCTCGTCGGCGCGATCGGCCGGCGGGTCCTGGCCACGCTCATGCCCGACCGACGCGTCCGGACCAAACCCCGCATCGTCAAACGCGCCATCTCCAAGTACAACGCCCGCGGCCCGGACATCGACCGCACCACCTACAAAGCCACCATCGACATCAACATCCTCGACACCGGACCTTGACAGCCGATCAACCCGCCAAACTGAACGGCGTTGGAGCTAGACCCCGGTCGCCGAACCTGCAGTTTCGGCGGCCGGCAGCCCGCCGGCTCGGCCGACGTCTCGCCACCGCGTCCGCACTTGCCCCGCACCAGGCCCAGACGCCTCGCAGGTTGTCGGCGCGCACGATCGGCGGCAGATCAATGCACCTGATGATGAAGATGCCGATTACGGTGAGTTCGGAGGCTTGGCCTTCTGCGGGTAGATCGTCTCGTGACGGGCCAGCATGGCAACGAACTCGCCGATCTTCCGCTCGCGGGTCTGCGCCCGTTTAACGGCATTGACGCGGTGGATGAGAGCGAACCGGTTGGTTCTGGTGAGTACGTCGAACATGGCCTGGGCGGTGGCGTCGGCGGCGATGGCGGCGAGGAGGTCGGCCGGCACCTCGGCTTCCGACGGCGGGGCGTAGGCGGCCGCCCACCGCCCGTCTGCCTTTGCGGCTTCTACCGCGGCGCGGCCTGGGGGCAGCATTCGCCCCTGCGCCTCCAGCCGGGCCACGTGGGCGACGTTGCGTTGTGACCAGGAACTACGGGGCCTGCGCGGAGTGAACCGGATCCAGGAGGTCTCCTGATCCCGTTTACGGGCCTGCCCGTCGATCCAGCCGAAGCACAGGGCCTCGTCGACCGCCTGCTGCCAGGTCAGCGTCGTGACTGTGCCGCCCTTTTTGGTCAGGGCGAGCCAGACGCCGGGCGACGTGGCGTGGTTGGCCGACAACCACGCGCGCAACGCGTCGTCGTCCGCGACGATCAACTCATCCAGTTCGGCGCTCGCCATGACGGTGAGGCTAACCGCTGCGCCGTGGCCGCAGCCTCTGCCTGTCGGCCAGCCCGACTCGCCGGGCTGCCGGCGCACCGGACGCTCGGCGCACCGTCGGGGGCAGGACCTCGATGCTCAGGACGATCTCGACGTCGGGCCGGCATGTCGGACTCCTCGTGCACGTGCCGCGTGCGGCGAGCGTCGTCCACGACCAGGCCTCTGACAATCGCCAGCGCCATCCACGGTGGCGGCAAGACGCCGTACGAGCCGGCGACGCCCGGCGATCCAGCCCCGCACCTCAACCACTCGGTCTGCGGCAGATCCGGACGTTCGATGAGGACCCCACGATCACGGACTGACGCGTTCCCTGCCGGTGGGTCGTCACCGGGTCTCTGACTCGCCGTGCCAGCATGGCCTCGTGCGCAACCAGCAACGCCTACGAACACGGACGCCCGAGTCACGAGCCTTCGCGGAGCGCGTGCAGTTCGTCATGAACCTGACCTCGCGCCTCAACGTGCTGCCGTTTGACGACCTCGACGCGCGTAGGACGGTGCTCACCGAGACCTTCGGTGAACCGATCCCTGACTCTCTGTCCATCCTGCCCCCGTTCTATTGCGACTACGGGCTTGGAGCGTCGTTCGGAGAGCGCGTGTTCATCAATCAGGGATGCTTCTTCCTCGACTACGGGGGCGTCAACATCGGTGACCGCGTCCTGATCGGTCCCCGAGTGACTCTGAGCACGGCCGGGCATTCCGTCGAGCTCGACGAACGGTACGACTTCATCACGCACGCGCCGATCGTCATCGAGGATGATGTGTGGATCGGCGCCGCAGCCACGGTCACCCCTGGAGTGACAATCGGTCGGGGCTCGGTCGTCGGCGCGGGCGCCGTTGTTGCGAAGGACGTGCCGCCGCTCAGCGTGGTGACGGCAACAAGCGTTGTCGAGCGAAAGCGTCTGAAGCCGGCGTCCACCGCAACCTCCTGAAGCCTGTGGCTCACCCGTGCACATCGGCATTGTCGAGCGGCGGCCCACCGGCGTCGAGTCACGCTGCGTAACGCGCGGCTCGCGGCAGATCCGGACGTCTGGGCGTCCCCTTTGGCTGGAGCGAGCTTGTCCTATCCCTGTGCTCTAATCCGTCATGCATGTCGTCGTCACAGGCGCACTCGTTGAGAACGGCGCGGTCCTGCTAGTACACCGCAGCCCGACCCGCCGGGCATACCCAGATCTCTGGGATCTGCCCGGGGGGCATGTCGAAGCGGGTGAGTCGGAACTACAAGCCCTCGCGCGTGAGATGCGCGAGGAGCTCGGTGTTCAGATTGTGGCGGAGTCCTCTTCACGGTTGGGCGACTTGCATGCCGGCAGTGGTGAGGACGCCGTTCACGTGGGCGTCTGGCAAATTGGAGACTGGGTTGGCTCTCCGACCAACTGTGCACCTGACGAGCATGACGACATCGCATGGGTCGGGATCAGCGAGCTGGGCGGGCTTCCCCTCGTGCATGGCGTCTTGGCGGCATTGGTTCGTTCTCTGCCTGAGCCTGACCGGCCGCCTCGTCGCGACGAAGCACGGACAGCCGCATCGCCGAGCGGTCCGGAGATCCATCGCTGCTCATCGGCAGAGCCGTGAGCGCTGGCTATGTCCCGGAGGCCATGTACGCGGCGAGGATGTAGTTGGGGTGCCGGTCGAGGTTCTTGCGGGCCCGGTCGTAGCGCATGGTGGTTCGCGGGTCGGCGTGGCGAGCGGCGATCTGCACGTCGCGCAGGCTGAGGCCAGCGTCAAGCATCGTCGTCACGAACGTGTGCCGCAGCATGTGGGGATGCATCCTCGGCATCCGGATCCCTGCGGCCTGGGCCAGGTGCTTGAGCCGGCGGGTGGCGGCGTGCCGGTCCATCCGCCGACCGTGGGTGTTGCGCAGGATCGGCCCGCTGGTGCGCTCATCGACGGCCCGGTCGATGGCTCGGGCGACCGCGGGTGGGAGCGGGACGAGGACGACCTTGCCTCCCTTGCCGCGCACGCGCAGGACCCGGTGGCCGTGTTCCTCGCCTAGGTCGGCAATGTTCGACCCGCAGGCTTCGAAGATCCGCAGCCCGAGCAGACCCAAGAGCGCGACCAGGGCGAAGTCGTTCAGGTTCGGGGACTTCCGGGCGGTGGTGATCAGGGCTTCGAACTGCAGGTGCCCCAGCCCGAGGGTCGGCGACTCGGCCGGCACCGTGGGCCGACGGACGTAGTCGGCCGGCGAGTGCTCCGGATGGCGTCGATGACGCAGACCCGATAGAACCCGACCACCACCGACAGGCGCCGCGAAACCGTCGAGGGCTGGTACCGGCGGACGTCTTGCAGCCGGCGCACGTACCGCTCGATGTCCAACCGCGCCGCAGCCAGCGGGCCCAGGTCTTGGTCGGTGCACCAGCGCAGGAAAACTCGCAGGTCCGACTCGGTATGGACGCGAGTCTGCCCACGGTAGCGGCCCAGGAAGGCCGACACTGCGGCGCGCACAACGAGTTGATCGGCAGGTACGACACTGGAAGCCGAAGCAGGAGAGATAGCCATACATCACCGTGCGTCACCACCGGCGATGAACACCAGCCCACCCGGAGCGGCAGAAGCGGACACCGCCTTGCCGCAGGTTGTTCGGCAGCACGTCAGCGTTGGTGGCAGGACCGAGCCGGCCCGGCGACTCATCCGTTGACAACATCACTCGCGTTCCAATACCCTTAACAGGGTGGTTAAGTGAAGGGGGCTTCCGATGGCTGGCACCGATCAGCTCAGCGCGGTGTTCTCGGCGCTCGCCGACCCGACTCGACGGGCAATCCTCGCCGAGCTGGCCGCACGCGACGCCACGGTCACAGAGCTCACCGCTCCTCTCTCCATCTCGATGCCAGCGGTGTCACGGCACCTGAAAGTGCTCGAGCGTGCCGCGCTCATCTCGCGGTCGCGGTCGGGCAAGTGGCGCGCGAGCCACCTCGAAGCTGCCCCCCTGCGCGAAGCGGCCGACTGGATCGAGCGCTACCGGCGGTTCTGGGACTCGTCCCTCACCCGCCTCGATGCCCACCTCGCCGCGGTGCAGGCCGCCGGACCGGCAACGGACCGGATGGCCAACGACCCCAAGGAGATCGAATGAACACCGAAACTCCGCAGCTCGTCATCTCGCGCGTGTTCGACGCGCCGCGAGAGCTCGTCTACCGAGCCTTCACCGACCCCGACCACCTGGCGGCGTGGTGGGGCCCGACCGGCAACTCCCTGCCACGCGACGAGATTGAGTTCGACGTACGCCCCGGCGGCTATCAACGGTGGACGGAAGTCAATGCAGCCGACCCCGGCCTTCGCGTGCACATCCATGTCGACCTTCTAGACATCGCTGACGGCGAACTGCTCGAAGGCGTCATGCACGTCAGTGGCCGGCTGCAGGAGGGCATCGAGCCGTTCGAGACGAGGTTGCGGGTCGAGTTCCACGACGAAGCCGACGGGCGGACGCGACTGGAGATCCGCCAGTGGCTGCCCGAGCACCTGACACACCCCAGCGAGGAGGGTTGGCGCCAGGCGTTCACCAAGCTGGACGCCACGTTGACGAATCTCCAGGTCCTTGCAGCTGATCATCGAAAGGTAGGAGCATGGCCAAGCTGATCTACGTGACCAACATGTCGCTTGACGGCTACATCGAGGACGAGCGCGGCGCCTTCGACTGGTTCCCACCCGACGACGAGGTATTCGCGTTCACCACCAACCTCCTGCGATCCGTCGGCACGTTCCTCTACGGACGGCGCCTGTACGAATCGATGGCGGTCTGGGAAACCAATACCGGTCTGGCCGCCCAGTCCGAGCTCATGGCAGACTTCGCCAGCGCCTGGAAGGCGGCGAACAAAGTCGTCTACTCCACGACCCTCGCCGCGGTGTCAACCGCCGACACCCGACTCGAACGCCAATTCGACCCCGCCGCGATACGCCAACTGAAGGCCACGGCCAGCAGCGATCTCACCGTAGGAGGTGCCAACCTCGCGACGCAGGCTTTCAAGGCCGGGCTGGTCGACGAGTGCCAGCTGTTCATCTGGCCCGTTGTCGTCGGCGGGGGCAAGCCAGGGCTGCCGACCGGCATGCGCGCCGACCTTGAGCTCCTCGATGAGCGCCGATTCCGAAACGGCGTCGTACACCTCCGCTACCGCCCTCTCGGACAGTGAACGACAGCCCTGTCCGATCGCCGGCGCTTGCATGACAGGCGGAGCGCTGACGACCGATTCGGCCGGATGAGGTCGCCCATCACGAACTCGGGTTGCGTCAAGTCGCAGTGTGCGGAGGCGTCAACCGCCGCGTCGGGACGACGGTGGCGACAGCGAACCTCAGTCCGGGGAACGCCCCGAGAACTACCCCCTTCGTCTATCCGTCGGCGTGCCAGCGCACGCTCGTCGACCGCTCCCGACGCAACCGCTCATCGACATGACCGGACGTTTTCGCCGTCATGCCCATCGCGCGAGCGGCACTCATCCCAGGCCGAGCGACCTTTCGAGCCCGTCGAGAATGAGGTCGAGCCCGAACACGAACTCGTCGCCGAAGTCGTAGCCGGGCTGCATGTAATACGAGGTCGCCATCTCGACGAGATGCGGGTACTCTCCCGCGCCCATCAGCTCCATAATCGGTTCCGCCACTTCGCCGACGCTCTCTGGGCCCTCGAACGGGAGGGCGGCCTCTTGAAGTGCGAAGCCGTAGACATAGCTGTCGATCAGCGCGTAGGCGTGCGCCGTCATCTCGGCCGAGAACCCGGCTTCGCGCAGGGTGGCGATGACGGTGTCGTGGTGGCGCAGATTGGCAGGCCCCGGGCTGCTCCCCGACTCCAGCAGCCCGATGGCCCA
The DNA here is from genome assembly GCF_003172935.1 of Micromonospora sicca. Classification (GTDB taxonomy): domain Bacteria; phylum Actinomycetota; class Actinomycetes; order Mycobacteriales; family Micromonosporaceae; genus Micromonospora; species Micromonospora sicca. The sequence goes on along the minus strand of NZ_QGKS01000218.1, from coordinate 24,244 downwards.
GCGGTGTCGCGCTAAGACCTGGCGGGCCGAGTGAGCTCGCCTCCGCAGCTCGGACCGCCAGTCACGACCAGGAACCGGAAGGTCGATCTCGCCGAAGACGATGTCGACGAGCGCGTCCAGGATTTCGTCCTTGTTGGCGACGTGGTAGTAGACCGACATCGGCTTGACGCCGAGCTCCTTGGCGAGGGAGCGGATCGTGAGCGACCCCAAACCGCCAGAGTCGGCTACCGACAGCGCGCCCTGTAGGACGCGCTCGCGCGTCAGCCGCGCTCGCCGCTGGCCGCCCTCGCTGACTGGCTCAGACATTCATATTCCTTGTCCGTTCGTGCTATCGGCACCTTCGTACAAAGTACGTTAGCGTATTCGTACTAAGTACGGATCTCCAAGTTGACTTCCGGAGGACCGCTATGACGACCCCGACCAGGGCGACCCCGACGACGATGAGGGCGGTCATCCAGGACCGCTACGGCAGCTCGGAGGTCCTGCGGCTGGCCCGAGTCGCCCGTCCTGTGATCGCCGACCACGAGGTGCTCGTGCGGGTGCGCGCGGCCGGTCTCGACCGCGGCACGGAACACCTGATGACGGGCAAGCCCTACGTGATGCGACTCGGCTTCGGGCTTCGGCGACCAAAGAACCCGGTGTCCGGCCGTGACGTGGCCGGCACGGTAGCGAGGGTCGGCTCGTCGGTGACGCGGTTCGCAGCCGGAGACGAGGTGTACGGGATCGCTCCCGGGTCCTTCGCCGAGTACGCCGTCGCGCGGGAGGGACAAGCTCGCCCGGAAGCCGGTGAACCTGTCCTTCGCCCAGGCTGCGGTCGTTCCCGTGTCGGCCGGCACGGCGCTGCAGGCGCTCAGCGACATCGGAAGGGTGCAGGCAGGTCAGTCCGTGCTGGTTCACGGCGCGTCCGGCGGCGTCGGGACCTACGCGGTGCAGCTGGCGAAGGCATTCGGCGCCGAGGTCACCGGAGTCTGTAGCACTGCGAAGCTCGACCTGGTGACCTCCCTCGGTGCCGACCACGTCATCGACCACAGCCACGAGGACTTCGCCGACGGGACTCGCCGCTACGACCTGATCCTCGACATCGGAGGACGTCCCTCGGTGAGGCGGCTGCGGCGAGCACTCGAACCACGAGGGACGGTCGTATTCGTCGGCGGTGAGAACGGCGGCAGTCTGACCGGCATGGGCAGGCAGCTGCGCGGAGCGCTGCTCTCACTATTCCTGCGGCAGCGTCTGGCGCTGTTCATGGCAAAGGAGCGCGCCACCGACCTCGAGCGGCTCACCGAGCTGATCGAGGCTGGCAAGGTCATCCCGAGCATGGACCGCAGCTACCCGCTCGACGAGGCGCCCAACGCCATGCGGCTCCTCGAGAGGGACCAGGTCCGCGGCAAGGTCGCGATCACCGTCTGATCCCCGGACACATCACCGCCAACGCGACTTCCAACCACCCGTCCACCCGACCGCAAGGAGCAACCCGTGACCGCGACAACCAGTGGCCCGCCGTTGCCCGACCAGCACGCCGCTGTTCCACCGCCCTCCGCTGCAGGCTGCGCAAGCGACACCGGCAGGACGTACGGACGCCTGATCGGGCCACTCTTCCTGGCAGGGTTCGTCACGTATGGAGTTGGCTTCGCCCAGGTCAGCTCCGTGGTGGACACGCCCGACTTAGTCACCAGCGTCTCCGCTCACCAGGCCACCCTGGTCCTCGGCGCCTGCCTCATGCTGTTGAACACCGCCGTCGACATCGGCAAGGCCGTCTTGTTCTTCCCAATCCTGGAGAAGCACGGCAAGCGGGCCGCCCTGACCTATCTGTCCGCGATGGTCTTCGAGGTCGCCCTGCTGGCAGTCGGCGCCCTCTGTCTCCTCTCGCTCATCCCGTTGTCAGAGCAGCCCGATGCAGGGCAGGTCAGCGCAGAGCTAGCCCGGTCCCTGGGCTCGCTCGCGGTGGACTCCAACACGATGGCGTACCAGATTGGCCAGGCGGGGCTCGCGTTCGGAGCGTTCTTCCTGTGCGTCCTGCTCTACCGGACCCGCTTGGTCCCCCGGTTTCTGGCGGCGTGGGGCGTGGTCGGGTACGTGGTCCACTTCACGGGCGCCGTCGCCGAGATCTTCGGCAGCCACGTCAGCCTGGTCCTCCTCATCCCCGGCGCGCTGTTTGAGCTGACGTTCGGCGTCTGGCTTCTGGTCAAGGGCGTTCGCACCGAGCCGCATGCTCAGGGTGCGTGACGGCATGGTGCTGACCGACAAGGGTCTGATGGCCGGCAGGACGGTGCTGGTCACCGGCGCGACCCGAGGCATCGGCAAAGCGACGGCCCTGGGCCTGGCCCGTCTGGGTGCGCGCGTCGCGATCACCGGTCGCGACCGCGTGCGCACGGAGGCGGCGGCCGGTGAGGTCCGCGCAGTCGGCGGACAGGTGGACTCTTTCGTCGCTGACCTGTCCTCGCAGGCAGAGGTCCGACGGTTGGCGGACGAGGCGCTAGAGTGCCTTCCCCGGATCGATGTCCTCGTCAACAATGTCGGGGGCTACTGGAACACCCGGAGGATCACCCCCGACGGTCTCGAGCACACCTTCGCGGTAAACCACCTGGCGCCCTTTCTGCTCACCAACCTGTTGCTCGACCAGCTGAGGCGGAGCGCCCCGTCCCGCGTAGTGTCCGTCGCATCGAACGCCCAGAGACTCGGTCGCATCGACTTTGACGATCTCCAAGGTGAGCGCTCCTACTCCGGAGCACGCGCCTACAACCAGTCGAAACTCGCGAACGTCCTGTTCACCTACGAGCTCGCCCGCAGGCTCTCGGCTGGCGACGTCACTGCCAATGCTCTCCACCCTGGCCTCGTGAGCACGTCGTTCGGAGCCGAGGACCCCAGCCGATCCCAACGCCTGCTCGTCCCCTTCCTGCGCGCGTTCATGGCATCACCGGCACGAGGCGCCGCGACCTCGATCCAGCTCGCCTCCGCGCCAGCCCTCCAAGGCCGGACGGGGCTGTACCTCACGAAGGGCGGACCGCAGAGGTCGTCCAAACGCAGCTACGACGAGGCTACTGCCGCACGCCTTTGGCAGGTCAGCGCCGACCTCGTCGGCCTGCCCGCAGCGGGTTGACGACGGAGAAACGCGACCGCGTCGCTCCGAAAGCGTCGCACCCTTGCGGTGGATACAACCTCGACGTCCGATCATCGGCATGACCGCGCTCATCGCGGCAAGAGAGGGCGTATGGAGCGGTGGTTCGCCGAGCTGACCAGCCGCAAGCTGCGCAGGTCCAGCCACCGCAGCCTCGCCGATCTCGACGCTGACGTGCGGCAGTATCTGTAATGCCCCAGCGTGCGGAATTTTCAGCCGACCTCAGCCAAGCAGACCCGGATCAGGCGGGTCAGCCGTACACTACCGACAGTGAAATGGTCACGACTCTCCGTTGCGTTGGGGACTACCCTGGCGCTGACCGCGTGCGATACCGCGTCAACACCGCCCGCCCACTCCGCCACGGTTGCGGCGTCCCGGTCGCCGGCTGGAGCTGCCGAGATCACGTTGGCCTTCGCGGGCGACGTGCAATTCGCCGACCGTACAGCTCGCCTCCTTAGTAACCCGGCGACCGCGTTCGGGGCGATCTCGTCGACGCTGTCCGCCGCAGACGTCGCGATGGTCAACCTGGAGACCGCGGTCACGACGCGCGGCACCCCGGAGCCGAAACAATTTCACTTTCGGGCGCCAGTGAGCGCGTACGACGCGCTGAAGGCGGCCGGGATCGACGTGGTGACGATCGCGAACAATCACACACTGGACTACGGACGGGTCGGGCTGGCCGACACCGTGGATGCGGCCAAGGCCGCCCGGTTTCCGACCGTTGGAGCGGGCGACAACGCGGCAGCGGCGTTCGCTCCGTGGATCACCGAGATACGCGGTACGAAGATCGCGTTCCTCGGCTTCAGCCAGGTCTTCGAACTGTGGACGTCGTGGAAGGCAACCGACAACCAGGCCGGCATCGCGATGGCACGGGACCTACCACGCGCGGTCGCGGCAGTGCAGGCCGCTCGGAAGCAGGCCGACGTTGTCGTCGTCTACATGCACTGGGGCCAGGAGGGCGACTCGTGCCCGACCGCCGAGGCGCGCGCACTCGCCGGTGAGTTGGCCACGGCGGGAGCCAATATCATTGTCGGTGCCCATGCCCACCTGTTACTCGGCGACGGTCGGATCGGCAACACCTTCGTCCAATATGGACTGGGCAACTTCCTGTGGCGCAGCGACGACGCGTACAGCAACGATACCGGCGTGCTAAAGGTGGCCCTACACGGCTCGGCGGTCGAAAAGGCAGAACTGGTGCCGGCGCTGATCTCCCGACAAACCGGACAACCAGAGCTGGCCCGCGGGAAAGACGCGACCCGGATCTCCCAGAAGTACAACAACCTACGCGCCTGCGCCGGACTCGCCGCGACGGGATCTGCCTCGGCCCAACCCGGCGGATGACCCCGGTACTACCGCATCATGCTGGCGGTACTCCAGTGGAGATGCCGGGTTCTGGCGATGATCTTGTAATCGGCTTGAGCGGCCCTTGTGCAGCCAACCGGACGATCTTGAACGGCTTATGGCGGCGCGTTCGGGGCGCATGGGCTGGGCCTGCCGAATCCTTGCTCACACCCGCGGAGTTTGCCGCGCAGAACCATCGGACGCACTGCCGGTACGGGCGTCGGCAGCATGTAGACGTTTCTGCCGACGTCCTCAACTGGCGCTTTCCGCGCGATGGCCCCTTCAACCTGTCTGGCGCTGACCGAGTTGACGTGACGGAGCGTCACGTTTTGCGGAGGTAGTGCCCACTTGTTGGTAGGGCCAGTCTTGGCCGTCTGGGTGGGGCCATCTGAAGACCGTCCGAACCACATGGCGCTGTAGCGGTGGATTACAAGGTTTCCGTGACGCCTTCCGCCGCGGCTTCACCGCGCCTTCACCACCTCTCACCACCCCGCGCCGCTGACAGGCGCCCGGATGCGGCTGTCAGCGCAGCACACCGCCCGTGACCGCCCAACGTCATCGGCGGCGACAGTTCCAGACTCCCTCCCCACGGGAGGGATCCCTTCCTTCTACTCCCTGAGGAGATCCCTCATGACCAGCGAATCCTCCACTCCCGCGTCCCGTCCATCCTCGTCCCGAACTCCGTCCAGCAAATCTCAGCGACTGTCTCAGCTGCGTCGGCTGACCCTGCGCGACCGTGAGCTCCTCGCGTGGCTCGCCGAGCACTACGTGCTGTCCACCGCCCAGATCACCCAGGCGCTGTTCCCGTCGCAGCGCTCAGCCCGGCTACGCCTGGCCACCCTGCACCGCATCGACGCCGTGCACCGGTTCGTCGACGTCACCACCGGCGACAGCCAGCACCTCTACACCCTCGGCCCATTCGGCATGCTCGTGCACCCCACCACCTACACCGACCCGCAGCGGGCCGACGCCAGGCCGCCGCGCAGCAGCATCGAACGCACCGAACGCATCATCGGCAGCCCCCGCCTGCGGCACCTGCTCGGCACCAACCAGCTCTTCGTCGACCTGCACGCCTACACCCGCCCCGACCCGCACGCCCGCCTGCTGAGGTGGTGGTCCGAGCAGCACACCGCCGCCGCGTACGCCTTCGCCGAGATCTGCTACCGGGCTGGGCGCGGCTGCCGATGGTCGTCCTGGCCACCGTGGCCACCGTGATCGCGTCCCAGGCGGTGATCACCGGGGCGTTCTCGGTGTCCCGGGAGGCCATGCGGCTGGGCTTCCTGCCGCACCTGCGCATCCGGCAGACCTCCCACCGCGAGTACGGGCAGATCTATGCCCCCGGGGTCAACTGGAGCCTGTTCGCGGCGGTCCTGCTGGTGGTGTTCGCGTTCCAATCATCCACGAATCTCGCCGCCGCTTACGGGGTGGCGGTCACCGGCACATTCCTGATCACCACGACCCTGTTCCTGGTCGTCGCACACGGGTTGTGGCGCTGGTCCACTCGGCGGGTGGTGCTGTTCGGGGTCGTCTTCGGCAGCATCGAGCTGATCTTCTTCACCGCGAACCTGGCCAAGGTCAGCCACGGTGGCTGGTTGAACCTGCTCATCGCGATCATCCTGTTCACGATCCTGGTGACCTGGCGGCGCGGAGCCCAGCTGGTCACCCCGCGACGCATCGAACTGGAAGGCCCACTACGGGACTTCATCGACAAGCTGCACGCCATGAACATCCCGTGGGTGCCGGGCACCGCGGTGTTCCCCCACCCGAACAAGGAGACCACGCCGCTGGCACTGCGCGCGAACGTCGCGCACAACCACGTCCGGCACGAGCGAATCGTCCTCATCACCGGTCGCACCGCGAACGTCCCACACATCCCTTGGGATCAGCGACTGACCATCGACGATCTCGGCGACCCGAACGACGGCATCATCCACATCACTGCCGTCTTCGGGTTCCAGGACCCCACCGACTTTCCCGAGGTTCTGCGCCGCGCCGCCACCCACCCCCTCGCCGAAGGGATGGACCTCGGCCAGGTCTCCTACTTCGTCTCGAGGATCACCCTGCGTTGCACCCGTCGCCCCGGTATGGCCACCTGGCGGAAACGCCTGTTCATCGGCCTCGCCCACAACGCGGCGAGTCAAGCTGAGTTCCTTCACCTGCCCGAGGAACGCACCATCGTCCTCAGCGCTGAAGTCCCCGTCTGAATCAGGGCCGATCAGAGGCGCTCCTGCGCTGCCGCCTGGTTCGGCGCATCCTCCGTTGTGCGGGCGGTTCGGCGAGTTCGGAGCAGCTGGATGCCGATGGGCAGCACGGAGACCACCACGATCCCGATCAGGATGAACTCGATGTTGGACTTGACGAAGGCGATCTGACCCAGGAAGTAGCCCAGCACAGTGACGCCGACGCCCCAGAGCGCCCCGCCGAGGACGTTGTAGATCAAGAATTTCCGGTAGTGCATCCGACTCGCCCCGGCGATGATCGGCGTGAACGTCCGCACAATCGGCACGAGCCGGGCCAGTACCACCGATCGGGCTCCGTACCGGGCGAAGAATTGGTTGGCCCGGCGCACGTTCTCTTGCTTGAACAGACGGGAGTCGGGCCGGCGGAACAGGCTCGGACCGACCCGCTTGCCGAACAGGTAACCCACCTGATCACCCACGATCGCGGCCACCGGCACCAGCAGGCAGACCAGCCAGAGCGGCTGGTGGAGGTAGCGGCGGTCGGCGACGAGCAGCCCGGCGGTGAACAGCAGCGAGTCACCGGGGAGGAAGAACCCGATCAGCAGCCCGGACTCGGCGAAGACGATGGCGAGGATGCCGATCAGCCCGAATGTGGAGATCAACCACTCCGGGTTGAGGAAGCTGGGACTTACGGCCGGCAGGGCCAGCGGCGTCGACACGAGGGGACCTCCGAACCAGTGGGGCGGGGAGCCTGTCCGGGAAGGGCTGACGCGGGTTCGGTCAGCGGCCGCTTGAGCGATGCCCGGCCAGCGACGGTGACCACCGGTCGATCACGCTCCAGCCGGACACGACGATCAGCACGGCTGCCCACCCCGATGACCGCGCCGGCGACGATGTATGCCGGACAGTGCAGACCTGTCGACCCTCGCGAACGATGACGGTGGACACCACAGACAGCGCTACCCCCAGCGCCAGGACAGAAACACACCGACCGCGAAAGCGGCCTGATCGTCCCCCGGTTTCTGTTTCCCGGACACCTGATCTCGTGGGCGGCGACGACGCTGAAAGTCGGCGTCGACGACGAGGCAGCTTCGGCGTGAAGACAGCGCGGTGAAACACGCCTGTGCTAGCTGTGCGGCGAGGAGGTTCGGCGATTGGTGAGGGTGGCGGCGAACATGCTCATGGCGAGAAGTTGGGTCGCGCCGAGGACCGCGATCAAGGTGGGCAGTGACCGGGTGTACAGGGCACCGACCAAACCGCCGCCGGCCAGTGCGGCAACGCCCTGCACGGCGGCGAAGACGCCGTAGGCGGTGGCGCGGCGCGCCGCCGGGACGAGGTCGGCCACGAGGGCTTTGACGGTGGAGTCCTGCACGCCGACGGCGGCGCCCCAGAGCAGGGTGCCGGCCACGACCGCGCCGACGGTCCCGGACAGGGCCAGGGCGGGTACGGCGGCGCTGAGCAGGGGCACGGCGAGCAGCACCCGTCCGCCCCACCGGTCGTACAGGTAGCCGCTGGCCAGGGCGGCGACGGCCGCGGCGGCCATGGCGGCGGCGTACAGCAGGGGGATGCTGGCGAGGGGGATCAGGCCGGTGCGGTTGGCGTGGAACGAGATGATCCCGAACGTGACCAGCCCGGCGGTGGCGGCGCCGGCCGCGGCGGCGAACAGGAAAAACCGGCGGGGCAGGTCGGTGCCGAGCCAGGAACCGACCGGGCCCGGCCGGGGGCCGGCAACGGTGGCGGGAGCCGGCGGGTCGGTGTCGTATCCGGCGGGGTCGGGTACGCGCAGACGGGTCCAGAGCAGCAGGCCCACGGCCATGGCGCCGGGGACAGCGAGGGCCGCCATCGCCGGCCAGATCAGCCCGGTGGCGGCGACAAGCCCCGCGACCAGCAGGGGGCCGGCGAACGCGCCCACCTGGTCGAGGGCCTTGTGCACGGCGAATCCGCGGCCGCGTCCGACGGCGCCGGCGGCCTGGGCGAGCAGCGCTGTCTTGGCCGGGCTACGGACCGCCTTCCCGGCGCGCTCGGTGAGGATCAGGCCGCAGGCCAGCGCCAGGCCGGCGCCGCCGAGGAAGGGGGCCACGGCCAGGAGGGGGACGCAGATCGCGGTGAGGGTGTAGCCGGCCAGGGTCAGCGACCAGTACCGGCCGGTGCGGTCCGCGAGAGGGCCGAAGGCCAGGCGCAGCAGCAGCGACATGGCCTCCCCGGCGCCGGCGACCAGACCGACGACCATCGCCGACGCGCCGAGAGCACCCAGGAGCGGTCCGGTGATGGACCGCGCGCCTTCGTAAACCATGTCGGCGGCGAGGCTGACCACGCCGAAGCTGACCACCACTCGCCACGCCGACCAGTCCGGCGGCGTCCTGATGGCGTCTTCGCCGATGGGGTCGGCCAGGCCGGTAGGGACGCTAGGCACGTTCACTCCTCGAGTCGGCCGTTGACGGCAGCAGCAGGGTGATCGTGGTGCCGGTGGTCGGGTGGTCGCAGGGCAGGTCGAATCGGCTGTCCGTGCGGTGGTGTACCCCGGCGGAGCAGATCCGCAGCTCGCCATGGTGCGCGCGGACGATGGCCTCGACGAGGGACAGGCCCAGGCCGGTGCCGGGTGTGGTGCGGGCGGTGTCGGCGCGGCAGAACCGTTCGGCGGCGTGCGGCAGGAACTGTGGGCTCATGCCGGGCCCGTCGTCGTGGACGGTGACCCTGATCAGTCCGTCGACGAGGCCGGCGGCGACGGTGATGGGTGGAGCGCCGTACCGGACGGCGTTGTCGAGCAGGTTCGTGACGACCCGCCCGAGGCCGGTGGCGTCTCCCCGGACGGTCAGGCCGACCGCGACCGTGGCGTGCACGGCTTCCCCGGTCGTGGCCCGGTACCGGCCGACGAGGCCGGTCAGCAGTTCGCTGAGGTCCACCTCGGGGGCGGTGTCGCCGTGGACGGGTTGCACGCCGACGTCGAGCAGGGTGTCGGCCAGCGAGATCAGGTGGGCGGTGTCGGCGGCGGCGCTGCGCAGGGTCTGTTCGAGTTCGGTGGCGCTGCGGGGTCGGCGCAGGGCCAGTTCCAACTCGGTGGACAGCAGGGTCAGCGGGGTGCGCAGTTCGTGGCTGGCGTCGTTGATGAACCGCCGCTCCCGGTCCAACGCCGACTCCAGCGCCGCGAGCATGTCGTTGAGGGTGCGCCCGAGGCGGGTCACCTCGTCGTCGGACCGCTCGGGTACGGCCAGCCGGACATCGGTGGCGCCGGCGGCGATGCGGGCGGCTTCGCTGCGGTACCGCTCGACGGGGGCGAGGGCGGCGCGGGCGAGGCGGTAGCCGACCAGGGAGGCGATGGCGAGGGCGGCGAGGTTGGCGAGGGTGAGTTGGCCGATGAGTTCCCGCAGTGCCTCGTCGCGTTGGTCGCGGCGGACTGCGGCGACGGTGACCGCGGGTTGCCCGGCCGCCGGGGTGGCGCCGGGGCGCACGGGTACCGCGGACAGGCGCAGGGGGCGGGTGCTGATCGGCAGCAGGGTGCCGCGGTCGGCCCGGACCGGATGCCGCAGGGCCCGCTGGAGCTGCTCGGGGGTGAGCAGGGATCCGGCGGGCAGGCCGGAGCTGGCGGACAGGACATGGTTTCCGGCGTCGAGGATCTGGTAGTACTCCCCCGGCCCGGCCCGTCCAGCGGCGGGTAGCGGGCCGCGGGCGCGGACGAGGTCGGTCAGCTGCGCCGACTGGGCGGCGAGGTCCTGGTCGAGGCGCAGGTCGAGGGCGTATTGGACGCGGAGGTAGACGAACGCGCCGGCACCAGAGAGGACCAGCAGCATCGCGGCGGCGAAGCCGGCGATCAGCCGGATCCGCAGTGGCAGGCGCCCCAACACCGCCCGGTCGCCACCGCCCGATGCGGTACGGGCACGGCGGCGGAGAGGCAGACCTGGCATGTCAGCCCCCGTCGGGACGTAGGCGGTAGCCGACGCCGCGCAGGGTTTCGATGGCGTGCCGGCCGAACGGTTTGTCGACCTTCCCGCGCAGGGTGGCGACGTGCACGTCGATGACATTGGAGCGGATGTCCGTTTCGCCGTCCCACACCTCGTCGAGGATCTGGTAACGGGTCAGGCACTGCCCGGCGCGGGTGAGCAGCAGGGTGAGGATGTCGAACTCCCGCGCGGACAGGTCGATCTCCGTCTCGCCGCGGAACACCCGCCGCCGTGCGGGGTCGAGCCGCAGGTCACCCGCGCGGACCTCGGCCGCTGGCGGGCCGGCAGCCCGGCGGTGCAGGGCGCGCAGCCGGGCGAGGAGTTCGTCGAAGGAGAACGGCTTGGCCAGGTAGTCATCGGCGCCGGCGTCGAGGCCGGCGACCCGGTCGGGGACGCCGTTGCGGGCGGTGAGCATCAGCACCGGTACGTGGTTTCCCTGCTCGCGCAAGGTCCGGCAGACGGCCGTGCCGTCGAGCCCGGGCAGCATGATGTCGAGCACCACCGTGTCGTACGCGCCGGTGGCCGCGGCGAGCAGCCCTTCGGGGCCGGTGTGCCGGATGTCGACCGCGTGTCCGGCTTCGCGGAGTCCCTGGGCGAGCAGGTTGGCCAGCCGCCGCTCGTCCTCCACCACCAGGATCCGCACCCGGCTCCCTCCCTTCGGGTCGTCCCGGCTGCCTAGTGCAACACACCGTCGGTGATCTTCATCCGGGCTTCATGTCCGGCTGCCTACCGTCGGCACCTCGATCCGGACGGCGGAGGGACAGCATGAACACCCGGCTCTTCCTGCAGATCAACGACCTGGCCCGGGCGACGCCATGGTTGCACGCCCCGCTGGCCGACTACGCGAAGTACGGTGTGGTGCTCTTCGCCGTTCTGCTGCTGGCCGGCTGGTGGACCGCCCGACAGCGCGGCGCCGGACTGCCGGCGGCCGTCTGGGCGCCGCTCGGCATGCTACTCGCCGTGGCGGGGAACCAGCTGATCGTGTCCGCCGTGCACGAACCCCGCCCCTACACGACCTTGCCCGGCATCCTGGTGCTGGCCGACCGAAGCACCGACCCGTCGTTCCCGTCGGACCACGCCACCATGGCCGGCGCCGTCGCGGCCGGCCTTCTGCTGGTCAGCTGGCGGCTCGGCCTGCTGGCCGCGGCCACCGCCGCGGTGATGGGCTTCGCCCGGATCTACATCGGCGCCCACTACCCGTCCGACGTGCTGGCCGGCTTCGCGGTCGGCGCCGCCGTGACTCTCCTCGGCTACCTGATCGCCCGCCGCCCGATCGGCGCCGCTCTGGACCGGCTGGACCACACCCTGCTGCGGCCCCTGCTGCGGCCCGGCGGCACTGCGGGCGCCCACCAGTCCTCCCCGGCGCGCCCGTGACCATCGCCGGTTCCCTCACCAGCCTGGTCGCACAGCACGGCTATCTCGGGATCGCCCTACTCGTCGGGGTGGAAGGCTTCGGCATGCCCGCGCCGGGCGAGACGGCGATCATCCTCGGCGCCGGATACGCCGCGCACGGCGAGCTGGCCATCGTCGCGGTCGCGTTCACCGCGTTCCTGGCCGCGATGACCGGGGACAGCATCGGCTACCTGATCGGCCGCACCGGCGGCCGGCGGATGATTCTGCGGCACGGCCGGTACGTGCGCCTGACCCCGGACCGGTTCGAACGGCTCGAGGCGGTGATGAGCCGCCACGGGCCGAAAATCGTCGCGGTCGCCCGTTTCGTCGAGGGCCTGCGGCAGTTCAACGGGGTCATCGCCGGGGCCACCGGCATGCCGTGGCGACGCTTCGTCACCGCCAACGCCCTCGGCGCCGCTGCTTGGGTAGGCGTGTGGGCCAGCGCTGGCTACTTCGCCGGGGACCACCTGCGCGCCATCGAGGCGGAGCTGCACCGCTACCAGTGGTACGCGGTCGCCGCCGGAGCATTCGCCGCACTGGCCTACGTCGGGTGGCGGCTGACCCGTAGGAGTGAGCGTCCCTGACACGCCGGCTCGTTTCATGCTGGCTTCATGTGCGATCTTTAGCGTCCGGGCCATGAGCGATGTGCTGGCGGTCAACGCCGTCAACCTCACCAAAACCTACGGTCCCCTTACGGCCGTCGACGACATCACCGTGCAGGTCGCCCAAGGCGAGGTGTACGGGGTCCTCGGCCCCAACGGCGCAGGCAAGACCACGTTCCTGCGGATGCTGTTCGGGCTGATCCGCCCCGACGCCGGCACCCTGGAGGTCTTCGGCCGCTCCTGGCAGCGCCACGGCGTCAATTCGCTGACCGGCGTCGCTGGTTTCCTCGAGAGCCCGAAGTTCTATCCCGCGTTGAGCGGCCGCAGGAACCTGCGCCTGCTCGCCGGCCTCGACGGCGGTGACGCCGCCGCCCGCATCAACGAGGTGCTCGACGTCGTCGGGCTGACCGACCGGCAGCACGACAAGGTCCGCGGCTACTCCTTCGGCATGCGCCAGCGCCTGGGGGTCGCCTCGGCCCTGCTGCGGGACCCGCGACTGCTGGTGCTGGACGAGCCCGCCAACGGCCTGGACCCCGCCGGCATTCGCGACATGCGAGCCCTGGTCCGACATCTCGCCGACACCGGCCTCACCGTCCTGCTCTCCAGCCACGACATGGCCGAGGTCGAGCAGATCTGCGACAACGTCACCATCATGAAGGCCGGCTCGGTCGTGCACCACGGCTCCATCGCAGCGCTACGCGAGCTGGCCCCAGAGCAGGCCCACCGGATCACCACCACCGACGACGACCGGGCCGCCGAACTGGCCCGGGCCCGCGGGCTGGAGGTCAGCCCGGTGGATGACGGGCTGGCCGTCCGTGGACCCCAGAAGGACGTCGACGGGCTGATCGGCGACATCGTCGACGCCGGGATCGCGCTGCGCGGCCTCACCCGGGACGAGACACCGCTGGAGGCGCTGTTCTTCATGCTCACCGAATCCGCCCCCGCCGGCCCGACCACCGGCCTCGACGCCCCGACCGGAGCCCGCCGATGACCACCACCACCGCCGTACCCGCCGGCACGCCCACCGCCCGCCGCCGGCCCGGCACCGCCTCGGTGCTGCGCTGGGAAATCACAAAGGTGGCCGCCCAGGCCCGCAGCCGCGCCCTGCTGATCGGCGCGATCGTCGTTCCGATCGCGATCGTTCTGATCTTCAACACCCAGCTACCGCCCAAGGACACCATCTACGGCCGGCACATCCACACCAGCGGCTACGCCGTACCGCTGTTCGTGCTCGCCTTCGCCCACCAGTGGGTGCTTCCCCTGCTCGCCGCCCTCGTCGCCGGTGACATCTTCGCCAACGAGGACCAGTACGGCACCTGGAAGACCATCCTCACCCGCTCCGTCAGCCGCACGCAGGTCTTCTGGGCCAAGACGCTCACCGCGGTCGGCGTCAACCTGCTCGTGCTCGCACTGCTCGCCGCCAGCACCATCACCACCAGCCTGCTCGTCGTCGGCACCCAACCGCTGCCCGGGCTGAGCGGCCAGCTCATCCCCGCCGGCAGCGCGCTACCCATCGTCATCGCGAGCTGGGCCACCGCCGTCCCGCCGGTCCTCGGCTTCACCGCGCTGGCGATCCTGCTGTCGGTCATCACCCGCAACCCGACGATCGGCGTCGCCGCGCCCGTCGTCCTCGGGATGATCATGCAGCTGCTCAGCGGCCTGGGCGGACTCAACAAGGCACGCCAGATCCTGCTCACCACGCCGTTCGAGGCCTGGCACGGGCTGCTCACCGCGCATCCCTTCCACGCCCCGATCACCACCGGCGCGATCGTGAGCGCCGGCTGGCTGATCATCTGTCTCGCCCTCGCCTACCCCTACCTGCGTCGTCGCGACATCACCGGAGGCTGACCGATGAACCCCCTGCGCACTTCCGTCCTGGCCGCCGGCCTCGCGGTTGCCGCCGCCGCCTCGCTGGCCGGCTGCGGCCAGCCCGACGTCACCAAGACCCGCCTCGAACGCGCCATCGGGCCCGCCTTCGCCAACCTCTACGTCCAGCGGGCGGACCTGCTCGGCGAGCCCGGCGTCACCGTCGCAGGCATCGGCGCATCCGCCGCCTGCGACCGCGGCGGCCCCGAGGTCGCCGACGTCGGCCCCGGCCCCGACTGGATCTGCATGATCCACTTCACTGACGACCACGGGCAGCCACAGGACGGCAAGTTCGAGGTGCAGGCCAAGGCCGACGCCACCTACGTCGCCGGCGGACCCTCGAAACTCATCGGCCAGGCAACCCTCACCGACAGCCACGGCCACGACGTCCCCAACCCCGTGTTCGAATTCGACGGCGCCTTCGACCCCGACCACTGAGCCGCCAGGAGACCCGAGACCGGCCCTGACCGAGCCGGCACAACAAGCTGCGCAGTCGGTCAAGTCCACGGCCGCGGGTAGCGCATCCGCCGTGCAGGAACAGAGCAGGACGGCTGCCCGCCAGGTCCAAGGCCGCGCGAAGGCCGAGACGATCTGCGGCGCTCAAGGGTGGGCATACAGCGCATAGCAATGTGGCAGCCGGATGGGCGGGCGGGTCACGATTACCCGCCCGCCCCCGATGAGCACGCACCTACAGCCCTCAAGGGCCCGCCCGTCACCGCCGGCGGCGGCTGGGCTCCGGGATGTTCGCCGCGACCTCCTCGTGGCGGACCTGCTCGTCGATCGGCCGGTCCTCGACCACCTCGTTCTTGGCCAGGCGGACCCGCTCGACCGGCACCCGGTCCTTGGCCACCACGGGACGTTCGGCGCGCAGCTGCATCTCCTGCTGCGCCTCACCCATGTCGGCACGAACGCTGCCCGCGTCCGCGGCGGTGATGGGCTCGCGCTCGACGTACACCTCGTCGTGCTCGACCGGCACGGTCGTGTGCACGTTCTCGGTGACCACGTTCTTGCAAAGTACCGCCTTGCCGGCGGGCTGGCTTTCCGTGCCCACTCGCAGCCGTTCCTCGGAGCGGATCAGTTCCTCGCGGCTTTGCGGGGCCTGCTGCGACTGCATCCGGTAGTGCGCGTACAGCTGCGCGGTCTGCTCAGCGTTGAGCGGAGTATTGGCGCCAGGCGGCACGCTCGGGGCCTTCTGGACGGTTGCCTTGTCGTAGACGACCTTCAGCCGCCCGTCCTGCATCTGCGCGTTCCCCAGCGGGCCATCGGCTCCTGGCGACCACCGGTTTGCACGCTCACCCAGGCCGGGTAGCCCGAAGTGGCCCATACCTGATCGACACTGCCGATCTTGGCACCCGACTGGTCCTGGACGTCCTTGCCGTACAACGAACGCACCTGCTGTTCGGTGAGTTGCATCGTCATCCTCCTCTCGGCCGTTACCGCTCGCGTACCCGACGACATCCGCGCGCCATTCCCCGCCCGGTCCCTACCTGATCCGGACGGCGGCTGGTCGGGCATAACGGTCACCGAGGGCACTCGCGGTCGACCTGGGGCATACGGGCACCGCTGCCGCGAGCCCGTAGGGCGTGGGGGTGGGTTCCGGCTCCGCGGCTTCCTGCCTTACTTGCGTCACGGGTAGACCCGCCATTGGCGGACCCTGCCCTTTCGCCGGTTGCGTTGGATCACCAAAACGGCAACCCCCGCGGCGGCGGCGAGGGCGGTCAACACGGCGGGTTTCCGTTGACTCCTCACCTGGTACGCCGAGGTGCGCATCACCTTGGCGCTGCTCGCACCTTTCTGGCCTACTGCCCGGGCTCTCTGGGCGGCTTTTCGGCCTGCCAGCTTCATGCTGCTCATGGCCTTCTGGCCAACCGGGCTCTGGAGGGCCTTGCGCCCCATGGCCGTGGTGCGCTGCATCGTCCGTTGGCTCACGGCCCTAGTCACCCCTACAGCTTTTCCACGTACCGCTTGTGGGGCCTGTACCGCCTGTTCCCGGACGCGGTTCGTAACCTGCGCGGCCGCCTCCTGCCCCCGTGCTTTCACATCAGCCTTGGCCGCCAACGCCTGAACAGTTTTATCGAGGTCCGCCCGCGTCTTCTGGATCTCCTCACGCCCCGCGCCCGCGTCCCCGCCCCCGCTCTCCGTGCTCATCCCCGTCCCCGATTCTTCGCCGCGTCGCGCACCACATCAGCGTCGGCACGAACACTGTCCACAGCCGCCTTCGGAACCGGGGGCATCGCCTTGCTCACCCGCTTCTTCCCCGAGAGCGCCAGCAGCCCGGCGATCACAAGCAATACGACCCCGACGACGAGCGCCGCCACCCACGCCGGCATGACCTCACCGAGGACCAACACGAACGCGGCGACAAGCGCACCACCGCCGTACAACGCCAGCGCCCCGCCACCGCCGAACAAACCGGCGCCGACGCCCACGCGCTTGCCCTTCGCAGTCATCTCCGCGCGGGCCGCTGTCAACTCCTGACGAACCAGTCGAGAGATCTGCTCAGCGGCCCGCTGTACCAACTCCGACGTCGGCGTCTCGGCAGCGCTTTTGGGTGGGCTGCCGTCCGCACCATCCCCCATAACCTCATCCTTTCCCATCAACGCACCGCTGGGCCTCGCCAGATCTCTCGCTGCAGGCGCACCCGAGACGCCACCCACCGATGACCTCCTGGGTCGCCGCGCCACGTCGCCCCAACCGCCCCGACTGGCACGGCTCTGTGAACGGCAGAAGCCGGGGGCTTCAGACGCGGCCCGCCGGAGAGACGGTCGCGCTGCTTCCGTCAGCCGCGCTCAGCGGCGGCACCGTCACATCCGGCATCCTCACACCCGCGTCGTTCGGCGCCGCATCAGTGCGAGTCGACGCCAGCATGGAATCGCCGCCCCGGTCGGCGGCGGTGCTGAACGGATCGTCACGGTGCCACCCCTTTGAACGCCCTATCGCTGTCGCACCTGCTGCCCCTACAACGGCACCGGCCGCGAAGACCCCGGCCATCACCGGCCAACGCTTGCGCGACAAGCGCGGTCGCCTTTACATGTTCCGCCTCCTCATGATCGTCCACCGATTTTGCAAGCCAGTCCCTCGCGTGCCGCAGCGATCCGACGGAGAACTCGATCAACACGCGCCTGAGCGGGTTTGAGGCGTCCTCGTCGCACCGTTGACCCCTCGTCCAACGACCGCCACCGCCCCCACCGCTATAGGCGATCCCACCCATCAGCTCTTTTCGGCCAAAACGCCCCGCACCCGCCCATTCTCTACCCGCAACACCTCCACTGGCACGGAAACGGCTGACGCTCATCGCCGAAACGGCATTGCCCGCCCCTCCGTGACCGGCGAGACCGGCGAGAGCGGCGTCGGCGTCGCGGTGGCCGATCCGCTGGCCAGGACCCTCTCGCGGTCGCTGTGATCCACCTGCGCAAGTCGGACTGCGCCGGCAGGGTCGGAAGCATCAGGGCAGCCCGCCAGAGTCGGAGCTCGGCTCCGGGCGTTGCCGCACGGTCAGGTATACGCCGAAACGATCCGGGGATACGGGGCCGGACACCGGAAAAACTGGCCGGTATCGCAAGTGAGTCATTGAAGACCACGCCGAGGGGGGTCGCGTCCGTGCACCAGGATCCCTCGGGCCGAGACGGCCGGCGGCATACGGTGGCGGGGGAAGCCGAGGGTGGCTGGCAGGGAAATACAAAGAGTGCTCGTCGTCGGCGCGCCGTTCGGACACGGCCACATGCGGGCAGCCGAGGCCATCGGCCGTCTGCTTCGTCAGCGCAATCCTGACCTCGAGGTGGCGGTCGAGGACATGTCCGGTCATCTCTTCCCGCTGCTACGCCTCGATCGCGCGTTGCGCACCGCCTACCGGTGGTCCACCAGCCGCTTCCGCGGGCATCCGCACCACGGGCTTTACCAGATTGCAGCGCGGCAGTGCACGGCGCCCGCCGCGATGACGATCACGAGCCTGACATGGGCCGGGAACGCATCCGATGGTATGCCTACCTACATCTCTTCGACGCTGACGGGCGTCACCGCAGATCCGAGATTTCGCTGATCGGCATCGCACCGAACTTGCGAGGCGAACTCGGCGAGCAGGCTGAGCGCCGCCTGACGGCACTGCTCGATCAGCTGTCTGACCGCCAGCTCACCGACATCTCGATCCGGCCGTTTCACATGCTCTACGATGGTGTCACGTTCGGTCTGATCGACGAATCCGATGTCGAGCGGGGCGACTGGGTTGAGTTGTACCCAGACGGTCTCGGGTTCTCCGAGCCGTGGGACGGGCTCTATAGCACCTGACCGCGAGCAGGTGTCGTCTACCAGCAAAGTCGGCTTGGTCGCGCGCGACGCGGCATGAGAGCGCGGGCTCGACGACGCAGCCGGACGGAATCACAGCATCCTGCTCTCGGCACCCCACAGGTAGAAGGCAGGGACACCGCGCTGCAGTCCCAGTCGGTAGATCCCGACTCCATGCACCGGCACTGCATCCCCGACGTGCGGCGCCTGGATGGTAGCGGCCTTCCGTATCAATTCCTCGGCGGTAAAGGAGGTCCCGTTGTCCGCTCGCACGTGGACACCAGCCTTCGAGCCGCCTTTGGGACCGAACGGGCACAGGTACACCTCAGGCGTCTGCAACCCTGCACCGTCCGGGCGGCCGGTGGTGGCGCGGAACTCGGCAGCCCAGGCCGGTGTCTGCGACACCTCGGCCGGCCAAGACAGCCTGGCGCTCTGCGCGACGGCGAACGGGAGGTCAGGACGATGGACCGCCCGCTCGTCGGCCGCCAACGGCTCCGACCGCACGAACGTTGCCTTCTCCGCCAACACGGAACTGTGCACGACGTAGTAGCTGACACGCCCCTGCTTGATCTTCTGAAGGTCCGCCAGTCCCCAGTTGCCCAAATGCGACCACCAGGCGTCGTACATGACGACAGCACCGTCGTGTACGAGTGCACGCATCAGCCCGTCGCGGTCCGGCCACAGGAACACGGCTCCAGCTTCAACCCATGACGGATCCACGGGCGGACCCTACCGGCACACCCCAGAACCAAACGTCCGCTCATCGGCAAAGTCGGACGTTGCGGGAGCGGGGCTGAACGCGCGCATCGCGGCAGATCCGTGCGTTCCTCACCGTCACCTTGCCGACCCTTCGGGCCGTTGCTGGTCTCCGAGTGCTCGACGGGGCTGCGTTGCACCGGATGGGGTACGGCTCCGAGTCGCGATCTCCTACCGGCCGGTGGCACCGTCGATGAGCTCTCGCAGGATGTCGGCGTGACCGGCATGCCGGATGGTCTCGCTCGTCATGTGGGCGAGCACCCAGCGAAGCGTACGAGGCGCGTCACCGACCGGCTGCGCGGTGAGGAGGTCGGGGCCAGCGGCTGCGATGATGTGGGCGTCGCTGTCGGCGATCGCGGTCCGGTAGCCGGCGATGATCTGTTCCGGGGACCGGTCCGGCTCGACCACCATGTCGAAGTCGACGTCGGCGTAGCGCGGGTCGCCGGCGAACGTGTAGCCGAACCAGTACCGTTCGGCGTCGGTCAGGTGCTGGACCAGGCCCAGCAGTGCGGTGTCGGAGACGACCAGGCGGCGCCGCAGCTGCTCCTCGTTCAAGCCGGCGACCTTCTTCAGCACGCATGATCGAGCGAAGGACAAGAAGGCGAGGGTGGTGTCGAGCTCGCCACCGTCGTTGCGCGGTACGGCTTCGCGTTGGGATTCGATCATGCCCTGACCTTACGTACTGCCATCCGGGAGAGGCAGGCGGGGACGTCATCCGTGCGGTACCGACCAGACGCCCGCTCATCGGCACGAGCGCGCGCAGTGCGGCAGATCCGGACGTGGAAATAGACCATGACCGTGTTGATATACCAAGGTCGTACGCGCTGTTAAGTCTGGCCCTGGTTCAGACTGGTCGGACGTCGAGGACGTGCAGCTACAAGCGCGGTCCCTGGCTTGTTTCACCGCGGTGCACGAGTGGTGCGCGGTCACCCTGGAGGGCGGCCGTCAACTGATCCAAGCCCAGCGAACCCAGCTCCAGGGCCTGACGATGGAATGCGCGCCGGTCGCCGGGGAAGGACGAGCGGCCTGCCAGCCACACCCGCTCACCCACCTTGTAGGCCAGCGCCTGCCCTGGCCGGCCCAGGTAACGCGCGAGCTCGGCGGACGCGTACGGCCCCTGGTGACAGCGGTCCCGCAGCAGCTTCAGCGCAGCATCCGGTGTCCACAATGCTCTGTCACCAGACGGCATCGGCAGCCGCAGGTGCAGGCCGATGTCGACCACAACCCGTGCCGCCCGCAGCAGCTGCATATATAGATACCCCAGTCGAGCACCCGGCTGTTCATAGAGCCCGAGCTCGTCCATGAACCGCTCGGCGTACAGTGCCCAGCCCTCCTGGCTGCCGGAGAGGCCGCCGAGCAGGTTCAGCCGCTGCCCGAGGCCTCCCCGGCAGACCTCGGAGCCGAGGTGGAGGTGGTGGCCGGGAACGCCCTCGTGATAGGCGGTGCTGTAGGCGTACCAGGTGGGGAAACTCGCTGCGTCCTCGGGGAGGGACCACCAGACCCGGCCCGGCCGCGTCAGGTCCCGCGACGGCCCGGTGTAGGCAATGCCGGACGACGTGGTCAACCGCGACTCGATGCGCCGCAGCGGGGCGGGGATGTCGAAGTACACGCCGTCCAGTCGCTCGGTGGCGGCCTCCAACAGCTCCTGCAGCCACGCGGCGAACGCCTCCCTGCTGTGCAGCGTGCCGGGCGCGTCGGGGCTGGCGAGCCAGGCGAGCACCTCTGGCACACTCCCGCCCAGGGCCTTCGCTTCCGCGATCAGCTCTGCCTCGATCGCGCTGAACTCGTCCCAGCCCCAGTCGTACAGCTCGCGCAGGTCAGGCTGGGCCGCGAGGAAGGTGCGCACCCAGAGTGCGTACCGCTGCTGCCCGAACGCTTCCTCATCAACGGCCCGCGGTGCTAGGTCCGAGGTCAGCATCTCGGCCAGTTTCTGGTACGCCTCTCGCGCGCCCGTCGCTGCGGCCTGCAACGACGCCCGCTGACGCCCCACGCCGTAGCGATCCACCAGGGCGACATCGTCGTCGATCCAGTTGCGGCAGCGCTGCGTCACGAGCTCCACTTGACGCCGCGCCGGCAAATTGCCGCGCTCCGCGGCAAGTAAGAGGCTGCGGGCATACCCGTCCAGGGCCGCGGGGATCGCGGCCAGGCGCGCGCCGACACGAGCCCAGCCCTCCTCGTAGGCCGCGCCCTCGGCGCCGCGGCCGGGAACCGCGGCCTCGACGGCCTGGCGGATGAGCTGGAGCGGACCGGTGGCCGCCGCGTGCAGTTCGCGCAGGTCCTCCCCGGCGTCATGGAAGGCGATACGCGCATGCAGCCGTTCGGCGAGGTGGGCGTGCAGCGGGGTCGCGGCCGGCAGTACATCACCCAAGATCTCGAGCTCGCGCAGGGCGCGGGCCGCGAGATCGGTGCGGGCCTGGTGGCCCTCCGGGCCGTAGTCGGTCAGCCCGTCGACATCCTGCTCGCCAGCCTCGACGACCGCTGTGCAGGGGTCGAGACCGGCCACGTCGCACAGGAGCCGATCCGCGAAGTCCTCGATCATGGGGGGCAATGCTAGGGCCTTGCCCTAGCTGCGGTGGTGCGAGCCTGCATCGATCGCGGCAAGCGGTTCAGAACCATCTGACAACTTCCGCTCATCGGCACGACCGGACGGCGGATGGCTCAAGCGATCGTGACGCTCCGCAGCGCACGGTCCGCGGCAAATCCGGATGCCTGGTCCGAGCGCGTGCGAGTTGCCATCAATCGGGGTCAGGTTGGGGTCGCTCGCTGGCTGTCGCGAAGATGCGCGCATAGATCTGATCGATGACGTCGTTCTTCGCCAGGCTGTAGTCGCTGGTTCGATGGGCGGTATCCCGCGCGAGGCGCCGCTTGGTCGCGGCGTAGAGCTCCCGGTCTTCTGGATGCGAGCGCAGCCAGTCCCGGAAGAGCCTGTGCCTTATCGGTTCGGGCGCGTCCCGCGGCCAAACGTGAAGATTGATGTCTTCCGCAGGGCCAACCAGCATCCTATGCCCGTGCCACCACGGCTGTCGGAGAACGAGTCGGTACCCGATCCCTTCAAGGGCGGGGATGTAGCGGGACTCGTCCGTGGTGTCTTCAAGTAGGAGGTCGATGTCGATGATGGGCTTGGCTGCCAAACCCGGCACCGATGTGGATCCTACGTGTTCGGTGTTGAGGACCAGGTCGCCCAGGGCCTCCTTGAGTAGGGAGCTGACAGCAGCGTATCGATCAGCCCAAGCCGGGTCGTAGTCCTCGACGACGATGGACTGCCAGCTCCTTGGAGGCTCTTCTACCAGGCCGGCAGCTATTTGCTCAGGGGTGGCATGGAAGCGCTGTATGACTTCCTGCGGGTACTCAGCCAACCCAACCTCCGGAAGAATAGAAGTCGGCCAGGATACGACACGGGGATCGCTGAAGCGAGCCGGTTCGTCCGCTCATCGGCAGATCAGGATGCCGAGCGGTAGCGGTCGCCGCCACGCTCCGCCACGCGCGGATCGCGGCATGTGCGGACGACTAGTCAGGATCTTCGTGATCGGTCGATCTGGTCCAGGAGCTTGTCCGCGCTGGGCGTGCTTGAGGAGGCGAAGCGCAGTCGCTGCGAAACTGTCGTGTTGTCGGAGCGATGACGACCGGCGTCCCGGAAAATTCTTCAAGGAAGTCCGGGAGGGGGTGTCGGTTCGGGGCGGTGGTGTTCGTAGCAGGGGTGAGGCCGCCCGCAAGGGGCGGCGCCAAGGTGAAGGAACCGCGATCATGAAGCTGACGACCATGACCCAGGTCACCCTCGATGGAGTGATGCAGGGAAACGGCGCCGCGTCGGATGACCGCAGGAACGGATTCGAGCGCGGCGGATGGGCCCGGGGGGCGGGTGACGACGAGACCAGGACGTTCATCACGCAGACCTACCAGCGCGCCGACGCGTTCCTGTTCGGCCGGCGCACCTACGAGTTGTTCGCCGGCTCCTGGGGATCAATCGACCAGATGCGCGCACATCCCATCGGCGTGGCCTTGAACGAGGCCCCCAAGTACGTTGCCTCGACCACGCTCACCGCGCCGCGTTGGGAGGACACGACCGTTCTCCGCGGTGACCTCGCGGCGGCCATCAGCGAGCTGAAGGCCAAGCCCGGGGGGTGAACTGCAGGTGCACGGCAGTGGCGCCCTGACCCGGTGGCTGCTGGAGAACGATCTGGTCGACGAGATGATTCTGATCGTGATCCCGGTGATCCTCGGCCAGGGCGCGAGACTGTTCCCGGAGACCGGTCCGGATCTTGCGCTCGACCTGGTCGAGTCGCGGGTCGACTCGAAGGGCGTGTCGATCCAGGTCTACCGGCCGGCCGGGCGCCCGCGGTATGCAACGGCCTGAAGTCCCTGACCGCCGAACCACGCTGTCTTGACACCAGAGGAGATGATCTTCAGATGCAGTACCTGGTTTCCGTGATCGATGACAAGAGCAATCCCGGCAGCACGGACAGGCGGCCTGCCATCAGCGCGTTCAACGAACGACTGATCGCCGAGGGCTACTGGGTTTTCGCGGGCGGCCTCGCGGACACCGACGCGGCCACCGTCATCGACAACCGGGGCGAGCAGGCGGTGTTCAGCGACGGGCCTTTCGTGGAGTCGAAGGAGTACCTCGCCGGCGTCTGGGTGTGGGAGGTCCCCGATCTGGATGTGGCGCTCAAGCTCGCCACCGAGGCGTCGAAGGTCTGCGATCGGAAGGTCGAGGTGCGGCCCTTCCTGTGAACAGGGTCGACGTCCGCGAGGCGGTCACCCGGGCCCACCACG
>NZ_QGKS01000501.1 GCF_003172935.1 Micromonospora sicca | reverse complement strand
CGCCCCGGCGGGCAGGCCCGGTCCGGTCGCCTCCCGGCTCGGCCCTGCCGCCTCCGGGGCCGCCCCCGCCGGGTCGCGGCCGGCCATGCCGGGCCCGTCGCTCGGTGCGGCGGGGGTGCGGCCGGCCATGCCCGCCCGGTCGGTGCCATCCGGGGGAGCGTCGAGGCCGGCGGCCGCCGGTTCGGCTGGGGTCGGGTGGGCCAGCCGGCCGAAGGCCGGGCCGCCGAGCGCGGCGGCGGACGGATCGGCCAGCCAGCGCTGCGCGAGGGCCAGCAGCGCCGCCCGCGACCGGGAACCGCCCCGGGCGGTCGCCGCCGTGCCGCCGCGGGTCCGGCTGCGCGCCGCGGCCTCGGTGAGCAGCTCGCCCGGCACGTCGAGGACGACGGCGAGCCAGTTCAGCCAGAAGTCGCCAGGGAGCCGAAGCTGCCGTTCCCAGCGGCTGACCTCGTGCCGGGTCAGGGTGGGCACGCCGGAGGCGGCACAGAGCTCGGCGGCGATCCGCTGCTGACTCCAGCGGCGGGCCAGCCGCAGCTCGGCCAGGAGCGGCCCGAGCAGGCGCGGGCCGGGTGGCGGGAACGGGGTCATCGGTCCTCCGGTGGACGTCGGCGCCGGTCGGGCGGCGCGGGCACCCGGACCGACTGGACCGGACCCTCCGCGACGCGATCGTGCTGACCCCCGCGCGGCCCCCCGGGGATCGGCCACCGGCCGACCCCACCGCGCTGACCCATTTCTACCCCCGGGGTACGACGCTCCCGGCGGCCGCCGTCCGCCCGCTGGGAAGCTCATGGGTGCCTCGAGTGCCGACCGCTAGAGTCGGTACGTGGCGCTCGGTCTCCCCTCGGTCCTCCCGAATCCCCAGCCGGCGATCGGGGAGCTGATCCGTGTCGGCCAGCCGACCTTCTCCTTCGAGTTCTTCCCGCCCAAGACCGAGCAGGGGGAGCGGCTGCTCTGGCAGGCGATCCGCGAGCTGGAGTCGTTGCGCCCCTCGTTCGTCTCGATCACCTACGGCGCCGGCGGGTCGACCCGGGACACCACGGTCGCGGTGACCGAGCGGATCGCCACCGAGACCACCCTGCTGCCGATGGCGCACCTGACCGCGGTCAACCATTCCGTCGCCGAGTTGCGGCACGTCATCGGCCGGTTGGCCGGTGTCGGGGTGCGCAACGTGCTCGCCGTGCGGGGCGACCCGCCCGGCAACCCGGGCGGCGAGTGGGTGCCCCACCCGCAGGGCGTGCAGTACGCCGAGGACCTGGTCCGGCTGGTCCGCGACGCCGGTGACTTCAGCGTCGGCGTGGCCGCCTTCCCGTACAAGCATCCGCGCTCACCCGACGTGGCCAGCGACACCGCGCACTTCGTCCGCAAGTGCCGGGCGGGGGCCGAGTTCGCCATCACCCAGATGTTCTTCGAAGCCGACGACTACCTGCGGCTGCGGGACCGGGTCGCCGCGGCCGGCTGCGACACCCCGATCCTGGCCGGGGTGATGCCGGTGACCCAGATCGGCACCATCGAGCGGTCGGTGCAGCTCTCCGGGGCGCCGTTCCCGCCCGCGCTGGCGGAGCGGTTCGAGCGGGTCGCCGACGACCCGGAGGCGGTCCGCCTGCTCGGCATCGAGCAGGCCAGCGAGATGTGCGCGAAGCTGCTCGACGAGGGCGTGCCGGGGATCCACTTCATCACCCTCAACCGGTCCACCGCCACCCGGGAGGTCTGGCAGCACCTCCGGGCCGGCGCGCGGGTGTGACCACCCGTCCCGCCGACACCAGCAGCGCCCTGTCTACAGAGCTGGGGCGAGGGGCTGCCGTCTTCAGGCGGCAGGTGAATGGCTGTACTGGCCTCGCACTGTTAGTTGCGGCGCACATATGCTTGGATGGTGGCCGGGTATCAGACAAATCGGGGGGCGGCGTACAGCCTCAGCTACCACATCGTGTGGTGCCCGGAGCATCGCCGTCCGGTGCTCGTCGGCTCGGTCGCCGATCGCCTGCGGGACCTGATAGGGCACAAGTGTGACGAGCACGGCTGGTCGGTCCCGGCCCTGGAAGTCATGCCCGATCACGTGCACCTCGTCGTCCGGGCGGGACCCGACCGCCTCGCCTTCGTATGTGGCGAACCAGCTCAAGGGCTTTACGTCGCGGACGTTGCGTGAGGAGTTCCCCCACCTGCGTCGGCGGTTGCCGACGCTGTGGTCCCGGTCGTACTTCGTGTCGTCGGTCGGCACCGTGTCGACCGCGACCGTTGAGAAGTACATGGAGACGCAGTGGGAGAGGCCGGTGCAAGAGCGTCGCGTCGTGAAGGTCAACCGCGGGTACGTGCGTCGCCTCACCCTGACCCCCGAGCAGGCTGCCGCCCTCGATACTCAGGGCCACGCGGCTCGCGCGTTGTGGAACCTGCTGCACGCCTGGTGGACGTGGGGCGGGAAGGGTAGACGGCCGGGCCTCAAGCAGGCCGATGAAGCGATCCGGCAGGCCCGCGTCGACATTCCCTGGCTGGCGGACCTTCCCGCGCAGGCCGCGCAGCAGGTCCTGAAGACGTACGTGCGGGCGTGGAGGAACTGCTGGGAAGGTCGCGCGTGCGCGCCGGAATTCAAGGGCCGCCTGCGGTCCCGCATGTCCGTCGACGTGCCGCAGGGCCGCGACCTCGCCGTCACCCGCCTGTCCCGCCACGTCGGACAGGTGCGCCTTCCGAAGGTCGGTGTGGTCCGGTTTCGGTGGTCCGGGTCGATCCCCGGTGTCGGCCGCGAGCCGGGACGCACCACCGGCGCCCGGCTGGTCAAGGACGTGCTGGGCTGGCACATCGTGTTCCGCACCGAAGTGGAGACCGGGACACCCGCGCCGCACCACGGGCCTGCGGTGGGCATCGACCGTGGCGTCAACGTCGCCCTGGCCCTGTCCGACGGCGCCGACCACACCCACGGGTCGTGGCTGCGGCCGAAGGAAGCCGAACGGCTTCTGCGGCTGGAGCGCAAGGCGGCCCGCCAGAGGCGGGCACGCAAGCCATCCGAGCGCACGTCGAACCGCCTGCACCGCACCTACGACCAGATCGCCGGGGTACGCGCGAGAGCCAAGCGCCGCCGCCACGACTGGCAGCACCAGACCACCACGGCCATTGCCGAGAAGTACGGCATCGTGGTGGTGGAACACCTGCGGGTCAAGAACATGACCCGCTCCGCGAAGGGCACCGTCGCCGCGCCGGGCAGCAACGTGCGGCAAAAGGCCGGGCTGAACCGGGTCATGCTGAACGAGGCCCACGCCCGCACCATCGACCTGCTGACCTACAAACTGGCCGAGCGCGGCGGGCAGCTGCGGAAAGTCCCCGCGGCGTACACGTCGCAGACCTGCTCGGGATGCGGACACCGCGACCCCCGCTCCCGCAACGGCGTCACGTTCACCTGCACCTCATGCGGCCACGCCGGCCACGCCGACACCAATGCAGCCCAGAACATTCTCCACGCGGCCGGACTTGGCCGTGTACGGACGTGGAGCCCCGCACCTGTGGGCCGTGAAACGTCAACCACCCGACGTGCCACATGACCGCCGTCGGGAATCTGCCCCCTTCAGGGGACAGAGGAAGTCAAGGTTGATCCCGTGGTGGGCACACAGCTGAACTGGGACCAGTACGCGACTGCGTGGGCGCGGCTGCACGGCGGGTTCGACCCGCGGGTGGCGGCGCCGGTGGTCCGCGCCTGGCTGCGCTTCGCCTACCACGTCGGGTACGTGCTGGGCCGGCTGCGGGTCGGCCCGACCCCGGTCACGGTGGTCGGCGTGCTGCTCTGCTTCTGCGTGCCGCTGTTGGTCGGGCGGTCGGGGGACGGGCCACTGCTCGGGGCGCTGTTCGTGCTGCTCGCCGCGGTGGCGGACAGCGTCGACGGCGCGGTGGCGGTGGCGACCAACCGGACCACCCGGCTCGGCTACGTCTACGACTCGGTCGCCGACCGGCTGGGCGAGGCCGCCTGGCTGACCGCGTTCTGGCTGATCGGCGCGCCGGGCGCGCTGGTTGCCGCCGCCGGCGGCCTCTCCTGGCTGCACGAGTACGTCCGGGCCCGGGCGGTCTCCGCCGGCATGCGGGAGATCGGCGCGGTGACGGTGGGGGAGCGCCCCACCCGGGTCTGCGTGGCCCTGGTCGGGCTGCTGGTCTCCGGGCTGACCGGGTTGATCGACGTGGATCTCATCGCCGGCACGATCACGATGGCCACCACGGTGTGGGTGCTGCTGGCCGGCTTCGGCCTGGGGCAGCTGCTCTCCGCCGTCCGCCGCGCCCTGATCGACGCCGACTGACCGGCCCACCCGGCTACCAGGCCGGGCCGATCTCCTCGGCGACGATCTGGGCGGACATGGTGACCATGGGCAGGCCGCCGCCGGGGTGGCTGGAGCCGCCGACCAGCCAGAGCCCGTGCGCCGGACCCCGGTTGGCCGGGCGGAGCAGCCCGCCCGCGGTGCCGTAGATCGTCCCGCCCGGCGCGCCGGTCGCCTCGTCCAGGTCGGCCGGGGTGCGGATCTCCCGGAACACCAGCCGGTCCCGTACGTCCACGCCCCGCTCGGCGAGCACGTCGAGGATCCGGTCGGCGTACGCCTCGGCGAGCCCCGGGCGTCGCCAGTCGACCGCGCCCGGGGCGGTGCCGTGCCGGGCGGCGTTGACCAGCACGAACCACGCCTCGTGCCCGTCCGGGCGGACCATCGGGTCGTCGGCGACGGTGACGAAGACCGTCGGGTCGACCGCCGGCCGGGCCCGGATCCCGCGCCCCGGGTCGCCGAAGACCGCGTCGAACTCGGCGTCGTGGTCGCGGGGGAAGAAGACGGTGTGGTGAGCCAGCCCGGAGTCGCCGCGTACCCCGAGCAGCAGCACGAAGCCGGCCAGGCTGCGGTCGGTCAGCCCGGCCAGCCGGCGGGGGCTGGGCAGCAGGTCCCGGTAGACGGTGAGCGCGTCGACGTTGGCCACCACCACGTCGGCGGGGACGGGCGCGGCGACGCCGGCGAGGCGTACGCCGTGGACCCGGCCGCCCGCGGCGTCGATCCGGGTGACCGTGGCGCCGGTCTGCACCACCACGCCGAGGTCCAGGCAGCGGGAGAGCAGCGCGTCCGCGAGGGTGCCCAGCCCGCCCCGCAGGTACCAGCCGCCGAAGGTCAGCTCGGCGTAGGGGACGGCGACCAGGGCGGCCGGGGCCCGGCGCGGGTCGGCGCCGGTGTAGGTGGCGTACCGGTCGAGCAGCATCCGCAGCCGGGGGTCGGACAGGTGCTTGCGGCCCAGTCCGCGCAGGGTGCGGCCGGGCCCGATGGCGGCCAGGTCGCCCAGCCGCCAGGCCAGCGCGGCCAGGTCGCGGGGGGAGTCGATGGCGCGGCGCAGGACGTCCCGGTGCGACGCCTCCCAGACCCGGGCGGCGCGTCGCCAGAGTCGCTGCCAGTCGGCGGCGGCCCGGTCGCCGAGGGCCGCGCCGATCCGGGCGGCGAACTGGGCCGGGTCGGCGCAGGAGTCCAGGGTGGGCCCGTCGCCGGGGAAGACGTGCCGGACGATCGGGTCCAGCGGCGTCAGGTCGAGGTATTCGTCGAGCTTGGCCCCGGTCGCCTCGAACAGGTCATGGAAGACCTGGGGCAGGGTGAGCAGGCTCGGCCCGGTGTCGAAGTGGAACGACCCGGCCGGGGTGTCGTGGGCGTACCGGCCGAGCTTGCCGCCGACGGTGTCGGCCCGCTCGAAGACGGTGACCTCGTGCCCGGTGACGGCCAGCCGGGCGGCGGTGGCCAGCCCACCGACGCCGGCGCCGATGACCACGATCCGCGCCATGCCGTGCCTCCTAGCTGACCGGGCGGCCCCGCCAGGTCAGCCGCCGCCGCTTCCGCAGATGGTACGACCGCAGGGTCAGCCAACCGAGGACCACGACCGACACGGGGTGTGCCAGCGCGTCGGGCCAGGCCCGCCCGCCGGTGGCCCGGGCGCTGACCACCCGCCCGGCGACGCCCAGCAGGTATGCGATGAGCGCAACCATTGACACCGGTGGCGCCGTCGGGGCGAGCCCGACCGCGACCAGCGGGGGAGCCGTGTAGAGCAGGAGCAGCACGGTCACCACCGCGGCCGCCGCGACGGGGTGGCCGAAGGCGGCCCAGAGCGACTTGGTGTAGCCGTCGCGCAGCTGCGGCCAGCTCTCGTACATCCGGCAGGCGGCCAGCTCCGCGCCGTCGGCGAGGGCGATCCGACCGCCGGAACGCTTCACCGCCCGGGCCAGCTCGATGTCCTCCAGGACCTTGTCGGCGACCGCCGCGTGCCCGCCGGCCCGCAGGTAGCCGGCCCGGTCGACGACCAGGAACTGCCCGCCGGCCGCCGCCAGGGACGGCCGCGGCGAGCGCTCCATCGCCCGCAGCGGCAGGAAGGTCAGCCACAGCCACTGCAGCAGCGGCTGCACCAGCCGGTCGGCCACGCCGCGGACCAGGATCCGGGGGTACGGCGACAGCAGCGCCGCCCGGGCCGCCCGCAGTTCGGTCACCGCCGCCGCCACGGCGTACGGGGTGAGCACCACGTCGGCGTCGACGAAGGCCAGCACGGTGGCGCCCGGATCGGTGCGGGTGGCGAGCTGCCAGCAGGCGTGCGGCTTGCCCAGCCAGCCCGGCGGCGGGGCGACCCCGGTGAGCAGGGTGAGTCGCGTGTCGTCGCCGGCCACCGCGCGCACCACGTCGGCCGTGCCGTCGGTGGACCCGTCGTCGAGCACCACGATCCGCAGCCCGGGCACGCCCCGCTGGGCCAGCAGCGCGCGCAGGCACGGTTCCACCCGGTCGGCCTCGTCGCGCAGCGGCAGCAGCACCGCCACCGGTTCGGTCACCTCGACCGGACCGGCGTCGGGGCGGCGCAGCCAGCGGGTGGCGTTGACCCAGGTGTGCGCGGTGAGCGCGGCGACCGCGACGACGAGCGCGAGGACGGCGGTCATGCCGGCGCGTCGACACCGGGGCGCGGCGCCGGATGCCGCTCCCGCCGCTCGGCGCCGACGCGCCGGGCGCGCAGCAGCGTCACCGCCAGGGGCGCCGCGGTCACCGCCATGCCGGCCGCGCCCCAGGCCGCCGAGGCGGGCAGCCGCAGGAAGACCGCGTGCGCCAGCACGCTGGAGAAGTACGTCCACAGGTAGAGCCCGAACATCGGCGCGTCCCGCCCGTCCACGCGATCGGCGGCGGCCCCGGCGAGGGGGCGCAGCGCGCAGGTCAGCAGCACCGCGAAGAGCAGCCAGCCGAGGTAGTTGCTGACCGGGATGCCGGGCAGCCCGGGCAGCGCCGGGGTGGCGTCCCGCCAGACCCAGTACCCCTCGGCGACCAGCTGCGGGTCGAGGAAGAGGTCCCAGGCGGCCAGCCCGACCGCGGCCAGCCCGATCCGCCCGGCTCGGGACGAGGTGAGCCGGACCGCGGCCAGCCAGGCCGGCCAGGCCATCCAGGTCCAGGCGAGCGGGATGATCAGCGGCACCCCGGCCAGCTTCGGTCCCAGCTCCCCCGAGTAGTCGTAGCTGCCGAACGGGACGCCGGTGGCCACCCCGACCGCCTCGATCGCGAACCCGCCGCCGGTGGCCACCGCGACCAGCGCCCCCGCCGTCCGCGCACCCCGGCTGAGCAGCGCGTGGCCGACCGAGAGCAGGTAGCCGAGCACGACGGTGGCCACGGTCAGCGCGGCCCGGGTGGCGCCGCCGGTGAGCGGGTAGCAGATCTGGGCGAGGACCAGGAGGGCCAGCAGCGCCCAGGGCAACCCCCGCCGGATCACGGCGCGGCCGGGCCGGGCGCGGCGTCGGGGCCCGGCGTGGGCAGCGGCAGGTCCCGGCCGAGCACGCCGAACGGCCGCTCGTCGCCGGGGAAGTGGAAGTGGCGCAGGATGTCGACGAAGCCGAACCGGCGGTACAGCCGCCACGCCCGGGACTTCTGCTCGTCGGCCTCCGGCGTGGATAGCAGGGTGGTCGTCCCCTCCGCCATGCTGAGCAGGGCGCGCAGCTGGCCGGCGCCCAGGCCGTGCCCCTGCGCGGGCGGCCGGACGTGCAGCTCCACCACCTCGAAGCAGTGGGTCAGCCACCGGCGCCGGGCGTCGGCGTCCAGCGCCCGGTGCACCTGGTCGTGCCACCACTGGCCGGCGGCGCCGAGGTAGCCGTACCCGAAGCCGGCCAGGTGGCCCTCGGTGGTCAGGCTGGCGACGGCCCGGAAGCCGGGGCGGCGGACGTGGGTGGCGATGTAGCCGCGGCGGGCCTCCAGCAGGTCGGCGCGGTAGCCCATCGCCTCGCCGTAGACGGCCACCACGTCGTCCAGCCGCCGGACCAGATCGTCCGGCGTCCACCGCACCAACCTCATGCGTGTCCTCTCGCCTTTTCCGGGCCGCCCTCGGCGACCCACCCGAGCACCGTCCGGTCGCCGATCACGTCGCGCACCTCGAACCGCGCGAAGAGTTCCTCCGCGTACCAGCCTTCGGTGGGGGTGCGCGTGATCGCGGCGCGGTGCTCCGGGTGACGGTACGCGAACGCCACCAGCTCCGCCGGATCACGCCACACGCTCACCGTGCCCTGCCAGCCCAGCGGGGCCTCGCCGACGCCGAACCGGGCGAGCAGCCCGGGCGCGGCGTGCAGGGCGGCGGCGACCGGGGGGATCGCCCGCCAGAAGGTGACCGCCCGGCGGGCCCGCAGCCGGGCCCGGGTCAGCGCCAGCACCGGCCCGTCGACCCGGCCGCCCGGCGGGTCGCCGAACGGGCGGACGCCGGACCACTCACC
Source organism: Micromonospora sicca (assembly GCF_003172935.1). GTDB lineage: Bacteria > Actinomycetota > Actinomycetes > Mycobacteriales > Micromonosporaceae > Micromonospora > Micromonospora sicca. The sequence continues at coordinate 885 of NZ_QGKS01000501.1, read as the reverse complement.
ACGGCTGGTCAGCGGGCGCAGCTCGAGGCGGGCCGAGCCGCGGGCGATCCGGGCCCACGAGCGGCCCACCGGCGAGTCGTCGAAGCCGGCCGCCGCGGCGGGGGAGTCCCAGACCACCAGCGCGGCCCACCGGGTCAGGTCGGCGTCGCCGGGACCGAAACCGGTGCCGGTCCCGGTGCCGAGCAGCTTGCCGAACCGTACGCCGGGGGTGCGGCGCAGCCGGCGCGGGTGCAGCGCCATCCGGGCCAGCGCCCGGGGCACGGCGGCCCGGGGGATCCGCCACACGTGCAGCGTGACCAGTTCGGGAGTGCTCACGCCACCTCGGTCGGCGTCCCCGCGGTGATCCGCAGCAGCTCCGCGTACGTGGTGGGGAAGACCGCCTGGGGCACCCCGCCGGCCGCCCACACCTCGTCGTAGCCGGCAAGGTCGGTGTCGACGAGGGTGCGCAGCGGTCGCGGGTGGCCGACCGGGGCGACGCCGCCGATGACCTGACCGGTGTGCTCCTTGACGAACTCGGGGGTGGCCCGGCGCAGCCGGGTGACCCCGATGGACGCGGCCAGGCCGGCGGTGTCCACCCGGTGCGCGCCGGAGGTGAGCACCAGCAGGGGCGCGTCGTCCGCGTCGAAGATCAGCGAGTTGGCGATGGCGCCCACGCCGACGCCGAGCGCCTCGGCCGCCGCCGCGGCGGTGTGCACCGCCTCGGGCAGCAGGCGGACCTGGCTGGCGCCGCCGGATCCGTCCCGCGCGCCCGCCGCGTCGAGCGCCCGCTGCACCGTCTGCACGTTCGGGTGTGGCTGCATGCGGTCATTCTTCCCGGTCCACCACCCCCCGCTTCACCCGGCCACGCGGCCTGTCCCACTCCCGAGGCAGGCGCGAGGGGAGGGG
>NZ_QGKS01000367.1 GCF_003172935.1 Micromonospora sicca | reverse complement strand
CCGGGCAACGGCTGCCGCGCTCGCGGTCCCGGTCGCCGCGCTCCCGCGGACCCCGGTCGCCGCGGTCCCGGCCGGCCGGACGCTCGCCACCGGCGGCCTCGCCCGCGGCCGGCGCCTCGGCGCCCTCCGGGCGGACCTTGTCCAGGTAGATCTTGCCGCGGGCGTCGATGTCCGCGATCTCCACCTCGACCCGGTCGCCGACGTTGAGGAAGTCCTCGACCTTCTCGACCCGCTTGCCGTCGCCCACCTTGGAGATGTGCAGCAGGCCGTCACGGCCCGGCAGCAGCGAGATGAAGGCGCCGAACGGGGCCGTCTTCACCACCGTGCCGAGGAACCGGTCGCCGACCTTCGGCAGCGTCGGGTTGGCGATCGCGTTGATCCGCTCCACCGCGGCCTGGGCCGACGGGCCGTTGGTCGCGCCGACGTAGATCGTGCCGTCGTCCTCGATGGAGATCTCGGCGCCGGTCTCGTCCTGGATGGCGTTGATGGTCTGCCCCTTCGGGCCGATCACCATGCCGATCTTGTCGACCGGGATCTTGACGGTGGTGACCCGCGGCGCGTAGTCCGACATCTCGGCCGGCGCCTCGATCGCCCGCTGCATCACGTCGAGGATGGTCTGCCGGGCCTCGTGCGCCTGCTGCAGCGCGGCGGCCAGCACGTCCGACGGGATGCCGTCGAGCTTGGTGTCGAGCTGCAGCGCGGTGACGAAGTCCCGGGTGCCGGCGACCTTGAAGTCCATGTCACCGAACGCGTCCTCGGCACCGAGGATGTCGGTCAGCGTCACGTACTGGGTCTTGCCCTCGACCTCGTCCGAGATGAGGCCCATGGCGATGCCGGCGACCGGCGCCTTCAGCGGCACACCGGCCGACAGCAGGCCCAGCGTCGAGGCGCAGACCGAACCCATCGAGGTGGAGCCGTTGGAGCCGAGCGCCTCGGAGACCTGCCGGATGGCGTACGGGAACTCCTCGCGCGCCGGCAGCACCGGGATCAGCGCCCGCTCGGCGAGGGCGCCGTGGCCGATCTCCCGCCGCTTCGGCGAACCGACCCGACCGGTCTCACCGGTCGAGTACGGCGGGAAGTTGTAGTTGTGCATGTAGCGCTTGGACTTGTCCGGGGAGAGGGTGTCCAGCGTCTGCTCCATGCGCAGCATGTTCAGCGTGGTGACGCCCAGGATCTGGGTCTCGCCCCGCTCGAACAGCGCCGAGCCGTGCACCCGCGGCAGCACGCCGACCTCCGCGGTCAGCGGACGGATGTCGCGCGGGCCGCGGCCGTCGATGCGGACCTGCTCGCGCAGCACCCGGTTGCGGACCTCGGACTTGGTCAGCGACCGGAACGCGGCGCTGAGCTCCTTCTCCCGGCCCTCGAAGCGCGGGCCGAGCTCCTCGGCGACCTTGGCCTTGACCCGGTCCAGGGCCTCCTCGCGGGCCGCCTTGCCGGCGATCTGGAGGGCCTCGGCGACGTCGGCGCGGGCCAGGTCGGCCACCGCCTGGTACGCGTCGTCCTGGTAGTCCAGGAAGACCGGGAACTCGACGACCGGCTTGGCGGAAACCTCGGCCAGCTCGCTCTGCGCCCGGCACAGCTCGCGGATGGCCGGCTTCGCGGCCTCCAGGCCGCTGGCGACGACCTCCTCGGTCGGGGCGGGCGCGCCGCCGGCGACCAGCTTCACGGTGTGCTCGGTGGCCTCGGCCTCGACCATCATGATCGCGACGTCGCCGTCGGCCAGTGCGCGGCCGGCCACCACCATGTCGAAGGTGGCCCGGGCCAGCTCCTCGTAGGTCGGGAAGGCGACCCACTGGCCGTCGACGTGCGCCATCCGGGTGGCCCCGATCGGGCCGGAGAACGGCAGGCCGGAGAGCTTGGTGGACATCGAGGCGGCGTTGATCGCCACGACGTCGTACGGGTGCTGCGGGTCGAGCGCGAGGACGGTCTCGACGACCTGGACCTCGTTGCGCAGGCCCTTGACGAACGACGGGCGCAGCGGCCGGTCGATCAGCCGGCAGGTGAGGATGGCGTCCTCGCTGGGGCGACCCTCGCGGCGGAAGAACGAGCCGGGGATCCGGCCCGCGGCGTACATCCGCTCCTCGACGTCGACGGTCAGCGGGAAGAAGTCGAACTGCTCCTTCGGCTGCTTGCCGGCGGTGGTGGCGGAGAGGACGACCGTCTCGCCCAGCTGGGCGACGACGGAGCCGGCGGCCTGGCGGGCCAGCCGACCGGTGGAGAAGGTGATCTCACGGGTGCCGAAGGACCCGTTGTCGATCACGGCGGTGCGGGATTCGGTGCCGAGGTTGGTCTCGGTCATGTGCTGTCGTGCTCCTTCGCGTCGTGGGCCACGACATGGGGAGCTGCTCAGACGGCCGGTCTTCGATCGAAGCGCCCGGGTGGCCGGCATGATGCCGGGATTCCCGGGGGCCACTACCGGAGACCGGTACGCTGACCGGCTCCCTGTCGGGTGGTCGCGCGGCCCTGTTCTTCTGTGGTACCGGAACGGGGGAGCGGCCGAGTGGCCACTCCCCCGTCACGTCATCGGCGCAGGCCGAGCCGCTCGATGAGCGACCGGTAGCGGTTGATGTCCTTCTTCTGGACGTAGTTGAGCAGCCGACGGCGCCGGCCGACCAGCAGCAGCAGCCCACGGCGGCTGTGGTGGTCGTGCTTGTGCACCTTCAGGTGCTCGGTGAGCTCGGCGATCCGCTTGGTGAGGACCGCGACCTGCACCTCCGGCGAACCGGTGTCGCCTTCGGCGGTCGCGTACTCCGTGCGGATCTTGGCCTTGGCTTCCTGATCGAGCGCCATGTTCTCCCTGTTTCGATGGGTTGATCACTGATGCCCGTCGTCGGGGTCCGGAGGACCGGAGACGGACGAACCTCGCACCCGCGGCGTCGTGCAGGCACGCGAGGCCCCACGTCGGTCAGCCGACGTCTCCGCCAGCCTACCAGCCCGAGGGGGGACCGCCCGGCGAAGGGCCGCGACGCGGGGCGGCAAAAGGCTCAGGCGACTGCGCGGCGGGTCCGCTCCACGTCCTCGGCGATCTGGGCGACCAGCGGCTCGACCGAGTCGTACGTGCGCTGTTCGCGCAGGTGCGCGACGAAGTCCAGGGCCAGCCGCTCGCCGTACAGGTCGCCGGTGAAGTCCAGCGCGTACGCCTCCACCCGGCGCTCCCGGCCGGAGAAGGTCGGGTTGGTGCCGATGGACACCGCCGCCGCGAGCGGCTCCCGCTGCCCCCGGCGCACCAGCCGGGCGGCGTACACCCCGTCGGCCGGGATCGCCGCGTACCGGTGGCAGAGCAGGTTGGCGGTGGGGTACCCCAGCTCACGTCCGCGCTGGTCGCCCCGGACCACCACGCCCTCCACCCGGTGCGGGCGGCCCAGCGCGGCGGCGGCCGCCACCACGTCGCCCGCGTCGACGCAGGAGCGGATGTACGTGGAGGAGAAGACCGTGCCGGCCTCGGCGACCAGCGGGGCGCCCTCCACGCCGAAGCCGAAGGTCCGGCCGAGCCGCTCCAGCAGGGCCACGTCACCGGCGGCCCGGTGCCCGAACCGGAAGTTCGCGCCGACCACGACCAGCGCGGCGTGCAGGTGCTCGACCAGGATGTCGTGCACGAACTCCTCGGCCGGCAGCCGGGAGAACTCCGGGGTGAACGGCACCACGCAGAGCACGTCGACGCCGAGCGCCTCGATCAGTTCCGCCTTGCGGGCCGGCTCGGTCAGCACGGCGGGGTGCGAACCGGGGCGGACCACCTCCGCCGGGTGCGGGTCGAAGGTCACCACCACCGACTTGACGCCCAGCTCGCGGGCGCGCGCCACGGCGTGGCCGATGGTCGCCTGGTGCCCCTTGTGCACGCCGTCGAAGACGCCGATGGTGACGACCGAGCGCCCCCAACCACCGGGCGCCGCCTCGTACCCCCGCCACCGCTGCATGCCGCTCCTCCCGTTGCAAGTCATGATGCGTATGTGAGCCCATGATCAGCTGTCCCTCCTTGCGGTGAGACGGTCCCGGTCTTGCCCGCCGGAGCGGTGCCGGGTTGACGCTTCACGGCCACCGGCCCGCCAGGGCGGGTCTTACGGTCGGCTCCACGTCCGTTTGACGACTCCCGGCCACTCCGGGCGTCGGTGACCTCGTGCGCGAGCGCGGCAAGGTTGCGTGCGGCGTTCACGTCCCGGTCCGGGACGAAACCGCAGGTGGTGCAGGTGTATGTGCGCTCGGACAGGGCCAGCTTGGCTTTCACAGTGCCGCAGCCTGAGCACGTCTTGGAAGATGGATACCAGCGGTCTGCCACCACGAGTCGGCCGCCGCTCCATTCAATCTTGTAGGCCAGTTGCCGTGGTAGTTCGGCGAAGCCGGCGTCGGCGACGTACCGAGCCAGCCGCCCGTTGCGCAGCAGCCCAGCCACGTTGAGGTCTTCCACCACGATGGTGCCGTACTCTCGGGCGAGTCGGGTGGTGAGCTTGTGTAGCCCGTCCCGACGCAGGTTCGCCACCCGGGCATGCGCGCCGGCTACCCGCGCTCGGGCCACCTCCCACCGATTCGATGGCTCGCGGCCGGTGCGCCGATCGGGGCCGACCCGCCGGGACATGCGCCGCGCGAGACGTCGCATCCGGCGGGCCGCGCAGTCGACATGACAGGGGTTGGCGACCAACTCGCCCGTGGACAACACCGCGAGATGCTTCACGCCCACGTCCACCCCGACCGTTGCGTCTGGCCGCGCCGGCGTGCGCTGCGGGCGGTCGACCTCGACGCAGAAGGACACCTGCCACCGGCCACCGTCACGGCGTACCGTCGCCGACAGGATCCGTGCGGAGCCGGCATCCAAGCGACGGGCAAGCTTGCGGGCGGATTCGTGCAACTTGAGCCGGCCAAGCCGAGGCAGCACCACATGTTTGCGGTCCGGCTCAACGCGAATCGCTCCAGTGGTGAACCGCACCGACGGTGTCGACCGGCGGCGTGACTTGAACCGGGGAAACCCGACCGGCCGCCCGGCGCGTTTGCCGCAACGCGAGTCCGACCAGTTCCTCAACGCCCTGGCGAGGGCATCGAGGCCGGTGTTGAAAGCCTCCTTGGAGCACTCGGCCCACCATGGAGCCACATCGGATTTCGCCTGGTTCCATGCCTTGCGCAGGGCGGGAAGCGACCAGCCGACTGCCGGGGTGAGGTCCACTTCGCCGATACCGTAAGACCGTTCGGCGGTCCGCTGGTCCATGACCGTCTTCACCCTGGCCAACGACCAGTTGTAGGCCACCCGCGCCGCCCCCGCATGTGCGAGCACAGCTCGCTCCTGCACCGCAGTCAGGTCCAGGGCGTACCGGTACGCCTGCATGGTCTTCATCACGCCGGATTGGCTTCCACGGCCCGGAAGGCCCGGTTAGCCGCCCCCCACCATGCGGCCAGAGTGGAGAGCTGCTGCCCCTTGGGATTGGATCGCTTCCCGGCATCAGGGCGGTCCGCCCTAGGGCGGGTTCGGTGAGCCGGATCGACCAGGACGAGTCGCCCCACCCGGCGGGCCGGGACCGGCAGCGGGCTCTCCCGAGGCCACCGGTACGCGCTCACGTGATGCACACCTTCCCGCTCAACTCACCGCTCAAGTTCAATGAGGCATTCATAACGCACCAACCCCCGACCCGCACTGGTCGTCAGGCGGGAGCGAGCACGATCTCCGCGCGGGCCCGCCCGTCCCGCTCGCTGACGATAGCGATCAGGCCGCCGTCCGGGCCGAAGACGGCGTACGGCCCGGTGATGCCGGCCGCGTCCAGCGGCCCGCCGTGGGACAGGATCCTCGCCTCGTCCGGCGTGGCGTCGCGGCGCGGGAAGTACCGCTCCGCGGCGGCGTCGAGCGGCAGGTTGACCACCTCCGGCGCGCGCTGCTCCAGCTCGTCGAGGGTGGCCGCCTCGGCCAGGGTGAAGCCGCCCACCGCGGTCCGCCGCAGCGCCGTCAGGTGGCCACCGACCCCCAGCGCCAGGCCCGCGTCCCGGGCGATGGCCCGGATGTACGTCCCGGACGAGCAGGTCACGTCCACGTCCACGTCCACCACGTCAGTCTGGTCCCGGCGGATCGAGCGGACGTCCAGCCGGGAGATGGTGACCCGGCGGGACGGCAGCTCGACGCTCTCCCCCTCGCGGACCCGCTTGTACGCCCGCTGGCCGTTGATCTTGATGGCGCTGACCGCGCTCGGCACCTGGTCGATCTCGCCGGTCAGCGCGGCGAGCGCGGCGTGCACCGCCTCGTCGGTCACCGTGCCGGCCGGCGTCGTGGCGATCACGTCGCCCTCGGCGTCGTCGGTGACGGTGGCCTGGCCGAGCCGGATCGTCGCGGTGTAGCTCTTGCCGGCCCCGATCACGTAGGTGAGCAGCCGGGTGGCGCGGCCCACCCCGATCACCAGCACGCCGGTGGCCATCGGGTCGAGCGTGCCCCCGTGCCCCACCCGCCGGGTACGCGCCAACCGCCGGATCCGCGCCACCACGTCGTGCGACGTCATGCCGCCGGGCTTGTCGACCACGATCAAACCGTCTGTGCTCACGACCGCCAAGCCTGCCAGATTCCGGTCCCGGTCCGGGCGGGGGATACCACGCCGAGCGACAAGGTGTGACACTCAGGGACATCTCGCCCACTCTCAATCGGGAACCGCGATGTCCGATGATCGGCAGAACTCCGCACCGCACAACCCCGCCCCGGCGCCCGGCTACGGGGCCGGTCCGGGGACGGCACCGGCGTGGCTGCGCCAGCCGCCCGTCGACGCCGGTTCGAGCCGTGGCGACCGGCTGCGGAGCTGGCTGAGCCGGCACTCCGGCATGCTGCTGAGCGCCACGACGGTGCTGCTGCTCCTCGCCTTCGTCGGGGTGGTCGGCGTCGCCGTGCTGGTGTCGATGCCGCACGCGCGCGGGCGGCCGGTGGTGTTCCCGACGATCAGCCAGCCGGCCGGCGAGCAGGCCAGTACGTCCGCGTCGCCACCCGCGGCGGCCGGCCCGTTCGACGGCACGCCGGCCGCCGCGTTCCCGGAAGGGCAGGCGGGGATCGCCCTGACCGCCGCGAAGCGGAGCGGCCCGTTCACCGAGAAGCAGGTGGCGGCCGCGCTGGCGAAGGTCCGGACGGCCCTGGTGACCGCGCGGCTGGACCGCCGGTTCATGACCACAAACGACCCCGAGCCGTTGATCCGGCAGTTCGCCCGGGACGCCCGCGCCGACCTGCGCAAGGACTTCGGCTCCGACACCTTCGCCGCGTACGCCACCCGGCTGGCGCCCGGCGCTCGGCTCACCGCCGACCAGCCCCGGGTGAAGGGTCGGATCAGCTACCGGGCCACCAAGGACGCCGACGGCATCCGGATCCTGGCGGTGACCACCAACTTCGTCTGGGCGTACGCCTTCCGCACCGGCAGCACCGTGCCGGGCGACGGATTGGTCGTGGTGCACGACACCGTCGTCTGGAGCGTGCCGCATCCCGACGACGTCGACCGCAGTTCGAACGGGTTGTGGATCGAGGACGCGAACTCCTACGCCGCCAACATCGACTGCGCGGCCTTCGACAAGGGTCTGCTCGACCTGGGCCCGTCCAGCCACGGCGGTCCGGACGCTCCGGACCCGGACGCGGTCTTCGACCCGGACACGACGCTGGACCTCCCGGACACCTGCTGAGGCGTCCCGGAAACGGGGCGGCGGGACGGTCTCCCGGCGTGCGAAGATCACCCGCCCTGACGCCCGGGGCCCGGATGACCGGCGACCAGCCCCGGGCCAAAGGACGGATCAGCTACCGGGCCACGAAGGACGCCGGCGGCATCCGCATCCTGGAGGTCACCACCAACTTCGTCTGGGCGTACGCCTTCCGGACCAGCGGCACCGTGCCCGGGGACGGGGTGGTCGTGGTACACGACACCGTGGTGTGGAGCGTGCCGCACCCGGACGACGTGGACCGCAGCTCGAACGGCCTGTGGATCGAGGAGGCGAATTTGTTCGCCTCCAACATCGACTGTGCCGCGTTCGACAAGGGCCTGCTCGACCTGGGCACGCCCAGCGTCGGCGGCCCCGACGATCCGGACCCGGACGCGGTCTTCGACCCGGACAAGACGCTCGACCTGCCGGACACCTGCTGACCGCGCCTGGAAACCGGCTCGCCCGGTCGCCCCCGGTACGGCAGACCGCCCGCCGCAACCCTCGTTCCGCCCGGGAGTCCGACGACCAGGTCTGAACGAGCCGATGACCAGGCGGCCGGTGTCCGCTGGCGGTCAGCGGACCGCGCCGACCACCGCCCAGCCACCGGAGCGCACCCGCAGCAGCAGCGCCACCAAGCGGAGCACCACGAAGAGCATCAGCCCGGCCCAGATCCCGCCCAGCCCGAGGTCGAGCCCGTAGGCGAGCCAGATCGCCGGCAGGAACCCACCCAGCGCCGCCACGATGGTGAGGTTGCGCAGGTAGCGGACGTCTCCCGCGCCGATCAGCACCCCGTCGAGGGCGAAGACCACCCCGCCGATCGGCTGCAACGCCACGAACCACGGCCAGGCCACCAGGGCCTGCTCGCGTACCTGCGGGTCGGAGCTGAACCAGGACGGCACGACGCCGGCCCCGGCGGCGATCAGCAGCGCGAAGGCGACGCCGCAGGCGCCCCCGAGCAGCGCGATCCGGCGGGCGAGGGCGCGGGCGCCGGCCGCGTCGCCCGCACCGAGCGCCGCGCCGATCAGCGCCTGGGCGGCGATGGCGAGCGCGTCCAGCACCAGGGCGGTGAAGAACCAGAGCTGGAGGGCGATCTGGTGGGCGCCGACGGCGGCCGCGCCGAACCGGGCGGCGACGGCGGTGGCGGAGAGGAAGCTCGCCTGGAAGGCGACGCCCCGGATGAGCAGGTCCCGGCTGAGCACGAGTTGATGCCGGATCAGCCGCGGCCGGGGCCGCAGGGACACCCGCTCGCGCACCAGCGCCGCCGCGAAGAGACCGCCGGAGAGGGTCTGCGCGGCGGCGTTCGCCACCGCCGAGCCGGCCAGGCCGAGCCCGGCCGGGTAGACCAGCAGCGGGCAGAGCAGCGCGGAGAGCAGGTTGGGGGCGAGCACGAAGAGCAGCGGCCGTCGGGTGTCCTGGATGCCGCGCAGCCAGCCGTTGCCGGCGGCGGCGAGCAGCAGGCCGGGGGCGCCCAGCGCCGCGATCCGCAGCCACTGCGCGGCCGCGCCGGCCACGTCGCCAGCACCGCCGACGAGGGTACGCGCCAACGCCCCGCCGCCGATCTGCATGGCGAGCGCCACCAGCACGCCGACCGCCAGGGCGAGCCAGGACGCCTGCACGCCCTCGGCCACCGCGGCGGCCCGGTCGCCCGACCCGAACCGCCGGGCCGACCGCCCGGTGGTGCCGTACGCGACGACGGTGCCGAGCCAGGCGGTCAGGGTCATCACCGTGCCGCCGACGGCGAGCGCGGCCAGCGGAACCCGGCCCAGGTGCCCGACCACCGCCGTGTCGACCAGGACGTAGAGCGGCTCGGCGGCGAGCACCACGAGGGCGGGCAGGGCGAGCGCGGCGATCCGCCGCGGCGACGCGGCGTCGGACGCGGGCGAGGTGACAACGCTCTGACTCATCGCCGCCGATCCTGGCACGCTGCCCGTAAGGCCCGCAACCCCCACCATCACTTACCGCCCCCCCCCT
>NZ_QGKS01000365.1 GCF_003172935.1 Micromonospora sicca | reverse complement strand
GCACCTGCGGGCGGGGGCGGGAGCGAGGGGCGACGGTGCCGAGCCGGTGAATCGTTTACGTCATCAGCTTCACAGGGACACCCCGGCAACCCCGCGGCCCCCGTCGCCAACCACACCGCAGCGGCCGACGCGCCTCCGGCCGTTGCGGAAGGATTCCGGGCCGGATCGGCGGGACCGGTCAGAGCACCCGCTGCACCCAGCCGTACGGGTCCTCGACCCGGCCGCGCTGGATGTCCACCAGCTGCTGCCGCAGCGCCATGGTGGACCGACCCGGCTCCCCGCCGCCGACGAGGAACTCGCCGTCGGGGAAGCGCACCTGGCCGATCGGGGTGATCACGGCGGCCGTGCCGCAGGCGAAGACCTCGCGCAGCCGCCCGCTGGCCGCGTCGGCCTGCCAGTCGGCGAAGCTGATCGGCCGCTCCTCGATCCGGTGTCCGGCTGCGGCGGCCAGGGTGAGGATCGCGTCCCGGGTGATGCCCGGCAGGATGGTGCCGGTCAGCGGCGGCGTGACCAGGGTGTTGTCGTCGTAGACGAAGAAGACGTTCATGCCGCCCAGTTCGTCGATGAACCGGCGCTCGACCGCGTCCAGGAAGACCACCTGGTCGCAGCCCGCCTCGATCGCCTCCGCCTGCGCGACCAGCGAGGCGGCGTAGTTGCCGCCGCACTTCGCGGCGCCGGTGCCGCCCGGGGCGGCCCGGGTGTAGTCCGGGGAGACCCAGACCGTGATCGGCTTGACCCCGCCGGAGAAGTACGCACCGGCGGGCGAGGCGATGACCACGTAGAGGTACTCGTTGGCCGGCCGGACGCCGAGGAAGACCTCACTGGCGAACATGAACGGCCGCAGGTAGAGGCTGGCGTCCTCGTGCTCCGGGATCCACTCCTGGTCGATCTCCACCAGCCGGCGCAGCGACTCGACGAAGGTCTCCCGCGGCAGCTCGGGCATCGCCAGCCGCTGGGCCGAGGCGGCGAAGCGGGCGGCGTTGGCCTCCGGGCGGAACATCGTCACCGCGCCCTCGGCCGTCCGGTACGCCTTCAGCCCCTCGAAGATCTCCTGCGCGTAGTGCAGCACCGCGCTCGCCGGATCCATCGGGATCGGGGCCCGCGCCTCGACCCGGGCGTCGTACCAGCCCTTCCCGTCGGCGTACCGGATCGTCACCATGTGGTCGGTGAAGACCCGGCCGAAGCCCGGGTTGGCCAGCAGGGCGGCCCGATCGGCGGCGGATACCGGCGCGGGATTCGGACGGATCTCGAAATCGAGCTTGTCACCACCGCTCATCGCGCTGACCTCCCTGCGGGTTGACGACATGCGGGACCGCACGCCGGATCTGGTGCCAGAAACTTACCCCGAACGGTCGTTCAGCGGATAGCTCCGCCCCGGCAGATCGAGCGTGCCGAATGGCGAGAACGATCGCGGTCGCGTCGCCGCGGACGACGTCGCGGGGTGGGCCCGGAGCGGGTCTGGCGGCCCGGATCCGGGCCGGCGGAAGGCCCTGGTCAGGCTACGGCGTACCCGGCGAGCCGGTCGCCGACCTCGGCGGTGCGCAGCGGTACGCCCGGGGTCCGGCCGGCGAGCTCGGCGCCGACCGCGGCGGTGACCCGGGCCGCGGCGTCGGCGTGGCCGAGCTGGTCGAGCAGGAGCGCCGCGGAGAGCACCGCGGCCACCGGGTCGGCCACGCCCTTGCCGGCGATGTCCGGCGCCGAGCCGTGCACCGGCTCGAACATCGACGGGTACGTCCCGGCGGGGTTGATGCAGCCGCTCGCGGCGAGGCCGATGCCGCCGGTGACCGCGGCGGCGATGTCGGTGAGGATGTCGCCGAAGAGGTTGTCGGTGACCACCACGTCGTACCGCTGGGGCTGGGTGACCAGGAACATCGCGGCGGCGTCGACGTGCTGGTACTCGGTGGTGACGTCGGGGTGCTCGGCGGCCACCGCCGCGAAGGCGCGGGCCCAGAGCGAGCCGGCGTGGGTGAGCACGTTGGTCTTGTGCACCAGGGTGACCTTGCGCCGCTCGCGGCGGCCGGCCCGGGCGAAGGCGTCCCGGATCACCCGCTCCACCCCGTGCCGGGTGTTCAGGCTCTCCTCGGTGGCCACCTCGGCCGGGGTGTCCCGGTGCAGCGAGCCGCCGGCGCCGGCGTACAGGCCCTCGGTGCCCTCGCGGACGACGACCAGGTCGACCTCACCGGGCTTGACGGTGGCCAGCGGCCCGGGCACCCCCGGCCAGAGCCGGGACGGGCGGAGGTTCACGTACTGGTCGAAGGCGAACCGGAGCTTGAGCAGCAGCCCCCGCTCCAGCACCCCCGGCGGCACGGTGGGGTCGCCGACCGCGCCCAGCAGGATGGCGTCGTGCCCGGCCAGCTCGGCCAGCACGGAGTCGGGCAGCACCTCGCCGGTGCGGTGGTAGCGTGCGGCGCCGAGGTCGTACTCGGTGGCCTCGACCCCGGGGAGCACCGCGTCGATGACCTTGCGGGCCTCCGCGACCACCTCGGGTCCGATCCCGTCCCCGGCCACCACCGCGATCCGTGCCACCTGGCGCTCCTCACCTCGTCGCTTCCCGTGAACGGTACGTCGTCGTCCCGTCTCCCGGTACGCGCCTTCCACCATGCGGGAAACCGGAATCCTCAGGAGGCTCCCAGGTGGCATTCATGGTGCGGTCATCTCCACTGCCTAGGGTCGGTGGGGAACGGGTCACGGGGGCCCGTGACCGGCTTCGCCGCGGCGCTGCGGCGTCGTCAGCGAAGGAGCAGGTGTGATGCGGATCGACGAGCAGCCACGGGCCCGATGGGTCGACGAGCAGCCCCGGACCCGGTGGGTCGACCAGGCGGGGTTCCGCACCCGCCGCCCCGACCTGCGGCTCGGCACCCGCAGCCACCGGCTGGACCGGTCCGCCGGGACCGCCGGCGACCGGATCACCGCCGAGCACACCGTCCGCACCTCCACCGCCGAGTACTCGCTGCTGCTCAACGCCCCCGGGTGGCTCGGCCGGCGGATCGTCGGGGAGGCGCTGCGGGACGCCGTGGCCGAGCTGCGCGCCATCGACCTCACCTACGGGCCGGCCCGGCCGGACAGCCTGGTCTCCCGGCTGCGGCGGGGCGAGATCACTCCCGAGTCGTACCCGCCGCTGGCCGACCTGGTGGACCGCTGCGCCGCGATGCGCGCGGCCACCGACGGCTGGTTCGACGCCTGGGCGGTGCCGGGCGGCTTCGACCCGGGCGGCCTGCTCGGCGGCTGGGCCGTCGAGCGGGCCGCGGCCCGGCTGCGCGCCGCGGGCATCCACGACTACGCCGTGCTCACCGGCGCCGACCTGGTGGTACGCGGCCACGCCGCGCACGGCGGCCCCTGGCGCGTGGCGGTGCACCATCCGACCGACGCCCACCGGGCCCCGCTGGTGCTGGAGATGACCGCCGGGGCGGTGGGCACCTCCGGGGTCACCGGCCGTCGGGGCCACGTGGTGGATCCGCACACCGGTGAGCCCGCCGACCACCTGGTCTCCGCCACCGTCGTCGGCCCGGACCTCGCCGTGGCCGACGCCTACGCCACCGCGCTCTACGCCGCCGGCCCGGCCGGGCTGGCCTGGTTCCGCACCGGCTCGGACTATCGGGCGCTCTTCGCCCACCGCCGCTGACGATCCGCTGCCCGCTGCCGCCCCGATCGGCCGTTCCTCGCACCACGGCCGCGCGAGGTGTGCAGGTGGCGGGCGGATCGGCGCCGGGAGCGCCGCGATCGGCCCCCACGGTCTCGGCAACGACTGTGGAGGCCGGTCAGCGACGAGTGCGCGTGGCTCGCGCAATCGAGGGGTGCGGACCGGTGGGCCGGACGTCCGACCACGCCACCCGAAGACGGGCCGACGCCGCGACTCCGCCAGCGACCGCACCGGTACGCTAGCGAATCGACGCAACTCGACGCAAGAGTCTCCACAGCGGACCGTCACCGCCCCCGGATCGGGAATCCGCGACTGCCCTGCGGCGGGGCAGGGGTGACGGCGCGGACGCGGGATGGCACGCTGTCCGCCGTGAGTTTCGATCTGAGCGTGTGGGCCCTTCCGGCAGGGGCCACGCCCGCCGAGGTGCGGGCAGCGGTGCAGCGGTGCCGCGAGGGGCGGCACGCCGACCGCCACCCCGACCCAAGAGTGGTCCGCTTCTACCGGGCGATCACCGCCGTGTATCCCGACCGCCACGCCGGGCCGGGCAGCCCCTGGGAGGTCACCCCGCTGCACGCGGCGGCCGACCACCTGGAGCTGAACCTCTTCCCGACCTGCGAGGACCAGGTACTGCTCGACATCGAGCGGTTGGCTGGTGAGCACGACCTGATGCTCTTCGACGCCCAGGACGGCTCGGTCTACCCACCGCCCGCCCGCGTCACCCCCTGACCCGCAGTCCCGTACGACGAGGGACCCGGCCGAGTCGGCCGGGCCCCCGATGTGTCGCGTGTGGACTACTCGTCGCGCAGGTCGGCGGCGCTGGCCGCGACCGCGCCGATCGAGTCGGCCGCCGAGCTGAGCAGGTCCGCGCCGAGCGCCTGGTCGACGGTGAGCGTCATCAGCGTCTCGCCGCCGGCCTCCCGGCGGGCCACCTGCATCGCGGCGATGTTGACCCCGGCCTCGCCGAGCAGGGTGCCGACGGTGCCGACCACGCCCGGCCGGTCGACGTAGCGCAGGAAGACCAGGATGCCCTCCGCGCCGATCTCCACGTCGAAACCGTCCACCTCGGTCAGCTTGATGACGTCCCGGGTGCCGGTGCTGGTCACCGTGCCGGAGACGCTCACCGTGCGGCCGTCCGGCAGCGCGCCACGGACGGTGACCAGGTTCGCGTGGTCGACCGTCTCGGCCTGGGTCGTCAGGGTCACCTCGACGCCGCGCTCGGCGGCCAGGTGCGGCGCGTTGACGTAGGTGACCTGCTCCTCGACCACCGAGCTGAACAGCCCCTTGGTGGCGGCGAGCTTGAGCACCGAGACGTCGTGGTTGACGATCTCGCCGCGCACCTCGACGGTGACGCTGGCGGCGACCCCGCCGGCCACCGCGGTGAACGCCCGGCCCAGCTTCTCGGCCAGCGGCAGCAGCGGGCGGACGTCCTCGGCGACCACCCCGCCGGCCTGCACGTTGACCGCGTCCGGCACGAACTCGCCCTGCAGCGCCAGCTTGACGCTCTTGGCCACGGCCAGGCCGGCCTTGTCCTGCGCCTCGTGGGTGGAGGCGCCCAGGTGCGGGGTGGCCACCACGTTGTCGAAGGCGAACAGCGGCGAGGAGGTGCAGGGCTCCTTGGCGTACACGTCGACGCCGGCGCCGGCGACCCGGCCCTCGGCGATCGCGTCGGCCAGGGCCTGCTCGTCCACCAGGCCGCCGCGGGCGGCGTTGACGATCCGCACGCCCGGCTTGACGATCGACAGCTCCTTCTCGCCGATCAGGCCGACCGTCTCCGGGGTCTTCGGCAGGTGGATGGAGATGAAGTCGGCCTCCCGCAGCAGCTCCTCCAGCCCGACCAGGCGGACGCCGAGCTGGGCGGCGCGGGCCGGCTGGATGTAGGGGTCGTACGCGATCAGCCGGGTGCCGAAGGCGGCGATCCGCTGCGCGAAGAGCACCCCGATGCGGCCGAGACCCACCACGCCGACGGTCTTGCCCTGCAGCTCGACGCCGGTGTACTTGGACCGCTTCCACTCCCCTGCCTTGAGCGCGGCGCTGGCCGCGGCGGTGTTGCGGGCGACGGCGAGCAGCAGCGCGACGGCCTGCTCGGCGGCGGAGACGATGTTGGAGGTGGGGGCGTTGACGACCATGACGCCCCGCGCGGTGGCGGCCGGCACCTCGACGTTGTCCAGGCCGACGCCGGCCCGGGCGACCACCTTCAGGCGCGGCGCGGCGGCGATCGCCTCGGCGTCGATCTGGGTGGCGCTGCGCACGATCACCGCGTCGGCCTCGGCGAGCGCGGAGAGCAGGGCCGGGCGGTCGGTGCCGTCGACGTGGCGTACGTCGAAGTCGTGCGCGAGCACCTCGATGGCGGCGGGAGCGAGTTCTTCGGCGATCAGTACGACAGGATTCATCGGTCCTCGTAGATGTCGTCAGAGCGGTCGGCTACGGCGGGGGACGCCGCGCTGCGCCCTGCGGTGAGCCGTGCCATGGCCGTCAGGTGCCGGCTACGCACCTACCTGGGATCGTAGGGCGCGGGCCGGTCGGCGTGTCCGGGGTTGCGGGGTGAGTGCCCTCACAAACCCGACATGTCGCGGGGCTGAACGGGGGCGGAACGCAGGCGGTGGCGGGCCCGGCGCCGGGGAGAGCGCCGGACCCGCCACCGTGCGGGTCAGGCGGTCTCGGTGATCGGCCGGTCCACCCAGCTCATCATGGCGCGCAGCTTCTGACCGGTCTCCTCGATCGGGTGCGCCGCGCCCTCGGCCCGCCACTTGGCGAAGTTCGGCCGGCCGGCCTCGTCCTCGGCCACCCACTCGCGGGCGAACTCGCCGGACTGGATCTCGCCGAGGATCTTGCGCATCTCCTCCTTGACCCGGGAGTCGATGACCCGCGGGCCGCGGGACAGGTCGCCGTACTCGGCGGTGTCGGAGACGCTGTAGCGCATCCGGGCGATGCCGCCCTCGTACATCAGGTCGACGATCAGCTTCAGCTCGTGCAGGCACTCGAAGTAGGCCACCTCGGGGGCGTAGCCGGCCTCGGTGAGCACCTCGAAGCCGGTCTGCACCAGCGCCGCCGCGCCGCCGCAGAGCACCGCCTGCTCGCCGAAGAGGTCGGTCTCGGTCTCCTCGGTGAAGGTGGTCCGGATGGCCCCGGCCCGGGTGCCGCCGATGCCCTTGGCGTACGAGAGGGCCAGCTGGAAGGCATTGCCGCTGGCGTCCTGCTCGACGGCGACGAGGCAGGGCACGCCCTTGCCGTCGACGTACTGGCGGCGGACCAGGTGGCCCGGGCCCTTCGGGGCCACCATCGCCACGTCCACGTCCGCCGGCGGGGTGATCAGGCCGTACCGGATGTTGAAGCCGTGGCCGAAGAAGACTGCCTTGCCGGGGGCGAGGTTCGGGGCGATCGCCTCGGCGTAGAGGGCCCGCTGCGCGGTGTCCGGCGCCAGGATCATGATCACGTCGGCCTCGGCCGCCGCCTCGGCCGGGGTGAGCACCCGCAGGCCCTGCTCCTCGGCCTTCGGCCGGCTCTTCGAACCGGCGGGCAGGCCGATCACCACGTCGACACCGGAGTCGCGCAGCGACAGCGCGTGGGCGTGGCCCTGGCTGCCGTACCCGATCACGGCGACCTTGCGGCCCTGGATCAGGCCCAGGTCGGCGTCGTCGTCGTAGTACACCTCAACGCTCATTGACTTCCCTTTCGTACGGCGGTCCGCAGCGGCCCGTCGTGGACTTGTGTGGTGGTCAGGCGGCGCGCAGCGCGGGCCCGGCGGTGATCGAACGCGAGCCGCGCCCGATCGCCACCGTGCCGGACTGGACCATCTCCTTGATGCCGAACGGTTCGAGGTCGCGCAGCAGCGCGTCGAGCTTGTCGGGGGTGCCGGTGGCCTCGATGGTCAGCGTGTCCGGCGCGACGTCGACCACCCGGGCGCGGAACAGGTTCACCGTCTCCAGCACCTGCGCCCGGGCGGTGCGGTCCGCGCGGACCTTGACCAGCAGCAGCTCCCGGGCGACCGAGACCTGCGGGTCCAGCTCGACGATCTTGAGCACGTTGACCAGCTTGTTGAGCTGCTTGGTGACCTGCTCCAGCGGGGACGACTCGGCGTTGACCACGATGGTGATCCGGGAGACGTCGGGGTTCTCGGTCTCGCCGACGGCGAGGCTGTCGATGTTGAAGCCGCGCCGGGAGAACAGGCCGGAGACCCGGGCCAGGACACCCGGCTTGTTCTCCACCAGCACGGACAGCGTGTGCAGAGTCATCAGAGCTCGTCCTCGTCGAAGGCGGGGCGGACGCCCCGGGCGAACATGATCTCGTCGTTGCTGGTGCCCGCGGCGACCATCGGCCAGACCATGGCGTCCTTGCCGACCACGAAGTCGATCACCACGGGGGCGTCGTTGATCGCCATGGCCGCCTCGATGGTCTTGTCCACGTCGGCGGCGTTCTCGCAGCGCAGCCCGACGCAGCCGAGCGCCTCGGCGAGCTTCACGAAGTCGGGGATGCGGTGCTTGTGGGTGCCCAGCTCGGTGTTGGAGTAGCGCTCGCCGTAGAAGAGCGTCTGCCACTGCCGGACCATGCCCAGGTTGCCGTTGTTGATCACGGCGATCTTGACCGGGATGCCCTCCAGCGCGCAGGTGGCCAGCTCCTGGTTGGTCATCTGGAAGCAACCGTCGCCGTCCACCGCCCAGACCACCGTGTCCGGCTTGCCGACCTTGGCGCCCATCGCCGCCGGCACCGCGTACCCCATGGTGCCGAGGCCGCCGGAGTTGAGCCAGGTGTGCGGCTTCTCGTACGAGATGAACTGGCTGGCCCACATCTGGTGCTGCCCGACGCCGGCCACGAAGATCGTGTCCGGGCCGGCGATCTCGCCCAGCCGCTTGATCACGTACTGCGGGGAGAGGGTGCCGTCGGCCGGCTCCTCGTAGCCGAGCGGGTAGCGCTCGCGCAGGTCGTCGAGCTGGGTCCACCAGTCGCCGAGGTCGGCCGGGTGGCCGGCGGCCCGCTCGGTGGTGACCGCGGCGATCAGCTCGTCGATCACGTGCCGGGCGTCGCCGACGATCGGCACGTCCGCGTGCCGGTTCTTACCGATCTCGGCCGGGTCGATGTCGGCGTGCACCACGGTCGCGTCCGGGGCGAACGAGTCCAGCTTGCCGGTGACCCGGTCGTCGAAGCGGGCTCCCAGCGCCACGATCAGGTCGGCCTTCTGCAGGCCGTAGACCGCGGCGACGGTGCCGTGCATGCCCGGCATGCCGAGGTGCTGCCGGTGCGAGTCGGGGAACGCGCCGAGCGCCATCAGCGTGGTGACCACCGGGATGCCGGTCAGCTCGGCCAGCCGGCGCAGCCCCTCGGTGGCGCCGGCCTTGAGCACGCCGCCGCCGACGTAGAGCACCGGGCGGCGGGCGCCGGTCATCAGCCGGGCCGCCTCCCGGATCTGCTTGCCGTGCGGGTGCAGGGTCGGCCGGTAGCCGGGCAGGTCCAGAGTGGGCGGCCAGGCGAAGGTGGTCGGCGTCTGGAGGACGTCCTTGGGGATGTCCACCAGCACCGGGCCGGGCCGGCCGGTCGAGGCCAGGTGGAACGCCTCGGCCAGGACCTGCGGGATCTCCTCGGCGGTCTGCACCAGGAAGTTGTGCTTGGTGATCGGCAGGGTGATGCCCTGGATGTCGGCCTCCTGGAAGGCGTCCGTGCCGATCGAGGGACGCGCGACCTGGCCGGTGATCGCCACCATCGGCACCGAGTCCATGTACGCGTCGGCGATCGGGGTGACCAGGTTCGTCGCGCCCGGCCCGGAGGTCGCGATGCAGACGCCGACCTTCCCGGTCGCCTGCGCGTAGCCGGTGGCGGCGTGGCCGGCACCCTGCTCATGGCGGACCAGGATGTGCCGCACGGTGGAGTCGTAGAGCGGGTCGTACGCCGGCAGAATCGCACCGCCCGGAATGCCGAAGACCACGTCGACGCCGAGCGCCTCGAGCGACCGCACGAGCGATCCCGCGCCGGAGACCTCCGTCGGGGCGGCCTGCCGTACCGCCGGAGCGGCCGGGGTGGCCCCGTTGCGGGG
>NZ_QGKS01000364.1 GCF_003172935.1 Micromonospora sicca | reverse complement strand
CTTGGTGTCGATCATTGATGTCTCAGCAACACCATGATCACGCCAAGGCCGCTCACTGTCCACGGTGCACAGTGTGCTTCCCGATCGAATCCGCAGCTAACCGGGCCAGCAGGTTAAACGCCAAGCTTAGCGCCAGTTTCGCAAGGTCGTTAGTCACCGGCCAACCCGAGGCCGTAGGAGGTTTTCAAGCCCGTCCGTAATTTCCAACAGAAAACCAACGGCAGTGCTGGTCAGGTCCGCCCGCAAGGGGAGGCCGCCGTTACAGGCCGACGCCGGTCAGGGGGTTAGCCTGCCAGCGGTCGACGGTTTCGATGTAGCCGTCCGCGCTGGCATGCTGAGCAGCTGTGCCTGAACTGCTGTCGGAGACGACTCGCCACGCCATCTCGAAGATCAGCCCGAAGTCGGTCAAGGAGACCTGCGCGATCCTGAAGTGGGCAGGTTTCGACCCGATTCCGGACAAGGGTGGGGCGATCCACTCGGAGGGCGCGACGTTCATTCGGAGTGCGCACGCGAGCGTGACCGTCAGAAAGACCTTTGCCGCGTGCGACTTCAGTGACCCGGACGTCGTCGCCCGAGCGTTGAAGTTCGCGGCCCGAGCGGCCCGCCTCTACGCCACCACGAAGGACGCCGACCAATCCTGGCTGGTGCGTCTCGACCATGCGCTCACCGACGACGGATACGGTCTGGACGCCCCCGGCGACCCGCTCGCTGCCGTAACCCACTTCGCTGCTTTGGCGGACTCCGCTCTCCCGGACGCCGCCGCCATTCGCCAGGAACTGGCCCGTTTGGAGCGAGCGCTGCCCGACGACACCGGCGCGCAGATCGGCCGGGCGAAGAACCTGATCGAGGCGACCGCGAAGGCCGTACTCACCCTCACGGGCGAGACCGTCAACGACAACGACGACGTGCCCGTGCTGGTGGCCAAGGCGAGCCAGGCTCTCGGTGTGCACGTCACCCAGGCGGCCGGCCCGCAGCTGGCGCAGGTCAAGCGTGTCCTAGGGCGGCTGCATCCGCTCACTCACGACGTCGCCGAGTTGCGTAACCGGGCCGGCGACGGGCACGGCGTGACCGGTGTCGCGGCTGTCGACGCGGCCGTGGGCCGGCTCGCCGTACGGTCGGCGATCGCCTGGTGCGCGTTCATGCTGGAGGTGGCGATGAGCGGGAAGCCCGCCGGACGCTGAGGGCGAGCCGGCACCGGCAGCCGATCGTCTCCTACGCCGGTCCGTCCGGGCCACGCGGGTACCGCAGCAGAGCCGTCCCGACCTAGCTAGGCGGAGCCGTGTGGTGGCTACGCGCTCCCGTGTAGGCGCCGCCACCACCTGGCCTTCCCGGTGCCTGGCTCAGCGAGGGCCTGCGGCGGTATCGCCGGGGCCGAGGCCTACGTCGAGGGACTTTGACTCGATGCGACCGCGGATTGGGGACGCAGATGGCGCGGTATCGATGGTCGTAGCGCGAGTGGCTGGAGAACGTCAGCGGCAAAAGAAGCTGTCGAGCTTGTCGGCGACGGTGCTGTAGCCATCCCGCTTCAGCCCTTCAGGAAGCAGCTGCACAAGGTCGGGCAGCGCGCGGCGACCGCCTTCGGTTCCGACACTGGCCACCCGTCCGTTCGCCGCTCGACCGGCCTGCCGCGTCACGCGCACCAGGCCAAACGTCTCTAGCAGCCGGTGCGCCTCGTAGGTCTCCGGGCCGATGCCCATCAACTGCAGCCGGGCCTTGGCCGGCACGGCGACGCCTTCCTCCTCATCCGGGTGGTACATCAGCATGGTCATCAGCAGGAACGCCAGCTCCGCGTCGGACAGCACGCTGATCCAGCCGTTCGTGAACAGCGCGGTCGGCACCACGAACGAGTCATCGCTGTTTTTCGGCACAGAGTAGGGCGGCTTTGGCGTGGGGGCCGCCGTTTCCTCCAGGAGCATGAACTCGCGGTGGATGTTGCGGGGCTCCCCGCGATGCGGCAGTGCCACGAGGCATGCACGTTCGAGTGCCTCAAGGCCGTTGCCGAGATGGCGGCGTTGTTTATCTTGCCGCGTGATCATCGTGCGGCTGTTACCGGCGTCGTCGGCGTCGGTGGCCAACAGGTCTGTCCAAGCGACACCGTCGCGTCCGGCGTGGGACAGCGGCCGCGGATTGCCCGCCGGTCGCTCGCCCGGCTCAGTCCTGGTCTGCGCCTCGAACAGCGCGGTCAGCATGAGTCGCAGCGCGACCCCCTTGCGCCCCATGAGCCGGGTGGATGGCGGCCGAGCGTGCGGTGGCGGGACGCCGCGGTCGGACCCGTTGGTCATGGGCTCCCGAAGGCAGACGAACTCTTTGCGCACACGCACGCCGTCGTTGAGTCTGATCGTCATTGTCGAGGCATTGCGCAGCAGGTCGCGTAGGTGCAGCCCCGTATCGCTGACTGACTGATCGACCCGTTTCAGTTCAAGGCGTTCCAGCCGTGAGATCAGCCGAGAGGTATCGCGACTGGTCGGCATCCAGGGCACCGGGCCGGGAAGGGTCACCGGCTAAATCTAGCGCTGCCGAACGAACGCTTTTGCCCGACCTCTGCGCAGAACCTGCATCGTCCAGGTCGTGCAAAAGCGTTCTGAGCATACAACAAGATCGACTTTAAGGCGGCGTCGGCGGACGCATCATGGGATCCGCAGGTGCATCCGCCTCGGATCGGGGCCAGCCAGGTCAACGAGCCGCGTCGGTATGCCCTGCACCGAACTTGCGTTGGCGCGTCGCCGGCGTGAGCGCGTGGCCGGGACGCCCGAGGAAATGCGGGCGGCCCCCGGGTTCCATCCGGAGGCCGCGCACGGCACACCCAACCACCTGGCAAGCAGTAGAGGAGAAACCGCATGGCGAGCGTACGTCGCCGCGACCGCTCGAGTACATCGCAGCGCGAGGAGCAACTGTCGGGCCAGCCGTCCCGGTTGCCTCTGCGCTGGGCGGTGATCGGCATTTTGGCCCTCACCGCAGGCATCATTGGCTTCGTGGCCGGCGGCCCGGTCGCGGCCATCACTACCGCCGTGGCGGTTGCACTCGGCGCGCACCAGATGATCGCGTAATACCGCCGGGACCGCGCCGACCGGCACGGATCGAGACAGTGGGGGGCCGCCGGGCATCGGCGACCGGCGGCTCCCGCACGATCGATTTGATCAACGGTAACCAGCGGCAACGCTGGCCAGCCGGCCTCCCGGTAGAAACCAATGGTAACGCTGGTCAGAGCCGGTCCCGCAGGATGGCGGGGCCGCTCGTGCCGACGACCAGTTGACCAGCGCTACCGTTGATTCCGGGCTGAAAACTACGGCTGGGTCGATTTGCACGCCGCGAGGCCAGGGCCTCGTCTTCATGCTGCCGTTCATCGGCTCGGTGACCGGCCTGACGGTGGCCGCTTTCGGCTGCTGGATTTGGCCCCGCCGGCACCGGGCGGTATGGCTGCTGCTCGGGTACGCAGTGACCCTGGGCACCCTCTGCGCCGGGTACACCATCGCCAACGGCAACTCCCCGTGATCCCCTCGCCGGGCTGGCCGTGACCCTTGAGCTGGTCACGGCTCGGCCGTCCGGCCCGACGTCGGGATGGCGCGAGCGAGTTTCTGCTAGGCCGGGGTTCCGGCCGGTCGCCACCGGGTGAACAGTCGCTCCTCCGGCCCGTGGCGGATGACCACTGGCACGCTGATCCGGTCCAGGTCGATACCCTCGCCTGCGGGCAGCACGGTGAAGCCCTGCCTCGTGTAGTAGTCCTCCAGGCCGGATCCGGCCGAGAACTGGCCGTAGGCCAGTAGCCAGCCGAGTTGGAAGTAGGTCCGCACCGCGCGGCGCAGCAGGGTCTCACCTAGGCCCTGGCCGCGGGCGTGTTCAGCGACGGCCAGTCCTTGGATCTTCGCGGTCTTCGTTGCGGCTACCAGGGCGAGGGGCAGCGGTACGCCGGCGGCGTGAGCCTCGGACAACACGTTGCCCGGCGGGACAGCCTGCAGCACGCCCTGCAACCGCCCGTCGTTCCCTTCGGCGACCAACACCATCACCAGCCCGGACATGGCCTCGTCGGGCCGACCGGCGGCTGCGGCCTCGGCGATCGGACGCAGCATCTCCGAGGTGCCCTGCCTCATGCCTGTCAGCAGCGTCGAGGCGACCGTGCCGGCGTTGATGCCCTGCTCGACGGCCGGGTCGAGGCCCATGCCGTCGGCCAGCAGAAGCAGCTCCGCCACGCCGGTCGAATCGCCGGGCGCTGCTAACCGGATGCGGGTCCCGCCTGGTCCGGACCAACCGCGCAGTAGGCGATCGGCGGTCACCGGCGGCACCCGCGCTGATTTCTTTCTCGTCATCCGGCCTCGGCCGCCTCGCCACGCACAACGCTGTCCCTCTGGTCGGTTCGAGCACGGTTCGCCGCCTCGCCCACGAGGCGTACCCACGATGGAGGCGGGTCGGCAGGCAGCGGCGGCAGCTGCTCGTCACCGGTGAGCAGAGCGCCCAGCGAGGGGTAGCGGGGCGTCAGTGCGCGGAGGTCGCGTAACTCCCTAGCCGCGGTGATGAGGTTCAGCGTGGTGTGAGCGAGGCCGAGAGCGCCGTAGTCCAGGGCCTCGCGGAACTCGCCGAACCAGGGGTCGAACGCCGCGGTGTGTTGCGGCTGGGCCAGGTACGTGATGAAGAACGGATCCCGGACCACCCCGACGCCGCCCTGCAGGAGCTGCTTCCGGCCGCCGTCAAGGTGGATGACCAGCGGGGCGCTGCCTTTCTGCTGGTCTTGGTGGGCCAAGCGCAGCAGCTCGGGGTGCTGGACCACCGTGGGGTCGACCAGCCGGTTGAACGGCGCCGCCCACAACACGCTGTGCCCGTTGGTCGTCCAGTCCGGACGGACGACGGCGGGACCTCGTACCCCGAGGTTGGCGTGGCGGATGCCGCCCCGTGTCACCTCCGCGTACGCGGCCATCACCTCGATGTCGAACCCGAGGTGGCCGAGGCCAGCGGCGATTTGATAGCAGACCGGCAGGCAACTGTTGGGCCTGGCGCCGCTCATCTCCTGATGTACGACCGCGAGCGCGGCGAACAGCGGCACCACCTCGGCCGGGCACCTGATCAGGGCCGCCGCCATGCCGCTCTCGAAGTGGGGCAGACGCGGGTCGTCCAGGTCCGGCGTTTCTCGCCGCGGCGGGGCGGTCAGCCGCCCCAGTGGGATCGGATGCCGGACGGGCTCGCGCCGTTGCTGTCTGCTGCTGCGACCGGCCATGTGGCACGTCCTCCCCAGGCGGTACCTACGACTCGTCACCGTATCGTCGCAGTGCGATGGAAGGAAGGCGCCAGGCGCCGACGTGCGGCCATCGATAGGACCAGCGGCTCCAACGAGATGTGGCTACAGCGGTGGCGGCGTTCCAAGAATCCGCGTTCGCCAATCTGCGCAGGGCGGTGGGCAACGTCCCTCTGATCTTCGGTGCTGTGTCGGCGTACCTTCTCATGTCCGGAGAAGTGGATCCACCTCAGCTTGCACCGCACGCCGTGTGCGTGCTGGCCGGATTGCTCGCGGTCGGCGACCTCGTGTTTGATCAGCGGCGGCGTTGGGGCATCGCGCCGCTGGTCATCGCGTGGTCAGCGCTCGTCATCGGGCTGGTCGGGCTGGTCCTGACTCGCTAGTTGTGCTGGCTCGGTGGTCGAGCTGGCCAGCCGCCGGCGGCAGCTGTCGTCCGACGCCCACCGGGTGACCGGTCGTGGGGTCGCCGAAGTGTGCGATGCTTCGGTGCCGAGTACGTCCACCTCGTGGTGCTCGACACGAACGTCTACCTGCACCACGAGCGCAAGCTGGAGGACCTGAACCTCGCCGACGAGTTGGGACTGGGAATCGCCACCATCCGCCTCGTTGTGCCAATGGTGATCGTCAACGAGCTGGTCAAGGCGAAACTCACCGGCGGCGACAAGAGCTATCGCGCCGGGTACTCCGTGGCCTACATCGACCGCGTGGTGCAGGCCGGAGGCCAGCTGTGTGCCGCCGACTACGACGCCAACCCGCCGCATGGCGAGGTCCGCGTCAACGTCCTGCTCGACCCGATGGGGCACGTCCGGCTGCCGATCAACGACGACGAGATCGTGGACCGCGCGGTGGCCCTGGCGGCGTTTTCTGGCCGGCCGGTCCGGCTGGTGACCTTCGATACCGGGATGGCGATGCGGGCCCGGGCCGCCAACCTCAAGGTGTACAAGCTGGACCAGCCGCCACCTCCCCCGAAGCGCCAGCCGGGCGGTGGGCAGGCGCCCACCGCCCGGGCCAAGACGCGGGGGTGACCGGCGCGCGCCGGCGCTTAGCGGGATGCGGGCCGGTGCCGGCGGCTCACGGCCTGTTGGTCGTCGCGCGCCCACTGCTGCACGTCGGCCCAGGACAGGCGCAGCGCGCCCTGGCTGGTGGTGATCCGCTGCCAGAGCTGGCTGTGCGGCCGGCCGCGTCGGTCGTCGGTGTCGTGGGCGAGCCGGCCGACCCAGCTCTCGCTGGCGGCGGCCGTCCAGTCGCCCAGTGCGCACCGCACGAGGGCCTGGTAAAGCACGGCCGGGCTGTTGCCGCTGTAGCCGAAGGTGTACCGGGGTTCATCGGCGGGGTTGGGCACCGGTTGCGGCGCGAGCAGCGCCCCGTCGGGGCCGGGGGTCAGCGCGAACAGGCCAACTGTTGAGTCGGCGTCGTCGGCGGCGATGACGGTCTGCTCCGTCCACCCGCCCGGCGGCATGCCGGTGGGCCACTCGATCAGCAGCTCGTCGGCCAGGTGCGGCATGCCGGCCGCCAGGTGCGCGACGAGCCGTCCCTCGGGATCGCGGTAGAGGCCGAGCAGCCGCTCGCGGGCCCGGTCGAGGATCCGGTGGTGGGCGATCCCCGCGTCGCTGGCCTCCTCACAGAGCAGGCGGACCAGCCGGCGGGTCGGGTGCTGCGGGTCGCCGTGGGGGTCGGCCGGGGTGAGCGGGGTGAGGTACCGGCGGTACTCGTCGTGGATCGGGCCGTGCGCATCCGGCCAGCTGTAGACGGTCGGGAACGTGTACACCCGCCCGGGGTGCTCGCGGGCGAGCCGGCCGCGCAGGAACAGGATCGCCTCGCGCAGGGCCCCACCGTACGGGTCGTCGGGCATCCAGGGCAGGTTGCCCTCGACCTCGGCGAGCTGGTCCAGCTCGTCGAGGGCGGCGTCGGGGTCGAGGTCGCGGCCGGCGGCGACGGCAGCGCGCTGCTCCGCTGCGGCTGGCCAGGCCGGCGGCTGGGGCGCGGCCGCGAGATACCAGCCGTCCCCGCTGGTCGGATGGGTTAGGGCCCTGGTGACGTTGCGGTGCTCGGCGAGCGTCTCCCGGGCGAGCACCGCGAACGCCTGCGGGTAGGCGGTGTGCATCGAGCGCTCCAGCGCGGCGGCGAGCCGGGCGATCACGCCGGGCCAGGCCGTGATCGTGTCGGGAACCGGCAGCGGCCGGTCCTGGGCGAGCAGCCGGACGGTCCGCACGATCTGCGGGGTGGTGGTACCGGCCCACCACAACGGCACCGGCCGGCCCAGCACCCGGGCGACCTCGGCGGCGAAGACCGAGCCGGCGTACTCCGGCGCGCCCGGCCGGCGTCGCCGGCCGAGCACCACCGGTTCCGGCATGACGGGGAGCGGTTCGCGCTCCCGCTCAGGCAGGAAGCGGCGCAGCATCGCGGGCAACGCCGGCCGGGCGGGCTCCGGGGTGGACTCCGGCACCGGCTCGGGCTGCTCGGGCATCCGCCACAGCTCCAGGTGCGGGTACGGCCCGTCGGAGTCGGGGTCGAGCAGGAAGGGCTGCACGACGACGGCGCCAGCGCGGCGATCCGGGTCGAGCCGGGCGATGGCGGCTTCGGCGATGGTGTCGCGGCTGACGTCCTGTCCGACGTAGCCGACGGCGTAGACGACCGGTTGGCCGGCGCCGTCGTAGATGGTCACCGCCGCGGTGTGCCCGCGGGGCAGGTCGATGTCGCCTGACCAGATCACCTCGGCGGGCTCGGTCGCGTCGGGCCAGCCGAACGGCCACATCGCGTCGTCGGGCACCGTGCGGCCGGTGGCGCGCAGCCACCGGTCGATGGTGGCGGTGGTCCACACCTCGGCGGCGTCCGGGTCGACGCCGTCGGACGGCGGCAACCGGCGCTCGTGGTGCAGCACGCGCAGCCGCTGCGCGCTCATCCGGGCCCGGCGGGCGAACTGCGCGAGGGTGTGCGGTCGAGAATGGGGCACTGTCATATCGACACCTTCCTGTTGCGAAGAAGGTAACACCCTGGTACCGCCAGGCCAACCGACTAGGCCAGGTGCCGCAACTCTGAGTGTCGCTTGTGGCACCTCGCGGCCTCCCATCGCCCGGTCGCCGGCCAACGCGGACGGCCCCGAAGTTAGGTACGAGAACGGAAGATTCCCGGACCTTACTCACTGGAACGTCCCGCCCCGATTCGAACGCGCGGGGGCTACCGGTCGTGATCGAACCCGTAAGGCCGCGCCCACGGCCACCGGTGCGGCGGTGACCCCGGCATCGCCGTGGGCGTCTAATGTGTTCGCCATGGCCCGCAGACCTGACCGGCCTCAGGGATTTCCCACCGCCCCGCGCCCGAGCGGACGGGAACACCGACCATATGCGCCCCGGCGTTGGCCGCCGTGCTTCCGCGCGGCGTGCGGCACCGCACGTGCCGGACCTGACGCTCGCTACCAGGACATGCTCGCCGCCACCGGCACCCGCCCGGAGACGCCGTGACCCCCACCGCCAGCACCGACGTCATGACCCCGGCCACCGTGGACAACCGGCGCCGGGTACGCCTGCCAGCCGGACTCGCCGACGTGGCCGGCCTGCATCCCGGCGCCGTCGTCGTGCTGCCCGGCGCGGCCCCGGGCGAACTCGTCCTGGCCACCCCGGCCGCCGCGCTGGCCCGCCTGCGCCGCGACCTCGCCGAGGCCCTGCGGCTGGCCGACCACTACCCGACCCTGACCGCCGCGCTCACCGGCCACACCACCGGCCGGGCCGCCGTCCCGCCGGCCGCAGACGGCCCCGCCCCGGCCGCCATCCCGGCCGGCGGGCCCGTCCTGGTCGACACCGCGGTGCTCACCGCGGTGCTCGACGGCGAACCGGCGGCCGACACGGTGATCCCGCTGCTGCCCCGGCTGCAGCTGACCGATGCGGTCACCGACGACCTCATCGCCGCCGCGCACGCCGCCGGGCTGCCCGCCGAACCGCAGCCCGACCGGCCCGGCAGCTTCCGGGCCATCCTGACCGCCCTGGACGCGCTCGGGGTACGCAACTACCGCCCCGCCGACGCCGACCGCGCCGCCCTGGTCGTGCGGGACTTCGAGCTGCGCACCGCCGGCGTCACCTGCCCGGCCGAACGAGCGGTGCTCGCCCTGGCCGGACACCTCGGCGCGCCGGCGCTGCTCGCCCGCCCGGCCACCGCGCTGCCCGCCGGCGTGACCGCCATCGACTACCGCCACCTGGCGGCCGTCGGGGCGTCAGCGTGAGCGTGGACCGGCTGCCCGCCGTCCGGCAGCCGACCGACGTGCTGCACGGCGAGCTCGTCAACGCCGCGGGCACCCCGGGCCGGATCGACCTCACCCGGTGGCTGGCCACCCACCAGCCGGCGACTGTGGCCGACGTCGGTCTGCTGCACGACCTCGCCGCCGACGTGGCCCGGTTCGCCGAGGCCTCCCGCGCCGCCGGCACCATCCGCAAGTACGACGCCGGCTGGGACGCCCTGCTCGACTGGTGCGCCC
>NZ_QGKS01000332.1 GCF_003172935.1 Micromonospora sicca | reverse complement strand
TCGGGGTGGACCTGCGGCGGCCCGGGTCGGACCTGGCCCGGGGCGCCGGCCTGGCGGCGCTCATCGGCCTGCCCGGGCTGGCGCTGTTCTGGGCGGCGGGGGACGCGGCGGCCGCGGAGCGGCTCGCCGCCCGGGCGATCACCGCCTACCGATCGGCCCGCCCGGCGGCACTGACCAGGGAGGCGCCGGTGACCGGGCCGACGAGACCGGCGTCGGGACACGAGCCGGCATGATCGACTCAGGATGTCGCAGGTCGGGCATCCAGGCGGTCCGGAAAGGGCGGGATGCCGTATCCCGCCCCGCCCGTCACAGCCAGCCGAACCAGGACTTCGGCAGCAGCGCGTAGCCGACGAAGGCGACCAGGTCGAGCAGGGTGTGCGCCACGATCAGCGGCGCCACCCGCCGGGTACGCAGGAAGAAGAGGCTGAAGACGACGCCCATCACCGCGTTGCCGAGGAACGCGCCGAAGCCCTGGTAGAGGTGGTACGAGCCGCGCAGCAGCGCGCTCGCCGCGACGACCGCGCCGAGCCGCCACCGGAGCTGCCAGAGCCGGTTGACCAGATAGCCGACCACGATCACCTCCTCCAGCACGGCGTTCTGCACGGCGGCGAGGATCAGCACCGGCACCGCCCACCACAGGTGCGGCAGCGCGGCCGGCACCAGCGTGGCGTTGACGCCGAGCTGCGCCGCCGCCCAGAACAGCGCCAGCCCGGGCAGGCCGATGAGCGCCGCCAGGCCGGCGCCCCGGGCCAGGTCCGACCCGGGCCGCCGCAGGTCCACCCCGAGCGTCCGCGCCGGGTCGCCGGGGTCACGGGCCAGCAGGTGTACGGCGAGCAGCACCGGCAGCAACGCGAAGAAGATCCCGACGAGCTGGTACGTCAGGTCGAGGTAGGGCCGGGCCGACTGGGAGTTGTTCAACGACGCGGTCTGCTTCGACAGCGGGCCCGCGGCGGTCAGCTTGGCGGCCAGCGACACCACCGCGTAGACCGCCGACTGCCCGAGGGAGAGCCCGAGCACCAGCAGCGTCTCGGCGCCCAGGGTCCGGCGGGACACCGGGCGGGTCAGCTCGTCAACCGTCACCGGACCACTGTGCCGCACGTGAGGGCCCGTCGGCACCGCCCTCGCGACCCAGGTGAGCCGGTCGCACATTCTGTGCGACCGCTGGGCACGCTGCGTGGAGATTCTATCGGGGCCCGATCCGCCGTCAGGAGAAGGAGCGTGCCCCCGTGGAGAACTTCGCGCGGCTGCTGAAGGAGAGCTGGACCCTGGTCGAGGAGGACCGGGACCGGCTGAGCGGCCACTTCTACGCCCGGCTCTTCCTCCTCGACCCCGAGCTGCGCAAGCTCTTCCCGGTCCAGATGAGCGGGCAGGGCGACCGGATCCTGGAGGCGATCGTCACCGCCACCCAGACCGTCGGCGACCCGGAGAGCTTCGACGAGTACCTGCGCGCGCTGGGCCGGGACCACCGCAAGTACCACGTCGACGCCACCCACTACGAGACCATGGGCGTCGCCCTGCTGGACGCGCTGCGCAGCACCGCCGGCGACGGCTGGAACCTCGAGTACGACCAGGCCTGGCGGGAGGCGTACGCGAGCATCAGCGAGAAGATGCTGGCCGGGGCGGAGGCGGACGACAACCCGCCGTTCTGGCACGCCGAGGTGCTCACCCACGAGCGGCACGGCCCGGACACCGCGGTGCTGACCGTCCGCGCCCTCCAGCACCCGCTGCCGTGGAAGGCCGGCCAGTACGTCAGCGTCGAGGCGCCCCGGTACCACCCGCGGGTGTGGCGGACGTACTCGGTGGCGAACGCCCCGAACGACGACAACGTGCTGGAGTTCCACGTGCGTACGCCGGCCGGGGCGGCGGGTTGGCTGTCCGGGGCGCTGGTCCGCCGCACGAAGCCGGGCGACCTGCTCCGGGTGGCCGCCCCGATGGGGTCGATGACGCTGGACCGGTCGTCGACCCGGGACATCCTCTGCGTCGCCGGCGGGGTCGGGCTGGCCCCGATCAAGGCGCTGGTGGAGGAGCTGACCAGCTTCAACCGGACCCGCTGGGTGCACGTCTTCTACGGCGCCCGCCGGCCGGACGAGCTCTACGGCGTCGCCGGCCTGGCGGAGTTCGTGAACGCGCACCCGTGGCTCTCGGTGACGCCGGCGTGCAGCGAGGACCCGGACTTCGACGGCGAGCTGGGCGACATTTCCGAGGTGGTCACCCGGTACGGGCCCTGGACGACGCACGACTGCTACGTCTCCGGCTCGGCCCCGATGGTCCGCGCCACCCTGCGCGCGCTCGCCGCCGACGAGGTACCGCCGGAGCACATCCGGTACGACACCTTCGGCAACCTGTAGACGTTTCTCCCCCGAGCCGGGTCGCGTGCCCCTGCCGTTGCGAGTCAGTGAGCATGAGTAGGCTCACGGCTCGCAGTCGTCCGTTGCCGGACGACGGTCCCGGTCTTGCCCGCCGGGGCGGTGCCGGGTTGACGCTTCGTCGCCACCGGCCCACTGAGGGTCTTACGGTCGGCTCCACGTCCGTTTACGGTCTCCGGGCCACTCCCGGCGACGACGAGCTGGGCGAGGTTGCGGGCGGCGTTGACGTCCCGATCCAGGACGAGGCCGCACGGATCGCAGGTGAACCTGCGGGCGTGCAGCGGCAGCTTGGCTTTCACCGCGCCACAGCCCGAGCAGGTCTTGCTGGATGGGTACCACCGGTCGGCCGTCACGAGCCGTCCGCCGTTCTAGGTGGTCTTGTAGGAGAGCTGTCGGCGGATCTCGCCGAACCCGCAGTCGGAGACCGCCTTTGCCAGGCGCCGGTTGCGGACCATGCCCGCGACGTGCAGGTCTTCCACCACGATGGTGCCGTAGTGGTTGGCCAGCCCGGTGGTGAGCTTGTGCAGCCCGTCCCGGCGCTGATTCGCCACGCGGGCGTGCGTGCGGGCCAGATCGGCGCGGGCGCGGTCCCACCGCTTCGACGGCCGCCCTCCGGTGCGCCGGTCCGGGCCGACCTTGCGGGACACCGCGCGGGCCATGCGCCGCAGCCGGCGTGTGGCGTTACCCAGGTGGCGTGGGTTGGCGACCAGTTCGCCGGTGGACAGCACCGCCAGGTGGCGCACGCCGACGTCGACGCCGACCAGCGCGTCCGGGCGGGCCGGGGCGCGTTCGGCGCGCTTGACTTCGCAGGTGAAGGCCACGAACCAGCGACCGGCCTTCCCGCGCACCGTCGCGGATAGGATCCGGGCGGTGCCGGCTTCGAGGCGACGGGCGAGCTTTCGGGCCGACTCGTGCAGCTTGATCCGGCCCAGACGGGGCAGCGTGACATGCATGCGGTCGGCTTCGACGCGGATGGTGCCGGTGGTGAACCGCACGCTCGGCGTCGTGCGCCGCTTCGACCGGAACCGGGGGAAGCCGACCGGGCGACCAGCACGTTTACCGGATCGCGAATCCGACCAGTTGGTCAACGCGCGGGCCAGCGCGTCCAGGCCGGTGTTGTACGCCTCCTTGGAACACTCGGCCCACCACGGCGCCACCTCGCCCTTGGCGGCGTTCCAAGCCCGGCGCAGCGCCGGCAAGTTCCAGCCGATCGACGGGGTCAGCTTCTCGTCCGCGACGCCGTAGGAGCGTTCGGCCGCCCGCTGGTCCATGACGGCCTTGACCCGGGCCAGGCCCCAGTTGAACGCCACCCGGGCCGCCCCGGCGTGCCGCAACAGGTCCCGCTCCTGTGCGGGGGTGGGGTCCAGGGCGAACCGGTACGCCTGAGTAACCGTGAGACTCACAGCTGCTCGCTTCCGGTGGCCACCGCCACCGCCACCGCCGCCCGGCATGCCGCCAACCCTCGCCCATACCGCCGTACGCACAACGAGATAACGACCTCAGTCACGTCACGCCCGCCAGGCCGTCGCTGGTCTCCGCGTCGTCGAGGACCACAAACTGCCAACCGCCGGCGACCACCGCCGCGGCCAGATGCCCGAACCCGAACCCGGTCAGCCCGTCACGGTGCTCCACGACCAGCACACTAACCGGCGGGTCCGACAACACACGGGACAGCCCGCGGCGGTGTCCGTTCATCCCGGAGCCGACCCCGGTGACCACCTGGTCGACCGACAGGCTCCGCCCGGTCGCGCCAGTCACCACCCGCCCGGCCTGCCGCTCCAGGTCATCACGCTGGCCAGCCGACGACACCCGGGCACACGCCACCACCCGGCCGGGAACCGACCGCTTCGGCAGCGGACCGACCACGATCAGCCGCCCCCGCCCGGCCGGCCGGCACCGGCAGCCGACCCTCCCGAAACCAGCGGCACGCCGTCACCCGGTACACACCCTGCGCCAACGCCCACTCTTTCAAGCTCACCAGGACATAGTGCTTACTCAACGAGCAACAGTTGGCAGCCCCCTGGGCACGCGACCCGGCCCCCGTCCGCCGGTGCGCGGGCCGGGCCGGCAACCGGCCCGCGTGCCGGAGCGCTCAGTAGCGCCAGGGGTTGCCGCTCTCCCGGTACTCCTCGACCGGCACCAGGGGCACCCCGGGCGTCATCCGGTCCACGTAGAGCCGCCCCTCCAGGTGGTCGATCTCGTGCGCGACCAGGCGTGCCATCGCGTACTCGTAGGACGTGATGATCCGGCTGCCGTCCCGCTGGGCGTGCTCGACGTCGATCCGCAGTGGTCGGGGCACCAGGCCGCGGTGGTCGAAGAAGGAGAGGCAGCCCTCGTACTGCTCGTCGCTGTCCGGGGCGGAGTCGACGATCCGGGGGTTGAGCAGGACGACCGGCTCGGCCGCCCGGTCGGCCGGGCGGACCACGGCGGCGGCCCAGCCGAGCCCGAGCTGCGGGGCCGCGATGCCGACCCCCTTGCTGAACGGGTGCAGCTCGTCGAGGCGGACCAGGATGGCGCAGAGCCGGTCGACCACGTCCCGGGCGGTGCGTTCCTGGCGGGGCAGGTCGAACTGGTGGGCGGGCTGGCGGAGCAGGTCGTCGCCGCGCTGCACGATGCCGATGCCGCGCATCCGGTCACTGGCCCGGACCTGCAGGCCGCTCGCCGGACCGTCCGGCTCGGCGTCCGGGGGCTGGTTGCGGAAGCGCCACTGCAGCCGGTAGCGGGCGTTGAGGGGCGGGTCGTCGGTGGACCAGTCGAAGAGCGCCCGGCCGTCCCGGTCGTGCCGCTGGATCTGGGTACGCAGCGGGCCCTCCTCCGAGGAGAGGGAGGTCTCCACCCCCCAGACCTGCGGGTCCAGCCCCACCGGGAGGTCCAGCCGGACGGCCAGGTGGCGGGTGGGCAGGCGGACCGCCCGCTGGAACCAGGGCCCCCACTTGTCCCGCCCCACCCGGTACGCGTACTCGATGGTGACCCGGTCGCCGGGGTAGAGCGGGAAGCGCCCCTCGGCGTTCTCGAAGAGCAGCCAGATCTCCTTGAACGCGTCCCGGTCGTGCTTGGCCCGCCAGTGCATCGGCTCGCGCTCGCCGCCGTCGTCCCGGTACGCCCGCAGTTGCAGTTCGGCGAAGGTGAGCGGGTGCTCCCGGTGGTGCCGGTTGGAGCGGCCCGGGTCGTTGGGGTAGCGGTCGACGGCGACCCGGACCAGGTAGCGGCTGACCGGCTCGGTCCCGGCGTTGTAGAGCTCCCGCCGGATCACGCAGTGGTAGCCGTCCTCGGTGTGGGTCAGCGTGGCCAGCTCCCGCTCGACCACCAGGCCGGTGCCGGGGGGCAGCCACTGGCCGGGGACGGCCGGCTCGCGGTGCGCCCCGCCGTTACGGGCGTGCCGCAGCTCGTCGTACTCCCGGAAGCGCTGCCAGATCGCGCCGCTGGCCTCCAGGACGGCCTCGGCCCGGCGGGCGAAGTCCTCGGTCGGGCGGTGCCGGCGGCCCTCGACGTGGCTGACGTAGGACGGGTCGAAGCCCATCAGGGTGGCGAGCTGCTTCTTGGACAGCCCCCGGCCGGTGCGGTGCCGGGCGAGTTCGGCGGCGAACGAGTCGGCGGCCCGTTCGATGGGTGAGGTCGTCATTCGGCTTCCTCGTGGCCGGGAGTACCAGTTTCACGTTGGGTGGCCGAACGTGCACAGAAAATGGCTCGTATTCGACACTCGCCTTGACAATTCAGCCACGTACGTCGATGCTCGCGCCGCCTCTCGCCCGGTCGGCCGGCGTTTCCGCCCCCGCCTGCCGGGTAGTACGCCGGCACGCGGCGACCGGTCGGCGGAGTGACCGGGACCTCTCCATCAGCCCCTCGGTGCCGCTTCCCCCGACCCGGAGCCTGTGGTTAGGCTAGCCTTAGCTCAGATGGGCCTGCTGATACCGACCGGCGGGGCGACCAGACAGGGGACGATCAGGTGACAGCGGTGATGCCGAGGCGGGAGATCGCCGCGCCACTCGCCCCGGTGACCGCGACCCTGCGCGCCATGTTCGGTACGGACGAGCTGCCCGGGCTCGCGCCCGGCCTGCTGGTCACCTCCGACGAGGCGCGCTGGGCCCCGGCGACCCGGCTGGTCGACGGGACGCTGCTGCCCGAGTTCCTGCGCGCCGCGACGGTGCGCTGGGGCGGCACCCCGCACGCCTGCGCCGCGCTGGCCTGGAAGTCGTACAGCTACTGGCTGGCGCTGCCGGCGGTGCTCGGCTGGGCCTCGGCCCGGCGGGTGCCGCTGCTCGACCCGGCCGACGTCCTGATCCACTTCGAGGACCACCGCCCGCTGCTCACCCTGGGCCTGCGCCGCTCGACCGCGGTCGCGGTGCTGCCGGGCGACCCGCTGGCGCTGACCGGCGCGCCGGACGTCCGGGTGGTCGCCGGCGAGGCGGAGCTGCTCGACGCGTTGCGCGCGTCGCTGCTCGACGCGCACCTCGCCCCGATGATCGCGGCCATCCAGGCCGAGGTCCGGATCGGGACCCGTACGCTGCTCGGCTCGGTCGCCTCCGGCATCGCGCACGGCATCCTGCGGGCCGCCGACGCGCTGCCCGGGTCGTCGACCCGGAGCATCGAGACGCTGCTCGACGCGCTCGACCTGGCCGACCTGGTGGAGCTGGTGCCGGGCCCGGCCGGCGAGCCGACCGTCCAGCGGCGGACCTGCTGCCTGGCCTTCACGCTGCCCCGGCCGAAGATCTGCCAGGGCTGCTGCGTCCGACCCTCCTGATTCGTGCCGGCTTCCGGGCCGGCACTCAGTCGACCAGCGGGCGGACGTCCCAGAGCCACACCCCGCCGGTCAGCACCGGATCGATCCCGGTCAGCTCGGTCATCCCCCGGTGCAACGCGCCCGCCTGCTTCTGCCGGGGATCGAGCAGCACCGCCCCGGCCCGCCAGTACCGCAGGTCGTCCACGGCGGCCACCCGGTCCTGCGGCGTGATCGGCGGCACCGCGTCGGTGCTCCGGATCTCGGTGAAGAAGGTGCTGGTGGGGCGGGGCGGGGCGGTGAAGAGGGCGACCCGGCCGGCCCCGGGCCGGGTGTCGGGCGCGAGGAAGTAGCCCCGGGCGAGCGGCATCTCCAGCCGGGTCTCGGCGGACCAGCGCAGCGGGTCGGCGTAGTTGGTGTCCGGCAGCGGCAGGGTGACGATGCTGTGCCCGCCGGCCACGTACGGGCGCCAGGCCCCCGAGCGGACGAACTCCGGCGTCGGGTCGAGGCGTACCGAGGGGAGCGGCGTCGGCAGGATCGGCAGCAGGGCCATCGCCAGCACGGTGACCGTGACGAACCGGATCTGCGGCCGGGCCGCGGGGTTCCCTCGGGCCAGCCGCCGCGCCTGCTCCGCGCCGAGCGCGAGCAGCACCCCGACGATCGGGGTCAGCGCGAGCGACCAGCGGGTCGGCACCACCGAGTGCAGGATCGCCAGGTTCTCCAGCGGCGCCCACGGCCCGGGCACGCCGGTGTCCCGCCCGTCGAAGCGGATCTCCCGGCCCAGCGAGAAGACGGCGAAGAGCAGGCCGGCCCCGGCCAGGCCGAGCACGACGGCGTTGCGTCGCAGCCACCAGACCAGCGCGATCACCAGTACGGCCAGCGGCCACCCGAAGAAGGCGTTCTCCTCGGTGGCGTTCTTGGCCAACCGGGCGCTGCCGCGGGGGTCGCCCGCGACCGACTCGCCCGACCAGGCCACGAACGAGGCGAGATCGGTGCGGTAGCCGCGGATCAGCCGGGACAGTCCCTGGTACGCCCCCGGCCCGAAGAACTGCACGTACAGCGGGTACGCGAGCAGCGCCCCGGCGACGGCGGCGGCCACGCCGAGCCCGGCGGCGAACGGCCGGATGCCCCGCCGCAGCTCCGGACGGCCGAGCGCGAGCGCGCCGACGACGACGGCGAGGCCGATCGCGGTCATCAGCAGGATCTCCAGGTTGAGGAAGGCCTGCCAGACGATCACCAGTCCGAGCAGCACGCCGTTGCGCAGCCAGCGCCCGGGTTCGGCCAGCCGCAGGGTCCGCCAGACGATCAACGGCACCACGAACTGGGAGACGATGTTGGGGTGGGCGTTGGCGTGCGACACCATCGCCGGCGCGAAGGCGCAGAAGCCGGCCCCGAGCCAGGCCGGTCCCCGGGCCCCGATCAGCACCCGGGACAGGACGAAGTACCAGGCCACGGCGGTGGCGATCATTCCCGCGGTCAGAAAGACCAGGAAAGCCGCACGCGGGCCGAGGAGAACGGTGACGGGCGTCATTGGGAGTGAAATGGATAATACGGACGTATTAGCCATCAGATTGACGCCGTCCGGGAAATTCATCCGGTCCGAGACGAACGGATAGGCGAAACCGGTCACCACCCGCGCACCGTGCGCCATCATCCACTCGAACTGCGCCTGATCGGAGCGGTTGTCCCGCACCCCGTCGCCGGGATTCAGCCAGAACCGGGCGGTCACCCAGAAGGCGAGCAGCGCGAAGCTGAGCACGGCGGCAGCGTCGATCCACCGGCCCCGCCCGTCCCGTACGCCCCGGCCGGGCTCACCCGCAACGGTGCCGCCGTCCGATTCAGGAGTAGTCATAACAATTCGGAGCGTAGTCAGGGTATGGCAGGGCCGTGACATGTTTCGGGGTACTGGCGTACTATGTGCCGGGTTCGCCGACCGCCGATCACGTGCCCACCCCCGACCACATTTCGGCCACCCCCGGTGCCCCGATTCGCACACCGTCCTTGCGGATGGTTGACTCTGTCGGTCCAGGCGCGGGTCAGTCATATCGTGAGGAATCGACGCATGGCAGAGATCACTGGGGATCAGCGCGTCCAGTCGGAGGTGCTCGAAGGACTGGCGACGGCGGTCAACCACCGCAGGTGGTTCGTCGAACTGGCGGTGCCCTACCTCGGTGACAACCCCATCGAGATCGGCAGCGGGCTGGGCGACTACGCCCTGGAGTGGTCCGAGCACCTGCCCCGGATCACCGCCACCGAGGCGGACCCGGACCGGCTCGTCCAGCTCAAGGAGCGGCTCGCCGAGCGCCCGAGCATCGAGGTCCGGCAGATGCTGCTGCCGCACTCGGAGCGCGGCGACTACAGCGCCGCCGTGTCGTACAACGTGCTGGAGCACATCGAGGACCACGTGGGCGCGCTGCGCAGCATGCGCGACCTGGTCCGGCCCGGCGGCGCCGTGGTGATCATCGTGCCGGCGTTCCAGTTCGCGATGAGCCCGGCGGACATCGCCACCGGCCACGTCCGGCGCTACACGAAGAAGACCCTGACCGCGGCCATGACCGAGGCGGGCCTGACGGTGGAGAAGATCCACTACGCGAACGCGCTCGGCCTGATCGGCTACTTCATGGCCACCAAGGTCTTCCGGCTGATGCCGAAGGAGGGCCCCATGGTCAAGGTCTACGACACCCTGGTCCTCCCGGCGACCAAGGCCGCCGAGCAGCGCATCCGCCCCCCGTTCGGCCAGTCCGTCTTCGCCATAGCCCGCGTCCCCGCCTAACC
>NZ_QGKS01000362.1 GCF_003172935.1 Micromonospora sicca | reverse complement strand
CGAGTGGACGGCCGGGCGAGGCCGGCCGGTGCCGGCGTCGGGGTGCCGGTCGCCGCCACCGGCCAGTCCCAGTGTGCGGGAGTGGGTCGGCCGGCACCGGTCGGGTGGGTCTCCCGGGCGGCCGAATGGAGGCCCAGGTCGGCGGTGCTGCCGGCCAGGGCCGCGGGCGGTGCTCCGCCGGGGCTCGGGTCGGTCGTGGCCGGACCGTCCGCCGCCCGGTCCGCCGGGGAACCAGCGGGAGCGGGCCCGGTCGGGAGGGGCTGGAGGATGTCGGTCGGCTCGATGGCGTCGGTCGCCGGCGTGTCCGCCGGCCGACGCAGCACGGTGGTGGCCGTCGAGCCGAGCGCGCCGGCGGCGACCGCGATGAGCGCCCCGTAGTAGGGCGCGAGCTGGTACCGGTCGGCCGCGACACCCGGGCCGGCGGTCAGGTAGGCGAACGCCACCAGGACCGGGCCGGCCGCGCCCGCGGCGCCGCCGACCAGCGGCAGGTGGCCGCGCAGGCGGGCCAGCGCGCCGACCGCCGCGCCCGCGAGCAGGGCCACCGTGGGCAGGATCAGCATGGCCAGGCGTTGGGCCGTCGCCGCGTCCAACCACGACGGTTCCAGGACCCCGAGGCGTACGGTGGGCAGCGGCCCGGCCGCGGCCAGCGCCGGCGCCGCCGAGAGCAGCGCGAGCAGCCAGATCACCCCGCCCGTCAGCGCGATGTTCCAGCCGAGCGGCGAGTTCAGCAGTACGGCGAGCGCCGCCCCGGCGCCGACCACCGCGCCGAGGATGGCGCAGATGCCGACCGCCCAGACCGGGTCGACCGTGCCGCCCAGTTCGGCCGCGCGCGCGGGCTGCATGCACAGCGGCGCGACGACGATCGCGCCCAGCGCGGCGGCCCCGGCGACCGCCAGTTGTTCGGTGGTGCCGCCCGGGAGCCCGTCCCGGCGGGCGAAACGTTCGGTGAGGACGGCGCCGGCCACCGCGGCGACCGCCGCGAACCAGGCCACCCAGACGAGCTGGGCCGGCCACCGGTTGACCGAGCCGTCGGTGAACGCGCCGTTGAGGCGCACGACGCCGAACCCGTACGCGATGCCGAGCTGGCCGGCCCCGGCCAGCACGCTCACCCCGAGCGCCGTGAGCAGCAGCCTGCCCCACGTCCGAAAGGCCATGTCGGGCACGTTACGGCCCGGTGCGCCCGATCGCCACCTTGACGCAGCGCGGCGCGGCGCGCGCCGCCGGTGTGGCTACTTCAGCTCGACCAGACGGGCCAGATAGGTCGTGTCCCCGACATTGGTCAGCATGTGCACGGCGCCCGGGTCGCGGTAGACCACCCCGCCGGTCGGTTCGTCGGCGTCGATCCGGGTGCCGTCGACGGTCTGCACCACGTTCTTCGCGCCCTGGATCGCCACCACCAGGTACGGGTGGTCGTGCCGGTGCAGCGGCTGCCGCTCGCCCGGCTCCAGCCGGATGTGCCAGACCCGCACGCGGTCGTTCTCGTAGACGATCTCCTGGCCCACCGGGCCGAGTTCGACGTCCTGGGACAGTTCGGTCATCGGGTTCCGTCCAGCTGGGGGAGCACCTCGGCGGCGATGAGCTCCAGGTGGTCGAGGTCGGCGAAGTCGATCAGCCGCAGGTGGACCCGGGTGGCGCCGATCGTGGCGAACTCGCCGAGCCGGTCGACCAGCTGCGCCGGTGAGCCGACCACCGGGTCCTCCGGCGGCAGGGCGCTCTTGACGTGCAGCGGCGCGGCCCGCCGCTGCGCCTCCGCGTCGGTCCGGCCGATCGCCACCACGATCCCGGCGGAGAGCACCAGCGGCGCCCGCCCGGACTCCGTACGGCCGGTGCGCTGGCACGCCTCGGTCACCCGCTCGTACGCGGCGGCCGTCTCGGCGACGCTCTTGAACGGCATGTTGAACTCGTCGGCGTACCGGGCGGCCAGCTCGGGGGTGCGCTTGGGGCCGCGGCCGCCGACGATCACGGGCGGGCCGGGCCGCTGCACCGGCTTGGGCAGCGCGGGCGCGTCCACGAGCCGGTAGTGGTCGCCGGTGAAGCGGTACGTCTCGCCGGACGGGGTGGCCCACAGCCCGGTGATGATCTCGAGCTGCTCGGCCAGCCGGTCGAACCGCTCCGCCACCCCGGGGAAGGGGATGCCGTACGAGAGGTGTTCCCGCTCGTACCAGCCGGCGCCGATGCCCAGCTCGACCCGGCCGCCGCTCATCTGGTCGACCTGGGCCACCATCACCGCGAGGGGCCCGGGGAGCCGGAAGGTGGCGGAGCTGACCAGCGTCCCCAGCCGGATCCGGGAGGTCTCCCGGGCCAGCCCGGCCAGGGTGAGCCAGGCGTCCGTGGGACCGGGCAGCCCGGGGTCGTCGCCCATGGACTGGTAGTGGTCGGCGCGGAGGAAGCCCTCGAATCCGGCGGCCTCGACCAGCCGGGCGAACCGGAGCTGGTCGTCGTAGCTGGCCCCGCGGTGCGGTTCGGTGAAGACCGAGACGCGCATGGTCACCGCCCTCCCGTGCCGGAGCCCGCCGGCGTCTCCACCGGGTCGGCCGCCGCCGCGTCCTCGGCCTGCGCCGGCGCGCCGGGGGCGTCCCGTTCCATCAACAGCTCGTGCAGGTCGGCGCTGACCCGGGACACCTCGGCCAGGTGGGCGTTGCGGCCGAGGGTGCGGGGTCGGGGGATGTCCACGTCGAGGATCTTCCGGATCCGGCCGGGGCGGGGGCTGAGCACGACGACCCGGTCGGCGAGCAGCACCGCCTCGTCGATCGAGTGGGTGACGAAGACGATGGTCGCCTTCGTCTCCATGTGCACCCGCTGGAGTTCGCCGGAGAGCTCCTCCCGGGTGAGCGCGTCGAGCGCCGAGAAGGGCTCGTCCATCAGCATCACCCGCGGCTCGCCGATCAGCGACCGGCACAGGGAGACCCGCTGCTGCATGCCGCCGGAGAGTTCGTGCGGCAGGCGCTTCTCGAAGCCGCCGAGGCCGGCCAGGTCCAGCAGTTCCCGGGCCCGCTCGCGGTGCTTCGCCCGGCTCCAGCCGAAGATCTCGACCGGGAGCAGGACGTTGTCCAGCACCGAGCGCCAGGGCAGCAGGGCGGGCCGCTGGAACAGCATGGCGATGTCGCGGCGGGGCTTGGTGATCGGCGTGCCGGCCACCGTGATCCCGCCCTCGCTGACCGGCAGCAACCCGGCGATCATGCGGAGCAGGGTGGACTTGCCGCAGCCGGAGCGGCCGAGGACGGCGACGAACTCGCCCTCCGCGACGTCGAGGTCGATGCCGCGCAGCGCCTCGACCCGCCCCGCGCGGCCGTCGAAGGTGCGGGACACCGCGGACAGTTTGATCATCCTCCGCCGGCTCCCTCCCGCTCGACGATCACGAGCCCGGCAAAGGGTAACCGGCGGCGGTCCCTGTAGCACCGTCCAGGGTGGATGGCTGGCAGTTTCCATCACGCAACTTCGTTTCCGTTCCGCAACCGATACGCCCGGCCTGCCGATGCTGGCCTTCTCGTACGCTGTGCCCGCGAACAGTCCCCTCACGACGGTCCCGTCGGCTGCCCCCTCCTGCCGGCACCGTCGGACCCACGACCCGTCCGGGCGAAGATGACCTGGTCGGAAAGGACATGGTGCACTGATGAGAAGGCTGACCCGTACGGTCGCCGCGGCCGCGCTGGCCACCGCCCTCGCCCTGGTCTCCGGCTGCAGCAGCGGCTCGGACAAGTCCGACGACGCCAAGAGCGCCGGCACCGGCACGCTGGAGAAAGTGACGTACCTCACTTCGTTCGGCAACTTCGGTCGGGACTCCTATGCCTGGGTGGCGAAGGAGAAGGGCTTCTTCTCCGACGCCGGCTTCGACGTGGAGATCAAGCCCGGTCAGGGCACCGGTGCGGTCATCCAGACCGTGGTCGGCGGTCAGGCCGACTTCGGCCCGATCGACCTCACCGGTGGTCTGCTCCAGCTCGGCAACGGCCAGGCCAAGGACTTCGTCGCGGTGGCGGCGATCCAGCAGCGCACCATGGCGGCCATTGTCTCGGTCGAGGGCAAGGGCATCGCCACCCCGAAGGACCTGGAGGGCAAGAAGCTCGCCGACACCCCCGGCTCCGTCGTGCGCAACCTCTTCCCGACGTACGCCCGGCTGGCCGGCATCGACGCCGCCAAGGTGACCTGGGTCAACGGCGAGGCGCAGACGTTGATGGGCACCCTGGCCTCCGGCTCGGTCGACGGCATCGGCCAGTTCGTCGTCGGTCAGCCCACCGTCGAGGCGGTGACGAAGAAGAAGCCGGTCGTGCTGCCGTACAGCAACGTCATGCAGGACCTCTACGGCAACGCGCTGATCACCTCCGCGAAGATCGCCAAGGAGAAGCCGGAGATGGTCAAGCGCTTCACCGCGGCGCTGCTCAAGGGCCTGGAGTACGCCCTGGCCAACCCGCAGGAGGCGGCGGACATCCTGAAGAAGAACGTGGCCGCCACCAACCCGGCCGCGGCCGCCGCCGAGCTGCAGTTGATGGCCGCGTACGTCCGGTCCAGCAACTCCGGCACCGCGCTGGGCACCCTGGACAGCGGCCGGGTCGCCAAGAGCATCGCGCTGCTGCAGGGC
This sequence comes from Micromonospora sicca, assembly GCF_003172935.1. Lineage (GTDB taxonomy): Bacteria > Actinomycetota > Actinomycetes > Mycobacteriales > Micromonosporaceae > Micromonospora > Micromonospora sicca. Next base: position 5,328 of record NZ_QGKS01000362.1, on the reverse strand, counting down.
GCGGGCGCGCTCAAGCAGAACCTGACCCCCGACCAGATCATCGACTTCAACCTCGCGCCGAAGGCCTGACCGGTCGACCCGGACATCGGGGGTGCGGCCCGCCGGGGTTCCGGTGGGGGCGCACCCCCTTCGCGTGCCGGTCGTCGGGCCGGTCCAGCAGAGGAGGACACGTTGACGGAGTTGACCGGGACCAGGGTCGGCGCGGCGGCGCCGGACCAGCCGGCGATCGAGCCGGCCGGGCCGCGCCGGACCGGCGTACGCCCGGCGGCGGTGGGGCTGCCGGCGCTCGGGCTGCTGATCGCGGTGACCGTCTGGTGGACGGTGACGTCGGGTCTGCACCTGGTTCATCCGGCGTCCCTACCGCCGCCGCAGGTGGTGTGGAGCGCGCTGACCGGGACGAGCGACGTGCTGCTGCCGGCGCTGGGCATCACCACCGCGATGACCCTTCTCGGCTTCCTGCTCTCCTCGGTGGCCGGCGTGCTGATCGGCATGGCGCTGGCCGCCTCCCGCCGGGTCGAGCGGATGTTCGCGCCGCTGCTGGTGGCGATCAACGCGGTGCCGAAGATCGCGCTCGGCCCGCTCCTGGTGGTCTCGGTGGGCTGGGGCCAGAAACCCATCCTGACCATGGTGTTCCTGCTCTGCTTCTTCCCGATCGTGCTCTCCACCGCGACCGGGCTGACCACCACCCCGGCCGACCTGGCCGACCTGGCCCGCTCGCTGAACGCCTCCTGGTGGCAGTCGTTCCGCAAGGTGCGCTTCCCGGCCGCCCTGCCGCAGATGTTCGTCGGGCTGAAAGTGGCGATGCCGCTCGCCGCGATCGGCGCGGTGATCGGGGAGTTCTACTCGGACAAGCCGGGGCTGGGCTACCAGATCCTCCAGTACAACGGGATCGGGGACAGCGCGACGGCCTGGGCGGCGATCGTGCTGATCGCGCTGATGAGCATCCTGCTCTACTCCGCCCTCAGCCTGGTGGAGCGCCTCGCCCTCCCCTGGGTCCGCGCCACCACCTCATCCCGCTGACCCCACCTCGACCGGAGACGCTAAAGATCACCCCCCCCACCCCATGACCGCCCGGAGCCGGTTGCGGTGGGGCCACACCCACCAGGGCGACTATCCCGCGAGCCGCCAGCGGCCGCCCCGGGCGACCAGGGTCGTGAGGGCCTGGGGCATCAGGCCGGAGTGGTTGTCCGGGGTCATCCGGATCGGGCCGGAGAGGCCATCCAGCTGCGACGTCTCCAGCACGTCGCGCAGGGCGGCCCGGTTCACCCGGCCGGGCTCCCCACCGGCGCGCAGCTCGGCGTCCGCGACGAGCTGGACCGCGTCCGCGGCGAACGACGAGAAGCCGTGGTACCCGCCGAAGCGGGCGGTGTAGTCCTGGAACCACTGGCGGCGGGCCGCCTTGGCCGGGGTGGTGGCGATGACGTCGTCGATCACCATGGTCTGGGTGAAGATCAGGGTCGCCCGCTCGGTGGTCCGTGCCGAGCCGCCGAGGAAGAGGTCGCCCGCGGCCGACGCGTCGAAGAACAGCGATCCGGCGAACCTGGCCTGCCGGGCGCTGGCGGCCGTGAGCGACGCCTGCTCCGGCGGCGTCCAGACGACCAGCGCCTGGGGCTTCCGCTCCACCAGGGCCGAGACTTGGGTGGTGACGTCGGTGTCGGTGGTCCGTACGGTCTCGGCGCCCAGCAGCCGGATGCCGGCCTTGGTGAACTCGCCGCGCAGCGCGGCCAGCCCCTCCCGCCCGTAGTCGTCGGCGGTGTGCAGCACGGCCACCCTGCGGATGTTGCGGCGGGTGAGTTCGGTGGTGAGCGCGCCGGCGCTGTCGGCCGCGTTGGGGGCCAGTTTGAAGACGTACCGGCGCTGGGCGACCGGCTCGGTGACGGCGGCGGAGGCGGCGAGCGCGATCGTCGGAATGCGCTTCTCGTCGATGGTGCGGACGGCGCCGACCGCGCATTCGTTGCAGCCGCCCATGATGATGGCGGTGACGTCGGAGTCGTTGCTGAAATCGTTGATGTTGCGCAAGGATTCGGCGGCGTCCGAGCGGTTGTCCTTCACCTTGAGCTCGATCTTCCGGGCGCCCAGCGCGCCGGAGGAGTTCAACTGCTCGACCTTCAGTTCCAGCGCCCGCTGGTACACCTTGCCGACCGGTGCCGAGGCGCCGGAGAGTTCGAGGTCGGCGGCGATCACGATCGGGTTGGTGTCCTGCTGCTCCTCGCCGAACTGGCAGCCGGTGAGCGTGGTGGCCAGCACGGCCGATGCGAGCGCCGCGATGCTCGCGGAGCGGATGGGGCTCAACTCAGTCCTCCAGGTGCGGCGCGGGCGCTGCCCGATCACCGCCGCTTGTCCGTCCTCAGTGGAGAACGGGATTGGTCTGCCGTACGGTGTGCGCGAAGCCTGCAAAACCTTGCCAACGCCGGGCCCTGTGGTCAAGCGCGGAAGGCGGGGAGCTGTTTCGGGACGCTCATCCCACATGGTGGGGACATCGAATGTTTACCGTCGCTCACTTTGCAGCGTCGACCGACCACTCTGGATGTACATGCCCTGTTCAGGGGGCTGGGGAAAAGAAGGTAATAGTTGACCGGAGACCGGCTTGAGGGCCCGCCGACCGATTCCTACCTCACTGCGGCTTCCCAAACAGGATCTTCTCTGATGAAATCGCGGCCGTGCCGCGCGTGGCGCTGGCCGCTGCACCAGGCACGGGTCGGCGGGTCAGGCGTGGGAGAAACGACGGAGGCGATGTCGTGAGCACCGGACCTACGACCCTGCCCGCGAGCCCCGGTGCCGACCCGCGGAACCGGCGACGGCGGCTGCCCCGGCTGCGGGACGCGCGGATCCGTTCCAAGCTCGCCCTCATCCTGGTCGTCCCGGTCGCCGCCGTCATCGCCCTGGCAACCATCCGACTCGTCGCGGTCGGCGAGGGCGCCTACGACGCCACCCGGATCCGCTCCCTCACCTCGCTCTCGATCGACATCTCGGCGCTCAGCCAGGACCTGCACAAGGAGCGGATGGCCGCAGCCGTCTACCTGGCCGCGCCCGACCAGAAGCCGGACGACTACAACCTGCGGGTCCGCAGCACCGACGAGCGGATCACGGCGTACCGGGACGAGCGGGGCCGGCTCGACGGGCTGCCCGCCTCCGTCCGGAACCGGCTGAAGGTCATCGACGACCACCTGGCGACGCTGAACGGCACCCGGCAGGAGGTGCTGGACCGGCAGCAGATGCCGGTGGCCGAGGCGAGCCTGCGCTACGGCATCATCCTCACCGACCTCGTCTCGTACGGCGACACGCTCGCCCAGCAGCCCGGCGGGGAGAGCCTGGCCGACGCCCGCCGGGCGGTGGCGGCGTTCGCCCACGCCAAGGCCGCGGTCGCCGAGGAGCAGGCGGTGGCCTTCACCGCGCTGGCCTCCGGGCGACTCGACGAGGAGCAGTTCTCCTCCTTCGTGGCGACCCTGACCAGCCAGCAGGAGGCGCTGCTCTCCTTCTCGCGGGCCGCCGAGCCGGCGCAGCGGGCCCTGGTCGACAGCACCGTCTCCGGCGACGCGGTGCAGCTCTCCGACGGGGTCGCGGCCGACCTGTCCCGGTCGGTCGGGCAGCGCCCGCTGGTCACCCGGGACGACGCCTCCGCCGCCATCGGCGCGGTCGACGACCTGATGCGGTGGGCCGAGATCCAGCTCCAGGACCAGCTCTTCGCCGACGCCGACGCCGCGCGTACGGAGGTGATCCGGCAGGCCGTCGTCGAGACGGCGCTCGTGCTGCTCACCCTGCTCATCGCGGTGACGCTCGCCGTGGTCCTCGCCCGCTCGCTCAACCACTCGCTGCGTCGGCTGCGGGAGGGCGCCCTGGCGGTGGCCAACCACGACCTGCCGGAGGCGGTCAGCCGCCTGCAGAACATCGGCACCATCGGCGACGGCGGCGTGGAGGAGATCGTCCAGCAGGTCCGGGACCCGATCAAGCTCAGCAACCGCGACGAGGTCGGCCAGGTAGCGGTGGCCTTCAACGTGGTGCACCGGGAGGCCGTCCGGGTCGCGGCCGAGCAGGCCGCGCTGCGGACCAGCGTGTCGGCGATGTTCCTCAACCTGGCCCGGCGCAGTCAGACGCTGGTCGACCGCATGATCGGCGAGCTGGACGCGATCGAGCGCAGCGAGGAGGACCCGAAGCGCCTCGCTCAGCTCTTCGAGCTCGACCACCTCGCCACCCGGATGCGCCGCAACGACGAGAACCTGCTGGTGCTGGCCGGGGCCGACTCGGCCGTGCCGCGCCGCGACGACGCGCTCCTGGTGGACGTGCTGCGGGCCGCCCAGTCCGAGGTGGAGCTCTACAACCGGATCGAGTTCGGCACGGTCGACACGGACGTCTCGGTCGCCGCGCACGCGGTCAACGACGTGGTCCGGCTGGTCGCCGAGCTGCTCGACAACGCCACCCGGTTCTCTCCGCCGAACACCACGGTGGTGGCCGACGGCCGGCGGATCCGGGACTACGTGCTGATCCAGGTGGAGGACCGGGGTCTGGGCCTCAGCGACGAGCAGCTCGACTCGCTGAACCGGCGACTGGCCGCCCCGCCGACCGTGGACGTGGCCGCGTTCCGCCTGATGGGCCTCGCCGTGGTGAGCCGGCTCGCCTCCCGCTACGGCATCCGCGTCGAGCTGCGGCGGAACGTGGAGGGCGGGACGGTCGCCCAGGTGACCCTGCCGAACTCCACGGTGGTGCTGCCGGCCAGCCGGGGCCACGACCCGGCGCCGCTGACCCGGCCCCGCCAGCCGCTGGCCGTCGAGCAGACGCCGCCGGCCCCGGTCGGTCACGCCGACCCGTTGGCCGGCGTCGGGCGTACCGCCGCGGCCACCCTGACCGACCAGTGGCGTACCCCGGCGCCCGCGCCGGCCCGCTGGCAGGGGCCGGACACCGGCCCCGCGGTGCAGGTGAGGGGCTCCACCGGCGCGCTGCCGAGCCTGCCCACCATGCCGGCCACCACGCCGGCCGCGCCTCCGCCGCCGGCACCCGTCTCCAGCGGCGGCCTGTCGGTGGGTACCTCCACCGGCGCCCACCCCACCCGCAAACCGCTGCCGAAGCGGACCCCGGGCGGGGAGACCGCCGGCGCGGGCGCCACGGGGCTGCCGGACGGTCCGACCGCCGGACTGGGCGGCCGCGCCACGGCCGGCCGAGCCCCGGTGACCCCGCCGGTCGCGGCGGCTCCGGAGGCGCCGCCCGCGCCGGCCGTCCCGGTGGCCGCCCGGCGGGAACAGCCGGGCGAGGCGCCGATCTTCCGGGAGATGGAGGCGGTCTGGTTCCGCTCCCACGGTGACGCCGGCCAACGGGTCGGCGTCGGGCGTACCG
>NZ_QGKS01000343.1 GCF_003172935.1 Micromonospora sicca | reverse complement strand
GCGTTCGGGGTGGGCGGCGCGGGCAGCGTCGAGGGTGGCCTGGCGGGCGTCGTCGACCGGGCCGGTGGTGGCGAAGTGCACCGAGGCCGGGGTGTGCCAGCCGATCCCGGAATGGCGATGAACGTGGTTGTACTCGGTGAAGAACCCGTCGCAGAACGCTCGGGCAGCGGACAGGCTCGGGAACGATCCGGGAAAGTCGTGCAGATACTTCAGGGTCTTGAACTGCGCTTCGGAGAACGGATTGTCGTCCGATACCTGGGGCCGGGAGTGGGTCCGGGTCACGCCGAGATTGACCAGCAACGCCGATACCGGCTGCGAGGTCATCGAGGTCCCGCGGTCAGCGTGCACGGTGTGCGGGACCTGCCCGTTACGGGCGATGGCCTCGTCGATGAAGTCACGGGCCAGGACGGAGTCCTCGGCCGCGGCGATAATCCAGCCCGGGTTGTACCGGGAGTAGATATCGATCAACACGTACAGGTGGTACCAGACTCCTTTCACCGGTCCGCGGATCTTGGTGATGTCCCAGGACCACACCTGAGACGGAGCGTCGGCGACCAGCTCGGGTTTGACCTTCGCCGGGTGGGTGGCCTGCCGGCGTCGTTCCCGGCTCTGACCCGCGGCCGCTGCGATCCGGTACATGCTCGACAGAGAGCACCAGTACCGCCCCTCGTCGAGCTCACGGATGAAGATCTGCCCGATCGACAAGTCGCTGTAGCCGGCACGGTTGATCACCTGCAGGACCGCGGCCCGCTCACCGTCGTTGAGGGCCTGCGGACCCGGCCGGCGCCGCTGCTTCGGCCCGTGGACCTTGCCACCAGCGTGACGGTAATGCGTGGCACGAGCGCGTCCCAGCAGCCGCCACGCCGTCCTGACCGGCGTCCCCACGCCCGTCAGGGCCTGCAGCGTCTGCTCGATCACCGGCTCGACGAGGGCGGCGTGTCCGAGCCCTCGGCCAACGACGCCAAGAGCTCGTGTGCTTTTCCCATGATCGACAACGCTGCCTGCGTCTGCGCCAGCTTCGCATTCAACCGGGCGTTCTCGACCCGCAGCCGCTCGGTCTCGCGTTCGGCACGCGACAACCGCGAGGTAACCGCAGATGACGCCGCGGACGAACGCGTCGTCGTACCAGGTGCCACGCCGGTGTCCCGGGCACGGCTCCATTCCTGCACATGGGAGTGGAACAACCCTTCCCGCCGCAGGACTGCAGACTTCTCACCGTGCGGGGCGGCCTCGTACTCGGCCACGATCGCGGCCTTGTACTCGGCGGTGAAGCTACGCCGAGTCGGGCGCGGCGCCGGATCAACCGGCTCCGACCTACTCTGCTCGGCGGACTGCATGTTGCTGCTCACGTACACATCTCCAGTCACGCCCTACAAGCCAACCCCGATCGCCGGGGTGTCTCACACCAGCCTGACAGAGAGGGCCTCGTCGCGGTGCCGCCTATGGCTTGATAGGTCACGCCTTGGCCGCCGCCGTCTTTCTGGTCGTGTTCCTGGTTGACCCTGAAGACCCAGCCGACCGTGCCGCAGCCGCGGTGGGTCTGTCGACCCTGACAAGCATTGTCGGATCCGTGGTCACAGTGGGCGTCGCAATCCGACATTTCAGACGAGGCGACCGGGACAAGCTGTTGGCGGCCATGCTCACGTCCTGGACCACGGGCACAGTCATCGGAATCCTTGCCGCCGGCATGGTGCTCCTTAGGACGTCGGAGTGGAGTAGTCATTGCCCCTGCGACCCGCCCATCTCCTTGTTCTGATGACGCCAGCGAGCTGACGCTCTGGACCGCCCCGATAGGTGGTCGGTCCGCATCTAGCCGGACGTGGACCGGTGCGACGGTGCAGGTCAAGCCAGGTCACCGCCTGCCTGCCAAATGTTGCCCAGCCTCTCTACGCTTACGCGCCATGGAGGTCATCATCCCGGTCATCATCGTTCTAGCCATCGTCTCGTTCATCTGGGGCCGGGCCCACGACAGTTGGTTCGCGAGGAAGATCGGCGAGGAGGTCGGCGGGCAGCGCTCGCACGATGACCCGGTTGTCCTGCTTGAGAAGCTGCACCAGCTCAAGGAAACCGGCGCGCTAACCGAAGCCGAGTACGAAGCCCAGAAGGCCCGCATCCTCGACAAGTAATGCCCTCGGCGAGTGAGTCACAGCGCGTGCCCGTCGCCGAGGGGACAGCAGGGAATGCGACAGCATCTGGTCCCAAGATGATGTTCCCGGGAGCGACGTGAGCGGTCCCCATCTAGTCCGCAGAGGTCGACGGACAGCCAGGGAGCGGTGTGAGATGCCGAGAGCCGTTTCCGCTGCTAGACCCGCATGTCTCCGCCCTCTGGGACGACACCTGGACCGATATCGGCGGCACGCCGCCCTGATCACCGCCCTGCACCGCAACCCCCTGGTCCACGCCCGCTCCCCGTTCGGCCCGACGAAGACCCGCTCCCGCCAGGACACACCCGCGACTAACCCCGATCTCCTAATGCACCCGCGCCGACGAGGCAGGGACGTCCTCGTCGGGTCACTCCCGGCCGCCGCGCCGGCGCCTCTCCCTGGCGAGCTCGCCGCGGATCGGCAGCCAGTAGAAGGGGATCAACGCGGTGATCATGGCCACGCCGAGGACGGGGAGCAGGGCGCCGAGCAGGGTTCCGGCGGCGATCCAGAGAGGAGCGAGCCGGAACCGCCTGCTGATGGCTCTCGCACCGGCGGAATCGACGGTGGTGTCGAGCAGCCGGTGACCTCGGCTCGCGTACCCCCAGATGGCGTTGAACAGCGAGGCTGCCAGCCCGAGCGCGATGCCGTAGAAGACGACGGCCGTCCGTTGCCCGTGGCCCTCGCGGAACGCGGCGGCCAGAACGGAAGCGGCGAATGGCAGGAATGCGATGCTCATCAGCAGCAGGGTGTTGAGCAGCAGCACCACCCAGTCGACGCCACGGAGGTGGTCGAACATCAGGTGGTGGTTGGCCCACACCTGCCCGATGAGCAGGAACGTGAGGGCGTACGCCAGGTAGGACGGCCAGAGCGCGGCGAGGCTGTGGGTCAGGTGCCGGGTGTCCTCCGGCGGGCGGATCTCCAGGACGAGCAGGGTGATGGAGATGGCGAAGACCGCGTCGCTGAAGGCGACGAGCCGGGCGGGGTTGCGCGCCACGCCGAGCGCCGTCGACCGTCCTGGTCCACGAACAGGTTCTGCCATCGCCCAAGACTGAGACACGTAGCGCCGCTGGCTGCGGAGCCGAGCCGCGTGTCATCCAACCCGTGACCGTTTGTGGTCAAGGCACCGATCTGTGCGCCGGATGCGCGAGGTCGTAGGTTGGGCGCCTCGCGCGCCCGCTGGCGTGGGTGATCGTGGCGGCGGGCGACCGGGAGTGAGCGCGGGACGCGCGGCGGGCCGGGACGGCCCGCCGCGCTGCGGCGCTCAGCGGGTCGGCTGCACCCGTTCGGCCAGGAAGGCCTCCCAGGTCCGCGCGCCCACGTCGGCGCCGTCGAGCGTCAGGTTCTCGCCCGCCCGGTACGCCCGGCCGGCCCTCCCGGGCATCCGTACCGGCAGCATCGGGCGGCGCTTGCCGCGTGCCCGCAGGTAGCCGCGGGCCAGCTCGGCCATCCCGTACACCCGGGGGCCGGCCAGGTCGGGCACCAGGCCGGCGGGCTTGTCCAGCGTCAGTTCCGCGAGCCGGGCCGCCACGTCCCGCGCGTCGACCGGCTGGAGCCGGAGCCCGCCCGGGACCGGTATCACCGGCAGCTTTGCCATCCTCTCCATCATGGTGAGGGTCAGGTCGTGGAACTGGGCGGCCCGCAGCGTCGTCCAGGGCAGGCCGGAGTCGGTGATCGCCCGCTCCGCGTCCAGCTTGGACCGGAGCCAACTGAGGGGGACCCGGTCCGCGCCGATGACCGAGATGTACACCAGGTGCCGCACCCCGGCCCGCGACGCGGCCCGGACCAGGTTCCGGGTCGCCTCGTCGTCGCCCTTGGGCCCGCCGGCGAGGTGCAGGACGGTCTCGGCGGCGGCCACCGCGGCCTCGACTCCCGCGCCGGTGAGCAGGTCACCGGTGACGTGTGCGGCATTGCTTCCGGGCTGGTGCCGGCCCCGGCTGAGCACCCGCACGTCCTGGCCCGCCTCGCGCAGGAGCGGTACGACGAGGCGGCCGAGGGTGCCGGTGCCACCGGTGACCAGGATGGGTGACGTCATGGCTGCTCCAAACTCGTTCGGTCCGGGAGTCGATCTCCCGGTCACGTCGGCGGTGTTTCGTGGGTCTACCGCTGTGACACCCGGCGAGAAGGGGATGTGACCGGTGGATGAGCGCGAATTTCTGAGCGAGCGTTTCGAGGAGCAGCGGAGCCGGCTGCGGGCGGTGGCGTACCGGATGCTCGGTTCGACGAGCGAGGCGGACGACGCCCTCCAGGACGCCTGGCTGCGGGTCAGTCGCGCCGACACCAGCGAGGTGGAGAACCTCGGTGGGTGGCTGACCACGGTGGTGGCGCGGGTCTGCCTGAACATGCTGCGGGCCCGGGCGCACCGGCGGGAGGAGCCGCTCGACGTGCGGGTGCCCGATCCGATCATCAGCCCGGAGTCCGGCGTCGACCCCGAGCGGGAGGCGGTGCTCGCCGACTCGGTCGGGCTGGCGCTGCTGGTGGTGCTGGAGACGCTGACGCCGGCCGAGCGGCTCGCGTTCGTGCTGCATGACATGTTCGCCGTGCCGTTCGAGGAGATCGCCCCGATGATCGAGCGGACCCCGACCGCCGCCCGGCAGTTGGCGAGCCGGGCCCGCCGCCGGGTACGCGGGCAGGCCCCCGAGCCCGATCCGGACGCCAGCCGCCAGCGGGAGGTCGTCAGCGCGTTCTTCGCCGCCGCCCACGACGGCGACTTCGACGCGCTCGTCTCGGTGCTCCACCCCGACGTGGTGCTGCGGGCCGACGGCGGGCTCACGCGAGCCCGTCAGACGGTGGTGCTCACCGGCGCGCGCACGGTGGCCGGGCAGGCGCTCACCTTCGGGCGGCTCTCCCCGTTCGCGCGCCCGGCGCTGGTCAACGGCGCCGCCGGGGTCGTGGTCGTCGTACAGGGGCGGCCGGTCTCGGTCATGGGCTTCACCGTCGCGGCCGGGAAGATCGTCGCGATCGACGTGCTCTCCGACCCCGAGCGGCTCGGCAAGCTCGACCTGTCCGTCCTCGACGGCTGACCAGCGGCACGGCGGTGGCAGGGTGCCCGTCGCGGATCCGGGGACTCAGGTCAGCGGCCGCGGCGGGCCTCGCGCTCGGCGCGCTTGCGCTCGCGCTGCTCCCGGCTCCACTGCTTGCGCTTCTCCAGGTCCCGCTTCCACTGTTCGCGCGCCTCCTGCGAGCCGCCGTGGACGGCGTTGTCGACCGTCGCGGGGCCGGCAAGGTTCCGGTAGACCCAGTCCAGGATCCGGCCGCCCTTGCCCTGATCGTCCGGAGTCTTGTGCTCCTCCGCCATGTGTCCCACCCCTCACCATTGGTAGTCCAACGATTGGTACGCAAACTATTGGTACGGTAACAGCGAGAGGGAGGGACCGATCGGATGGGTGACCTGAGCGACATCGATGATCCGCTGGCGCTGGAACAGCAGGTCTGTTTCGCCCTCTCCGTCGCGGCCCGGGGAGTGGTGGCCGTCTACCGCCCGCTGCTCGAACCGATGGGACTCACCCACCCGCAGTACCTGGTGATGCTGGCCCTCTGGCAGCACGCACCCCTGTCCGTACGCGAGCTGAGCCGCCGCCTGCAACTCGACCCGGGCACCCTGTCGCCCCTGCTCAAGCGGCTGGAGGCGACCGGCTACCTCCGGCGCGAGCGCGATCCGGCCGACGAACGCAGCCTCGCCGTGACGCTCACCGCCAAGGGCCGGGCGCTGCGGAGCCAGGCCGAGCGGATCCCCCCGGCCATCGTCGAGCGGCTGGGCATGCCGGTCGAGGACCTCAAGCGCCTGCACGCCACGCTGACCGACGTCATCGAGGCGGCGCGGCAGGCGTCGAAGGCGCCTCCCGCCAACGCCGGCGCGGAGTAGCGCGGCGCAGCCGCTACCGCCCGGCGTACCGCCCATCGTGGGGCCGGCTGGCGTCCGGACGAGGCGCACCGGCAGCACCCTTCGTCGGCGACCATGGACACGGGTGAGCCCGGCGGGCTCGGCTGCGGGCCGGCCCGCCGGGCTCACGCCGGCAGGGAGGTGACGCGCGTCAGAGGTTGCGGCGCGGGTCGGCCGGGTCGGCCGGGAAGGTCCGGGGCGTGGGGACGTCGGTCACCACGTACTCGGTCTCAATCTCCCGCGCGGTGTCGTCGTCGCTCGACCGCTGCTTGGCCAGTCCCGTCGCGCCGGCCGCGGTCGCGCCCGCGACGGCGGGGCCGGCCGCGACGGCCTTGCCGGAGACGCCGGCCTTGCCGTCGTCGCCCCGCGAGGAGGCGGCGTGCTCCACGCCCGGGGTGCCGAGGTTGCGACCCTCGTCGATCGTGCCGCGCCAGGCGCCGGTCTCGGTGCCCCGGCTCTCGATGTACGACTTGAACTTCTCCAGGTCCGCCTCGGCCCGCTTCTCGACGATGTGCAGCTTGTCGCCGGTCTTCTCGACCAGCCCCTCGGGCTCGTACTCGAGGGAGAGCCGGACCTGGGTGCGGCCGGTGCCGACCGGCTGGAAGTAGACGGCGCCGGCGTTGGTGGCGCCCTCGGTGGCGGCCCAGGCCACCTTGCGGTCCGGGACCTGCTCCAGGACCTTGGCGTCCCACTCACGCTTCACGCCCGCGATCTCGGCGACCCAGTGCATCCGCTTGTCGTCGAGCTGGCGTACCTCCTGGACGCCCCCCATGAAGCGGGGGAACTCCTCGAACTGGGTCCACTGGTTGTAGGCGGTGCTGACCGGAACGTTGACTTCGATGGACTTCTCGACCTTCGTGGTCATGGGCACTCCTTGTCGGTGAGTCGTCTTCTCGCGTCCACAGGACTTCCTACCCGGGCTGGTGGCGCTCAATCGGAACGTCTCCGGGCACAAGAGACGGACGCGGGGGAAGGCTCCGCGTCCGGGTCTCAGCCGTCCTCGCGGTCCGGGCTCTCCAGGCGGAAGAAGTTGCTCTGCTTCCCGTCGGAGCGCTCCTCCTGGTAGATGAAGTTCAGCCGGCGCTCGTCGAACGCGCGGAACCACTCGTCCCAGCTGATCTCGCGCAGTCGCGCCTCGCGGCCGTTGGCCGGGAAGTCGAGGCGCAGCACCCCGGCGTGCCCGTCGTGCTCGCTGCCGTCGACCGTGGTCGGTACGCCCTTGCGCGCCTCGGCCCACCGCCGGATCACCTCGTGGTCGGTGGCGACCAGGCTGCGCCCCGGTCGGTCCGGCTCGTCGTCGATCGAGGTGATCTCCTGGGAGTACCTGATCGACTTCGAGGTGTGCTGGCCGGTGCGGACGCCGCCACCGGACGAACCCGCGCCGCCCCGCGGACCCGAGCCGTCACGCAGGTTCTTGACCAGGGCCTTGACCAGGTCGTCCTTGTGCATGTCGGCGGTGTCGGTGACGCCGTGGCTGCGCAGCCGGCTGCGCAGCTCGTCGACCTTGAGGCGGGCGATCTCGCTCTCGCTGATGTCGGGGGTGTTCGGGGTCTGGTTACCCGGCGGGTTCCTGGTCGCGGTGGAACCGCTGCCGCGCCCCGAGCTGTTCTGCGTCGGCATCGAACATCATCCTTTCCTCGACCCGTGTTCAGGGGGTACAGCGCCGCGTGGCGCGGTGGGCCGTCCCTTGATCTGTGCCCTCAGCCGGCCGCCCAAACGTCAGCCGTCCGCCGCCGGCTCGGGCAGCTCACGCAGCGCGCGGACCGGGGAGAAGACCACCCAGAGCAGGCCGGCGAGGGCCCCGACGGTGGCGACCAGAGCGCCGGTCGTACGCCGAGGGCCTGGCCGAGCTCATAAAGATGTCTTTAGCAACGCCTCGAGCACGTCCGACCCGGGCCGGGCCGGACCGAAGCGATCAGGAGTAGATGCGGGTGGCGTACTCCGGGCCGTAGTGGCGCTCCAGGTCGGCGAGGCTCTCCACGGGAGCCTCCACCTCCTTGATCAGTCGGGGCCGGGACGGCAGCGCCTCCGGCCGCCAGGTCTCCGGCTGCCACAGCTCGGAGCGGAGGAACGCCTTGGCGCAGTGGTAGAAGATCTGCTCGACCCGCACCTCCACGGCGAGCACCGGGCGGTGCCCCCGCACCACCATGTCGGCGAAGTACGGCGCGTCCCGGACCAGCCGGGCCCGGCCGTTGATCCGCAGCGTGTCGGTGCGCCCGGGGATCAGGTAGATCAGCCCGACGTGTGGGTTGTCCAGGATGTTGCGGTACCCGTCCGCCCGGCGGTTGCCCGGCCGCTCCGGGATCGCGATCGTCGTCTCGTCCAGCACCCGGGTGAAGCCGGGCGGGTCGCCCTTCGGCGAGACGTCGCAGCTGCCGTCCGCGCCCGCCGTGGCGACCAGGCAGAACGGCGAGGCGGCCAGCCACTGCCGGTCCCGCTCGTGCAGCACCGTCCGCTCCTTGGCCACGGCCCGGGGCATCGGCGTCCCCAGCAGCTCGCGCAGCTCCTCGTGCGAGGTGATCTCCGCCGTCACGTGTTCCTCCCCCGTCCGTTGACCCGGGTGGGCCGGTGGAACGGCCGGCCCCGCCGCGACCAGCCTAGGCGAGCGCGTCGAACGCGAGGTTTCCCCGGGAGCCCGACGGGTACCGCCTAAGCCGCAGCGCGCTCGGACGCGACGATGGAGGCCACCATGGAGAGCCGACTGAAGGTGCTCGGCCACCCCGTGCACCCGATGCTGGTGATGTTCCCGGTGGCGCTCCTGGTCACCGCGGTGATCTTCGACGTGGTGGACACCGTCGGCGGGCCCGACCTCCTCGGCGAGGTGGCGTACTGGAACATCACCGTCGGTCTGATCGGGGGCCTGCTGGCCGCGGCGGCCGGCAGCGTCGACCTGCTCGCCCTCCCCACCGGCACCCGGGCGAAGCGGGTGGGCCTCACCCACGCCGCCGCCAACGTCGCGGTGATCCTGCTCTTCGCCGCGATCTGGGTGGTCCGGCTCAACGCCGACTCCCGCGCCGCCGGGGGCGCCCTGATCGCCATCGAGGTGGTGGCCGTGGCGATCCTCGGCATCAGCGCCTGGCTCGGCGGTGAGCTGGTCGACCGGCTCGGCGTCGGGGTCGACCCGCAGGCCGACCTGAACGCTCCCAGCTCGCTGCGACCCCCCACGGCCAACCAGCGGATCGGAGACGTGCGATGACGGAACAGTCGAGCGGTCGGGGCTGGCGCGGCCGCCAGCAGGGGTGGGACCCGATGGGCGAGCTGCAGTCGCTGCGTTCGGAGCTCAGCCGCCTGGTCGGCGGCCGCTCGGCCTCGCCCGACGTCGAACTGACCGAGACCGCCGACGGTTGGGAGGTCGTCGCCCGGCTGCCCGGGGTGGCGCCGGAGGAGGTGGCCGTCGAGCTGGACGACCGGGAGCTCTGCGTCCGGGCCCGCTCGGAGGCCGAGGTCAACGCCGACCAGGGCATCCCGGGCGGCTTCGAGACGCGCGGCTTCGAGTATCGGGTCGACCTGCCGTCCCGGGTGGACCCGGACCGGATCGACGCGGTGATGGACCACGGCCTGCTCCGGGTCCGACTGCCCCGGGCGTCCCGGCCCGCCCCGCGGACCATCACCGTCGGGCGCACCGGCTCCCGACCCGCCCGCACCGGTACGACCACCCTGGCCGATCCGGCCGCGGACCGGGAGATGCACCACCCGGACACCACGGTCGACGAGATCGACCGGCCCTAGCGGCGCGCGTGGACACCCCGTCCCTGCTCGGGCCGGTCGGCGAGCGGGTGCCCGAGGTCGAGCGGATCGCCGT
Organism: Micromonospora sicca; assembly: GCF_003172935.1. Classification (GTDB taxonomy): domain Bacteria; phylum Actinomycetota; class Actinomycetes; order Mycobacteriales; family Micromonosporaceae; genus Micromonospora; species Micromonospora sicca. Next base: position 180 of record NZ_QGKS01000343.1, on the reverse strand, counting down.
GCTGCGGGCCAACGCGCTCGGCGACTTCATCTTCACCCTGCCCGCGCTGGAGGCGCTGCGGGCCGCGTACCCGTCGGCGGAGATCGTGCTGCTCGGCGCGCCCTGGCACGCGAAGCTCTGGCGCGACCGGCCCGGCCCGGTGGACCGGGTGCTGGTGGTCCCGCCCGCGCCCGGCATCCG
>NZ_QGKS01000360.1 GCF_003172935.1 Micromonospora sicca | reverse complement strand
GGTGGGGGCCGGCTCGGGTTCCGGCGTGGGCGGCACCGGGGGCTGGGCCGGCTCCGGCGGCTGCGCGGGCTCGGGCGGCTCGGGGTTCACCGGCCCCGCCCGGTAGATCTTGGTGCCGCCGGCCTTCGCCGCCACCGCGGAACCGGCGGCGCCCGCTTCGTCGGCGGAGATCCGCCGCAGCCCCGGCACGGAGGCGCTGGCCCGGGCGGGTGCCGCGTCGGACGCCTCGGGTGGCCCCGGCATCGCCGGGCCCGGCGTGGGGTCCTCCGGGGTTGACGGGGGAGTGACCCGGGCGGATCCGGAGACGGTCGGGGTGGGCGCGGGACCGTCCGGGGCGGCCGACCGGTCCGGGTCGGGGTCGGCGGGCCGCTCGGCGGCGGCGAAGCCGGACCAGCTCGACGGTGCCGGGACCGAGGCGCCGGGCTGACGCCGGTCCAGCGGCGCCGGCTCAGCCGGGCTGCCCGCCCGGTACGTGGTGCCCGTGGCCGGTGCGTCCGGCGGTGCGCCGTCCGGCGGCGCGGCCGCAGCGGCCACGCTGACCCGGCCACGGGCCGCGCCGGTGCTCGCGCCCGCCGCGCCCTCGTCGTCCGTCGGGTCGGTCGTCGCCCGGGCGGGTGCGGGATCGGCCGGCCGATCGGTGGAGCCGGGCACGGGTCCCGGATGGACCGTCCCCGCCGGAACCTCTAGCTCGCCCATGCTCGCCTCCGCGCCCACGCTCGCACCCGGACCGCGACGGGCGGCCCGGGAGTGCCTGGATCTCACCGTGCCACATTCCGGCCCGGCAGCACAGCCGGAGTGGACGGTTACGGTCAGCTGGTGGCGCTCGGGCTGCCCGAGGTGGCCTCCGAGGCGCTGTCGGTCGGGGCGACGCTGCTCGTCGTCGGGGCGGGCTCGGTGCTCGTCTCCGGGCTGGGCGAGGTGGACGGGCTCGGCGTCGGCGACGGGGACGTGCTGGGCGACGGCGAGGTCGAGGGGCTGGTGCTGGGGCTCGGCTTCGTGGTCGTGGGCTTCGGCGTCGCGGTGCGGGTCGGCTTCGGGGTGGCCGTCCGAGTGGGCGTCGGGGTCGGCTTCGGCGTCGTGCTCGGCTTCGGCGGGGTGGTCGTCCGGGTGGGCAGTGGCACCGGGCTCGCCGGGGCGGGCACCGCGCCGACGACCCGGGTCGCGGCGTAGAGCCGGGTCCACCGGACGACCGAGATCTTGACGACGTCACCGGTTCGCGGCGCCTCGACCATCTTGCCGCCGCCGATGTACATCGCGACGTGGTGGATGCTCTGCCAGCTGCTGCCCGAGGCGAAGAAGAGCAGGTCGCCGGGGAGCAGGGCGGCGGGATCCACCGTGCGGGAGCGGGTGGCGTAGTACTGGTCCCGGGAGACCCGGGGCAGATCGCGGTAGCCGGCCGACTGGTACGCGGCGAGCATCAGGCCGGAGCAGTCGAACCGGTTCGGCCCCTCGGCCGCCCAGAGGTACGGGTCGCCGAGCTGGGCCAGGGCGTACCGCACGGCGGCCAGCGCCCGCGGGTCGGCGACCAGCCCGCTCACGCTCTGGCTGTTCACGTACGACGTGCCGATGCGCTGCTCGGCGGCGTCCTCGCGCTTCTCGATCTCGATCAGCCGCGCGGCGTTGTCCTTGCGCAGCTTGAGCAGCGTGGCTTCCTGCCGGTGCAGGGCCGCCTCAGCCGTCGCGTACGCGGCGTTGCGGTCCTGGACGCGGGCCTCGGCGGCGGCGTGCGCCTCCCGGGCGATCTGCTCGGCGGCGTTCGCCCGCGCCACCTCGCCGGCCACCGCGGTCGTCGCGCCCTCGGCCTTGTCACCGCGGGTGATCCGCTGGAGCGTGCTGAAGTCGCGCAGGTCGGCGCCGAACTCGCCGGGGGGCAGCGCGGCGGCGGCCTTGACCGCGTCGGCGGCGGCGGCCTTGGCGCTCTCCTGGGCGCGCAGGAGCGCCTCGTGGGCCCGCTGGAGCTCGGTGGCGGCGAGGGCGAGCTGGGCCCGCGCCTCGTCCCGCTCGCCCTTGACCTTGAGCAGGTCGTCGCCGAGCTGGCCGACCAGCGCGTCCACCGCGTTGATCTGGGCGATGAGCGGGCCGTCGCCCGGGTTGGCGGTCGCCGCGCCGGGTGTCGTGCCCGGTGTCGTGCCGAAGCCGCCGGGCGCGGCGGCGCCGGGCAGGCCCGGTACGGAGCCGGGCAGCCGCAGGCCGCCGGCGGCGACCGGGCGGGACCCGGCGTCGGGGACCGTGTCGGGCAGCGGTGGCTCGGCCCAGGCCGGGGTGGCCAGCGCGGCGGCGGCCACCGCGCCGAGCAGCGCGGACCAGAGCGCCGGACGCAGTACCGGCGAGATCACCGGACTCCCGCGTCGTTGCTGTCGGCCCTTTGCGCTGTCGACCATTCCGCTCCCCGTCCGGTCTGGCATGGTCCGCGCTCCGGCGGGCGCGGTGACCCGGGACGGTACCAGTGTGTGTTCCGCCCCATCCTGTCTTACCTCACGGACGCAGGGATGTCGATGCGCGGAGGGTGACGACCGGCTGAGAGTCCGGTGAACTACATCGCTGGGGTCGACCGGCCCGCCGGTGCGTCGGAGCACCGACGTACGCTCGACCGGGACCGCAGGTGGAAGGGACGTGGCTTTCGATGGACGCCGGACTCAAGCGCGAGCTCGAAGCGAAGGTGTACGCGGGCGAGCGGCTGACCCGTGAGGACGGGATCGCCCTCTACGACAGCGACGACCTCGCCTGGCTGGGCCGGCTGGCCCACCACAAGCGCACCGAGATGAACGGCGACCGGGTGATGTTCAACGTCAACCGGCACCTCAACCTGACCAACGTCTGCTCCGCCTCGTGCGCGTACTGCTCCTTCCAGCGCAAGCCGGGCGAGAAGGACGCGTACACGATGCGCATCGACGAGGCGGTCCGCAAGGCCAAGGAGATGGAGGACGAGCAGCTCACCGAGCTGCACATCGTCAACGGCCTGCACCCGACCCTGCCCTGGCGCTACTACCCGAAGGTGCTGCGCGAGCTGAAGGCGGCGCTGCCGAACGTCAAGCTCAAGTGCTTCACCGCGACCGAGGTGCAGTGGTTCGAGAAGATCAGCGGCCTGAGCGCCGACGAGATCCTCGACGAGCTGATGGACGCCGGCCTGGAGTCGCTGACCGGCGGCGGCGCGGAGATCTTCGACTGGGAGGTCCGCCAGCACATCGTCGACCACGCCTGCCACTGGGAGGACTGGTCGCGGATCCACCGGCTGGCCCACTCGAAGGGCATGAAGACCCCGTCGACGATGCTTTACGGCCACATCGAGGAGCCCCGGCACCGGGTCGACCACGTGCTGCGGCTGCGCGAGCTGCAGGACGAGACGGGCGGCTTCGCGGTCTTCATCCCGCTGCGCTACCAGCACGACTTCGTCGACTCCGCGGACGGCAAGATCCGTAACCGGATCCAGGCGCAGACCACGATGGCGTCGCCGGCCGAGTCGCTGAAGACGTTCGCGGTCTCCCGGCTGCTCTTCGACAACATCCCGCACCTCAAGAACTTCTGGGTGATGCACGGCCTGTCGGTCGCGCAGCTCTCGCTCAACTTCGGCGTGGACGACCTGGACGGCTCGGTCGTGGAATACAAGATCACTCACGACGCCGACTCGTACGGCACCCCGAACACCATGCACCGGGACGACCTGCTGCACCTGATCTGGGACGCCGGGTTCCAGCCGGTCGAGCGGGACACCCGCTACAACGTGGTCCGGGAGTACGACAAGGCGCCGTCGCTGGCCGAGCGCCGCGCCGAGCCGCAGCAGGTCTGGGCCTGACGCCGGACCGATGACCGAGCAGCAGCAGCGTCCGGCCTTTCCCCGCAGGGACGCCGAGGGACGGATCCTCACCCTGGGTGACCTGCTCGGGGTGAGCCTCGCCGGCCTGGTGATCGGGGTGCTGGCGCTGGTGCTCTTCGAGTGGGCGTTCGCCACGATGGGCGCCGGCGGGTTCGGCCGGACCAACGGCTGGCTGGCGGTGATCCTGCCGCTCTGGCTGTTCTGGGACGACTTCCGGGCCTGGGAGTTCGGCGCGGCCCGGGTGATCGCGGCACTCGTCGCCGCCGCGGTCGGGGTGTTCGCCGGGCTGCTGGCGGCCGGGCTGGCCGCCGGGTTGGCGCCGCTGGTCTCCGGCGCGCTGGCCGCGGCGGTCTTCACCCTGGCGTACGCGGTGATCTGGTTTCATGGCGTCCACTGGCTGGCCCGCCGGACGGGCTGAACCTCCCGCGCCGGGACACCGGGCGGCGGAGAACGGAGTGCGAACGTGAGCGCGGCGGTCAAGTACACGCTGGGCCGGATCGGGCTGTTCGTCGGCGTGCTGGCGGCCCTCTGGTTCATCGAGATGAACATGTTCCTGCGGCTGATGCTGGCGCTGGTGTTCTCCGCCGCGCTCTCCTTCTTCCTGCTCCGCGGCTGGCGCGACGAGATGGCCGGCGAGATGGCCGAGGCGTCCGAGCGGCGCCGGGCCGAGAAGGAGCGCCTCCGGTCCGCGTTGGCCGGCGACGACCGGTCCGCCGAGGACGAGCCGGGCGACCAGCCCCGCTGAGCCGTCACAAGGCGGGGCAGCGGGAGAGATTCCGTCCCGCTAGGGTCTGGCTCCGTGATGGACAGGATCAATGACTGGCGGCTGAAGTTCTTCCTCTGGATCGGGCTCCCCGTCATCGCGGTGATGGGGCTCGCCTTCGCGGCGCCCGACCTCGTTCCGGCCTGGCAGGCGAAGTCCGGCGGCGGCGTGCCGGGCACGTTCACCGCGGTCAGCGAGCAGTGCGGTCGCCGCAACTGCAGCTGGTACGGCGACTTCGTGGCCGACGAGGGCGGCGCGGCCCGCAAGCAAGTCCTCCTCTACGACGCGCCCGACGGGCTGGCCCGGGGCGGCACGGCTCCCGCCCGGGACACCGGGGCCGGCAAGGGCGTCTTCGCCGCCGCGGGCGGCTCGACCTGGCTGCTGGTCACCGGGTTCACCGTGGCCGCGGCGCTCGCCGCGGTCGGCTGGGTGGTCCTCGTGGTCACCACGGTCCGCCGCCGGCGCCGCGACGCGGCCGCGATCGACCGGCTGGCCGGGACGCCCGTACAGCGCTGAGACCAACGAAACGACGGGCCCGGCACGATCGTGCCGGGCCCGTCTCCGTCGGTTCCTACCAGTTGGTGGAGCCGGGGACCTGCGGCCACGGCCGGTCGGCCGGCTTGATCAGGTACGCGATGCCGCCGGAGCCGCTCGCGACCGTGCCGTTCGCCCGGTACCGCTTGGTCCGCAGCCAGATCTGCTCGAACTGCTCCCGCTTGTAGACGTTGCGCACCTCGGCGTCCGAGGAGGAGGCCGGGTCGTTGACGATCACGTCACCGTCGGGGGTGAAGCCGACCACCACGAAGAGGTGCCCGGAGGTGCCGTAGTTCGACCCGTCCAGCTCGGTGCCGAGGAAGGACTGCGAGGTGACCACGGGGATGCCGGCGGCGATGAAGCGCTCCACCTCGTCCAGCGAGTGCAGCCGGGTGACCCTGGCGTCGATGCCGGGGAAGCTGGCCGCGTACGCGGTGTTGAACGGCCAGTTGCCCGCGCCCTCGTACTCGTAGTCCCAGGTCATCCGGGCGGCGTAGGCGACCTGCGGGTCGGTGTAGCCGGGGGTGATCCAGGACATGTCCTCGGCCGAGGGCAGCTTGCCGTAGTACTCCAGCACCATGGTGGTCGAGGTCGGGCTGCACCAGACCTGACCGCCGCCGCCCCACTCCGGGTAGTTGCCCCGGTGGATCATCTGGGAGCGGGCCGGCACCGGCAGTTCCGTGCCCCAGGCGATCCCGCCCTTGCTGGGCGTGACGGTGAACCGGTCCGGCACGTTGGAGCTCATCGCGCCGAGCATCCAGACCCAGGGCGAGGCCGTCTGGCCCGGCGCGCGGTAGAGGGTGAGCTTCAGCTGGTACGACCGCAGCAGCACGCCGGCCTTGGCGTCGTCGATGGAAAAGGTGTCGGTCCAGATGCTCGACCAGGGGTCACCCTGGCCGTCCAGGGTGGCCCGCGTGACGTCCTGCTCCCCGGAGGCCCAGCGACCCATCACGTACCAGGGGGTCTGGCTGCCGGTGTTGTACGTCCCCTGCAGCTCGACCTGGAGCCAGGTGCCCGCGGGGGTCTCGGCGTTCCACGAGGCGACCAGTTCGGTGGCGTCGAAGCCGATCTGCCGGTGCGGGGACGTCCAGGTGGCGTACTCCCAGCTGCGGGTGGCGCCGGTGTGCTCGTCGGTGAACTCGGTGGTGCCGGCCGGCTGGCCGATGGTGATGCCGGTGCGGTGGCCGGGGATGGCGTACGTCCCCTGGTGGGTGCCGCCACGCCAGTCGGGGTGCGACGACCACTCCTGGAAGGTGATCTGCTCGTCGTGCTGGACGACCGGCAGGTTGTTGTCGGCGTGGACCGGCGCCGTGGCGCCGAGCAGGGCGAGCGCGGTGACGCCGGTGAGGGCGACCGCGCGCAGGGCTGGTCTGAACATGGCAACTCCGCGAAGTGAGGAGGGTGGGACATCCCTGCCGGCCGCCGTAGGGCGTCGGCGGGAGCTTCGGTCGGTCGATGGCGGGCCCGTGCCGGACGGCGACCGGGCCCGCCGCCGCTACCAGTTGGTGGAGCCCGCCACCTGCGGCCAGGCGACGTCGGTCGGCTTGATCAGGTAGACGATCCCGCCGGAGCCGCTGCCGGTCCCGCCGCTGGCGGTGGTCCGCTTGGTGCGCAGCCAGATCTGCTCGAACTGTTCGCGCTGGTAGACGTGGCGCACGGCGTCGTTGCTCGGCGACGCCGGGTCGTTGGCGATGACGTCACCGTCGGCGGTGAAGCCGACCACCACCATCAGGTGCCCGGAGGTGCCGTAGCCCGCGCCGTCCAGCTCGCTGGCGAGGAAGGACTGACTGGTCACCACGGGGATGCCGGCGGCGATGAAGTGCTCCAGCTCGTCCAGCGAGTGCAGCCGGGTCACCTTCGCCTCCAGCCCGGGGAAGCCGGCCGCGTACGCGGTGTTGAAGGGCCAGTTGCCGGCGCCGTCGTACTGGTAGTCGTACGTCATCCGGGCGGCGTGGTTGACGGTCGGGTCGGGGTAGCTGGGGTCCACCCAGGACGTGTCGGCCGCGGACGGCCCCCGGCCCCAGTACTCGACCACCATCTCCGTCGAGGTCGGCGAGCACCAGGCCTCGCCGCCGCCGTCGTACTCCGGGTAGTGGCCGGCGTGGATCTCCTGCGAGTGGCGGGGAACGGCCAGCTCGGTGCCCCAGGCGATGTGGCCGGCGCTGGGGGCGACGGTGAACCGGTCCGGCACGTTCGAGCTCATCGCGCCGACCGACCGGACCACCGGGGCGGCGGCCTGGGCCGGGTCGCGGTAGAGGGTGAGCCGGAGCTGGTACGCCCGCAGCAGCACGCCTCTGCTCGGATCGTCGACGGCGAACGTGTCGGTCCAGATGCTGGAGGTCTTGTCGCCCTGCTTGTCGACGCTGGTCCGCTTGATGTCGGCGTCGCCGGAGGCCCAGCGCCCCAGCACGTACCAGGGGGTCCGGGTGCCGGTGGTGTAGGTGCCCTGGAGTTCGACCCCGATCCAGGTGCCGGCCGGGGTGTCGGCGTTCCAGGACGCGACCAGCTCGGACGCGCCGAAGCCGACCTCGGTCAGCGGCGAGGTCCAGGTGCCGTACGCCCAGGTGCGCCGGATCCCGGTGTGCGGGTCGCGGTAGACGGTGGTGCCGACCGGCGTGCCGAGGGTGAGTCCGGCGGCGGTGACGGCGGTGCCGGCGGTGGCGCCGGCGGCGAGGGCGGCGCCCGACCAGCCCTGCCAGGTGATCTGCTCGTCGTGGGCGAGGGTGCCGGTGGCCGGCTTGGCGGCCTCGGCGGGGGCGGTGGTGCCGAGGAGGGCGAGCGCGGTGACGCCGGCGAGGGCGGCGGCGCGCAGCGGTGTCGTGACCATGGCAGCTCCACGGGTGTGCGGCTTTCCTTGCCGTTCACTGTCCCGTCTGGAAGGAAGTTTCGGAAGACATCAAACGATGGAAAATCTTTGCCGCCGTGAGGATCCGGCCGGGATGGGCCAAGGGAACGATGAATGTTGATATGACCATGTGACTGCTGGTGAAGTGGCGGACAACGGGATCTCCCGTACCCCGAGGAGGTTGTCCATGGCCCTCCACCCGTCCCCGCTCCGCCGCCGGCTCGCCCTCGTCGCCGCCGTCGGCCTCGGCCTCGTCACCGTCGTCACCGGCCCGGCCGCCGCCCGGCCGGCCCCGGACCGGTCCGCCGAGCCGGCCGCCGCCGGCTACCGGGTCCTCGGCCCCCGCACCCTCGCCGACCGGAACGCCGTCGCGCGCACCGGCGCGGCGATCGACTACTCCGAACACGGCGTCCTGCACGTCACCGCAACCGGCACCGAGGCCGCCGCGATCACCCGGCTCGGCTTCCGGCTGGAGAAGGACGCCCCGCCGGCCCCCACCGGCGGCGCCGGCACCCTCGCCTTCCCGCCGGCCGACTCCAACTACCACGACTACGCCGAGCTGACCGCCGTGGTGAACCAGGTGGTCGCCGACCACCCCGCCATCGCCAGGAAGAGCAGCATCGGCACCTCGTACGAGGGTCGGGACCTGATGGCGGTGAAGATCTCCGACAACGCCGGCACCGACGAGAACGAGCCCGAGATCCTCTTCAACGCGCAGCAGCACGCCCGCGAGCACCTGACCGTCGAGATGGCGATCTACCTGCTCAACCTCTTCACCGACAGCTACGGAACCGACTCCCGGATCACCAACATCGTCAACTCCCGGGAGATCTGGATCGTCCCCACCGTCAACCCGGACGGCAGCGAGTACGACATCGCCACCGGGTCGTACCGGTCCTGGCGGAAGAACCGGCAGCCCAACAGCGGCTCGTCGTACGTCGGCACCGACCTGAACCGGAACTGGTCGTACCAGTGGGGCTGCTGCGGCGGCTCGTCCGGCTCCACCTCGTCGGAGACCTACCGCGGCCCGTCCGCCTTCTCCGCCCCGGAGACGCAGGCGCTGCGCAACTTCGTCAACAGCCGGGTGATCGGCGGGGTGCAGCAGATCGAAGCCAACATCGACTTCCACACCTACTCGCAGCTGGTGCTCTGGCCCTTCGGTTACACCACCGCGAACACGCCGACCGGGATGAGCGCGGACCAGTACAGCACCTTCGCCACCATCGGCCAGCAGATGGCGGCCAGCAACGGCTACACCCCGGAACAGTCCAGCGACCTCTACATCGCCGACGGCACCAGCATCGACTGGATGTGGGCCGCCCACGGCATCTGGGCGTACACCTTCGAGATGTACCCGGGCTCGGCCACCGGCGGCGGCTTCTACCCGCCCGACGAGGTCATCCCCGCGCAGACCTCCCGGAACAAGGAGGCGGTGCTGCTGCTCGCCGAGTACGCCGACTGCCCGTACCGGGCGATCGGGAAGCAGTCCCAGTACTGCGGCACCGGCGGGGGCGGCACCACGGTCTGGTCGGACACCTTCGAGACCGCCACCGGCTGGACCACCGACCCGGCCGGCACGGACACCGCCACCACCGGGGTGTGGGAACGCGGCGCCGCCCAGGCCACCAGCTCCTCCGGCGCCAAGCAGCTCACCCCGTACGCCGGGAGCAACGACCTGGTCACCGGCCGGCTCGCCGGCACCGCGGCGGGCGACTACGACGTCGACGGCGGGGTGACCAGCGCCCGCTCCCCGGCGGTGACCCTCCCCTCGACCGGCACCCTCACCCTCTCCCTGGCCTGGTACCTGGCGCACGGCTCGAACGCCTCGTCGGCGGACTACCTCAGGGTCAGCGTGATCCACAACGGCGGCACCACCACCCTGCTCAACTCCGCGGGTGCGGCCACCAACCGGAACGGCTCGTGGGCGGTGTCGAACCTCGACCTCACCCCGTACGCGGGCCAGTCGGTGCGGATCCAGGTCTGTCTCTTATATACATCT
>NZ_QGKS01000359.1 GCF_003172935.1 Micromonospora sicca | reverse complement strand
CCAACCGGCGTCTCGCGCGGCGCATGTCTCGCCGGGTTCGCCGAACTGCGGCGGCAACTGGCCTACAAGACGGGATGGAATGGCGGGCGGCTGGTGGTGGCCGACCGCTGGTATCCGTCCTCGAAAACCTGCTCGAGCTGCGGCGTAGTGAGAGCCAAACTCGCCCTGTCCGAGCGCACCTACACCTGCACCCTGTGCGGCCTGGTCCTGGACCGGGATGTCAATGCCGCACGGAACCTGGCCGCCCTGGCGGTCACCGTCGCCGGGAGTGGCTCGGAGACGCGAAACGGACGTGGAGCCGACCGTAAGACCCCGCTCGCGGGGCCGGTGGCTGTGAAACGTCAACCCGGCACCGCCAAAGCGGGCAACACCGGGACCGTCCCACCGCAAGGTAGGACATCCAATCATGAGCACACCAACGCCTCATGAGAGGAAACGGATGTCATGCGGGCGACAGGGGAAGAAGCGGCATTTGGGGTGAATGTGGCCCACGCCCGCGCCGCGAACGACCATGATGAGCGCGTGGGCGCTCTCGTGACACTGGACCTGCCGGACGACTCGCCGATGCTCGGCCTGCCGTGGATCATCACCTTCGGCCCGCTCGGCGAAGCCGACGAGTGGGAGCCGGTGGTCTGCGGCCCGTACGAGCGGCCGCACGCGCTCGCCCTGGCCGAGGCGGTGGTCGCCGAGGAGCAGCTGATGGCGGTGGTCGAGCCGCTGCTGCCGGCGCTTTCGGCGGACGAGATCCGGGGCGAGATCGCCGCCGCGCAGATCGCCGCCGAGGACGAGGCCGCCCAGGTCGACCAGGCCGACCTCTACGGCGACTTCGAGGACGTCATCGACGAGGAGCTGGAGCTGGCCGCCGAGCAGGAGCCGGTGGCGGAGCCGCTCACCGCGCCGAGCGAGGCCGAGCTGCGCGCCGGGTTCGCCCGGATCGCGAAGCTGCTCACCAGCAAGGGTGGCTGACCGCGCTCAGCGGCGCGGAACGTCCCAGATGGACACCGGCGCCGCGGGAAGCGGACTCCCCGAGGCGCCGGCGCCACCTCACCCCCCACCACAAGGGGTCGGTAGGCCCAGCCGCCCGTCGGCGCGGGGCACAACAGACGACCAGGTCAATGGCGGGTTACCCGGCTCAGCGCCGTTCGAACCACGCAGCTGCGTCAACCGGCAGGACGTGTCCGTCGCCCCGCTCGGTGAGGTCGGCGCTGGCGACGACCGGCCGGCCGTACCCGGCGATCGTGACCTCGGCGCCGCTGATGTTGACCACGCAGGTCAGCACGGTGTCCCCGGCGGCCCGGTGGAACGCCAGCACGCCGGGCTCGGCCTCCAGCCAGGTGACGCCGCCGGTGGTGCCGGCCAGCGCCGGGTGTTCGTGCCGGATCCGCAGCGCCGCGCGGTAGAGCTCCAGCGTGGAGCCGGGCACGCCGGCCTGGGCGGCCACCGAGAGGGCACGCCAGGTCGCCGGGGCCGGCAGCCAGCTCAGCTCGCTGCCCTCCGGGCCGAAGCCGTACGGGGCCAGCTCGCCGGTCCACGGGATCGGCACCCGGCAGCCGTCCCGGCTCTCCCCGGTCCGCAGGAACGCCGGGTCCTGGCGCAGCTCGTCGGGGAGGTCCAGCACCTCCGGCAGGCCCAGCTCCTCGCCCTGGTAGACGTACGCGCAGCCGGGCAGGGCCAGCATCAGCAGGGCGGCCGCCCGGGCGCGGCGCAGCCCGACCTCGCCGTCGCCGTACCGGGTGACGTGCCGCTGCCGGTCGTGGTTGGAGAGGACCCAGGTGGTCGGGGCGCCGACGATGGTCGACTCGGCCAGTGCGGTGTCGATCACCTTGCGGAACGAGTCGGCCGACCAGGTGGCGTCGAGGAAGTCGAAGCTGAATGCCTGGTGCAGCTCGTCCGGGCCGATGTAGCGGGCCAGCCGCTGCGGGGTCTCCGCCCAGGCCTCGGCCACCGCCATCCGGCCGCCCGGGTAGCTGTCCAGGATCGGCCGCCAGGCGCGGTAGATGTCGTGCACCTCGTCCTGGTCGAAGTAGGGCAGCCGGCCCTTGCCGAGCAGCTCGGACTGGCGCTGGCCGGTGGTCATCGAGTTGAAGCCGACGTCCGGCAGGCCCTCGGCCTTGATCATGCCGTGGGCGACGTCGATCCGGAACCCGTCCACGCCCCGGTCGAGCCAGAAGCGGAGCACGTCCTCGAACTCGGCGCGCACCTCGGGGTGGCGCCAGTTCAGGTCCGGCTGGGCCGGGTCGAACAGGTGCAGGTACCACTGGCCGTCCGCCACCCGGGTCCAGGCCGGGCCGCCGAAGATGCTCTCCCAGTCGTTCGGAGGCAGCTCGCCGGACTCGCCCTTGCCGTCGGCGAAGAGGTAGCGCGCGCGCTCGGCCGAGCCGGGGCCGGCGGCCAGGGCCGCGGCGAACCACGGGTGCGCGCTGGACGTGTGGTTGGGGACCAGGTCCACGATGATCCGCAGGCCCAGGGCGTGCGCGTCGGTGATCATCGCGTCGAAGTCGGTGAGCGAGCCGAAGAGCGGGTCGACGTCGCGGTAGTCGGCGACGTCGTAGCCGGCGTCGATCTGCGGCGAGGTGTAGAAGGGGGTCAGCCAGAGCGCGTCCACCCCGAGGTCGCGCAGGTACGGCAGGCGCTCCCGGATGCCCTGGAGGTCACCGACGCCGTCGCCGTTGGCGTCGGCGAAGCTGCGGACGTAGACCTGGTAGACGACCGCGGATCGCCACCAGTCGTCGTCGGAGGTCAGCGGCGTGGGGTTGGTGGCGGCGGTCATCGGTGACGATCCCCGTTCTCTGGCGCGGGACGGCGGCACGCCGCGCGGGCGTGGATGGTGGGCGCGTTTGCCTGAGCAGAATGCCGCGCCGGCGTTGCAAGAGTCAAGCATTCCTTGCGCAAGGAATGACGCCCGGTGGGCGAGTTGCGGCACATCTCGGCGTCCCGGCGGCCGGGCGGGCCGACCCGCCGCGCATTGCGGAAGGGCGACGGGCCGGGTCGGTCAGGCCGGGACGGCCAGGGCGGGGGGCGTCGGGCGCTGCGGCGTCGGCGCGGGCGTGGCCCCGGGCTGGCGGACCACCGCGGTGGAGCCGCGGACCACCAGTTCCGGACGGAACAGGTACTCCGAGTGCGGCGCACCGTGCCCGTTGATCTCGTCGACCAGGGCCCGGACCGCGGCCACCGCCATGGCCGCGACCGGCTGGCGCATGGTGGTCAGCGGCGGGTCGGTGAAGGCCATCAGCGGGGAGTCGTCGTAGCCGACCACGGAGACGTCGCCGGGGACGGTCAGCCCGCGCTGCCGGGCGGCCCGGATCGCGCCGAGCGCCATCAGGTCGGAGCCGCACACGATGCCGGTGACGCCGCGCTCGATCAGCCGGCCGGCGGCCGCCTCGCCGCCCTCGACGCCGAAGAGGGAGAGCTCGGCCAGCTCGTCCAGCTCGCCCTCGGGCACGCCGGCCAGCCGGGGCATCGCCGCCCGGAAGCCGGCCACCCGGCGCCGCACCGGCACGAACCGGTCCGGGCCGGTGATCAGGCCGATCCGCCGGTGGCCGAGCGCGACCAGGTGGGCCACCGCCAGCTCGGTGGCCTCCCGGTCGTCGCAGGAGACGAAGGGGGCGGCGATCCCGGGCGCGTACCCGTTGATCATGACCACGGGCAGCGGCCGGGCGATCAGCGCGCGGTACCGGTCGTGGTTGGCGGCGGTGTCGGCGTGCAGGCCGGAGACGAAGACGATCCCGGAGACCTGCCGGTCCAGCAGCATCTCGACGTACTCGTCCTCGGTGACCCCGCCGGGCGTCTGGGTGCAGAGCACCGGAGTGAAGCCGCTCTGGGCCAGCGTCGACTCGATGACCTGGGCGAACGCCGGGAAGATCGGGTTCTCCAGCTCGGGCACGACGAGGCCCACCAGCCCGGCGCTGCGCTTGCGCAGCCGGGCGGGGCGCTCGTAGCCGAGCACATCGAGGGCGGTCAGGACGGCCTGCCGGGTCTCGGGGGCCACGCCGGGGCGGTCGTTGAGCACCCGCGACACCGTGGCCTCGCTGACTTCGGCCTGTTGGGCGATGTCGGACAGTCGAGCGCGCATGGCGGCACTTTAGCTCAAGGGCAAGTTCTTGCGTACTCTCCTGCAATCCCTTCCATTCCCTGCAACCTCTTGCTAACGTCCCCGCAACACGGGACAGCAGCGGCGCGGCAGCCTCGCGCCGGTTGGCAAGAACTTTCCGACGTTTCCACTGGCGGGTCGCCCCTCCCCCGGCGGGCCGCCACAACGACAGGAGTACCGATGCGCATCCGTACCGCGGGTGTGGTCGCCGTTCTCGGTCTGGCGCTCGCCGCGTCCGGCTGCGGCGACAACAGCAAGGACGAGCCGGCCGCCAAGGAATCCCCCAAGGCCGCCAGCGGCAAGCTCGTCATCTGGGCCGACGACAAGCGGACCGCCGCCCTCAAGCCGTTCGCCGAGGAGTTCGGCAAGGAGAACGGCGTGACCGTCGAGGTGCAGGCCGTCTCCAAGGACCTGCAGACCAACTTCGTCACCGCCTCGCAGCAGGGCAGCGGCCCGGACGTCGTGGTGGGCGCGCACGACTGGATCGGCAACCTGGTGCAGAACGGCGCCATCGACCCGGTGCAGCTCGCCGCCGAGCAGAAGAGCGGCTTCAACGAGACCGCGATCAAGGCCGTCACCTTCAACGGCCAGCTCTACGGCGTCCCCTACGCCACCGAGAACGTCGCCCTCATCCGCAACACGGAGCTCGCCCCCGAGGCCCCGAAGACGATCGAGGACCTGGTCGCCGCCGGCAAGAAGCTGAAGGCCGAGAAGAAGGCCAGCGAGATCCTCTGCCTCCAGTCCGGCCAGAACGGCGACGCGTACCACGTCTACCCGCTGTACACCTCGGGCGGTGGCTACCTCTTCGGCACCACGGCCAACGGCGACTACGACCCCAAGGACCTGGGCGTGGGCAAGCCGGAGTCGATCGCGGCCTTCCAGAAGATCGCGAAGCTGGGTGAGAAGGGCGAGGGTGCGCTGAAGCGCTCCATCACCGGCGAGAACTCCATCGCCACCTTCACCGGCAAGAAGTGCGCCTTCCTGGTCTCCGGCCCGTGGGCCATCGCCGACGCCAAGAAGGCCGGCATCAAGTACGACATCTCCCCGGTCCCCGGCTTCGCCGGTGGCAAGGAGACCCAGCCGTTCGTGGGCGTCCAGGCGTTCTACGTCGCCGCCAAGGGCAAGAACAAGGCCCTGGCCCAGGAGTTCGTCACCAACTACGTGACCAAGCCCGAGCTGGCCGTCGCCCTGTACCAGGCCGAGCCGCGCCCGCCGGCGCTGACCGCCGCCTTCGACCAGGTCAAGGGCACCGACCCGGACCTGGCCAAGTTCTCCGAGGCCGGCAGGAACGGCCAGGTGCTCCCGGCGATCCCGGCCATGGCCGCGATCTGGGACCCGTTCGGCAAGGCGGAGGCCGCCGTCATCGGTGGCGCCGACCCGGCCAAGACGATCACCGCCGCCGGCAAGACCATCGCGGGTCAGATCAAGTAATGAGCACGTCGCTGTCCGGCCCGGAACCTGCCACGCAGGCTCCGGGCCGGGAGCCCGTTCGCTCCGGGCTCCCGCGCAAGTCCCGTACCGCGCGGAACCACGCGCCGATCACCGCGACCGGCCTCGTCGTCAAGGTGGTCCTGCTCGGCCTGGTGGCCGGGATCGCGATCTGGGCGGCCTTCCCGCTCATCGAGGCCGAGCTGTGGGTCGGGCTGGCCATCCTGGCGGTCACCACCGCCGGTCTGTGCTACCTCTACCTGACCCGCCGGCACATCCCGGCGAAGTACCTGGTCCCCGGCACGCTCTTCCTGATCGCCTTCCAGGTCTTCCCGGTGCTCTACACCGCCAGCACCGCCTTTACCAACTTCGGCGACGGCCACCGGGGCAGCAAGGACGACGCGATCGTCGCGATCCAGAGCTCCTCGGTGAAGCAGGTCCCCGGCTCCACCGAGTACTCCCTCTCCATCGCCACCAAGGGCGACCCGACCGCCGGCCCGCTGGTCTTCCTGCTCACCGACCCGAGGACCAGGGAGGTCTCCGCCGGTGACGCGGCCGGGGTGCGCAGGCTCGACGCCGGCCAGATCACCGTCAGCCCGACCGGCAAGGTCACCGCCGCCGACGGCTACACCATCCTCAACTTCGGCCAGGCGAGCGCCCGCAGCCCCGAGATCACCGACCTGGTGGTGCCGACCTCCGGCGGCGCGATCCGGTCCAACGGCCTGTCCCGCGCCTACGAGGGCAAGGCCATCCGGGCGTACGACGCGGGCTGCGACTGCGTCAAGGACAGCGAGACCGGCAAGACCTGGACCGCCGACGAGGCGACCGGCTCCTTCGTCGCCGCCGACGGCGAGCGGCTGGCCCAGGGCTGGCAGGTCAACGTCGGGCTGCGGAACTTCAACCGGGTGCTGACCGACCCGAACATCTCCGGGCCGTTCTTCGGGACGCTGGTGTGGAACTTCGCCTTCGCGATCGGCTCCACCGGCCTCACCTTCCTCCTCGGCATGGCCATCGCGCTCGCCCTGCACTCGCCCCGGATGAAGGGCACCAACCTCTACCGGGTGCTGCTGATCCTCCCGTACGCCATGCCGTCGTTCGCGATGCTGCTGGTCTGGCGGGACATGTTCAACACCGACTTCGGCCTGGTCAACAACCTGTTCGGGCTCGGGGTCGACTGGTTCGGCGAGACCTGGTCCGCCCGCGCCGCGGTGCTGCTGGTGCAGCTCTGGCTGGGTTACCCGTACATGTTCCTGGTGGCCACCGGCGCGTTGCAGGCGATCCCGCGCGAGCTGACCGAGGCCACCTCGGTCGACGGGGCCTCACCCTGGCAGACGTTCCGGGCGGTCACCCTGCCGCTGCTGCTGGTCGCGCTCTCCCCGCTGCTGATCGCGTCGTTCGCGTACAACTTCAACAACTTCAACGCGATCTACCTGACCACGGAGGGTGGCCCGTTCCCGGCCGACAATCCGACCGTCGGGGCGACGGACCTGTTGATCACGTACACGTACCGCCTGGCCTTCGGCGCCCAGGGCGCCCAGTTCGGCTTCGCGGCGGCGATCTCGATCTTCATCTTCGCGATCGTGGCGACCGTGTCGGCCATCAGCTTCCGGCGTACGCGCAAGCAGGAGGAGGTGTACTCGTGACCTCACTCACCGGTACCCCGGTCGCGACCGGCGGCGCTCCGGCCGCGAACCGGAACGCCAAGGGCAGGCGGAAGAGCCGCTGGTTCCGCCAGGTCGGCTGGCGGCACCTGGTCGCCGTGCTGGCGGTGGCGTTCAGCCTCTTCCCGATCCTGTTCGTGCTCTCCGCGGCGCTCAACCCGCGCGGCACCCTCTCCTCCACCGACCTGGTGCCGACCGGTGGGGTGTCGCTCGAGAACTTCGCCAACCTGTTCGACCGGACCGCGTTCGCCCACTGGTTCGTCAACTCGCTGCTCATCGCCGGGCTGGCCGCGTTCTTGTCGATCTTCCTCTCGGCGATGGCGGCGTACGCCTTCTCCCGGATGCGCTTCTCCGGCCGCCGGGTCGGGCTGCTGTCGCTGCTGCTGATCCAGATGTTCCCGCAGTTCCTGGCGATCGTGGCGATCTTCCTGATCTTCACCACGATGACCGATCTGTGGCCGACGATCGGCTTCAACACTCCCTGGGGGCTGATGCTGCTCTACCTCGGTGGGGCGCTCGGCGTGAACACCTGGCTGATGAAGGGCTTCTACGACACGCTGCCCCGGGAGCTGGACGAGTCGGCCACGATGGACGGCGCCACGCACGCCCAGGTCTTCTTCCGGATCATGCTGCCGTTGGTGGCGCCGATCCTGGCGGTGACCGCGCTGCTGTCGTTCATCGGCACCATCAACGAGTTCCTGATCGCCAACGTGTTCCTCACCAACACCGAGTCGAAGACCCTCGCGGTCGGCATGTTCGGCCTGGTGGCCGGTGAGCGCAACAACAACTTCGGGATGTTCGCGGCGGGCACCCTGCTCACCGCCGTCCCCACGGTGCTGGTGTTCCAGCTTCTCCAGCGCTACATCGTCTCCGGCCTCACGGCGGGAGCAGTCAAGGGATAAATCGGATAGGTGGCCGCTCGCCGTCGTGCGTGAGGAGAGTGGCGCCACTCCGCACGCGTGCCGCCGGGTTACCGGCGGGCGCCCCACGCGAGCTGCGCGGCAAGGGCGTCGGCGTCCGACGTACACCGGAGCAGTCACGGGCTGGCCGCCGCGGCCGGGAGACCGGCCGCGGCGGGCGACCCCTCTCTCCCCGTCCGACCGACGCGAAAGGTCCCGCCATGTCCCTGCAGCCGCACCACGACGGATCCGCCCGGTACGTCCCGGAGCAGGACCCCGCGCTCGGGCAGACCGTGCCGGTCTTCGTCCGGGTCCCCGAGGACGCCGACGTACGCCAGGTGCACGTCCGGACCACCGGCGACGGTGAGCCGCGCTTCGCCGAGGCCACCGTGGACCGCACCGCGGGCGGCGACGTGTGGTGGCGGGCCGACGTCGAGGTCCGCAACCCAATCAGCAACTACCGGTTCATGCTCTCCGGCCGGAAGGGCTACCGCTGGCTGAACGCCGCCGGCCTGGTCGACCACGACGTGCCGGACAGCGGCGACTTCAAGCTGGTCAGCTACGCCCCGCCGCCGGCCTGGGCCCGGGACGCGGTGATCTACCAGATCTTCCCGGACCGGTTCGCCCGCTCCGGCGCCGCCGACGGCCGGACCGCGCCGGACTGGGCCATCCCCTGCGACTGGGACACCCCCGTCATCGGGCGCGGGCCGGAGACGCCGTACCAGTTCTACGGCGGCGACCTGGACGGCATCACCGAGCGGCTGGACCACCTGGACCGGCTCGGCGTGAACACCGTCTACCTCACCCCGATCTTCCCGGCCCGCTCCAACCACCGGTACGACGCGGCGAGCTTCGACACCGTCGACCCGCTGCTCGGCGGCGACGCCGCGCTGGCCCGGCTCGCCGACGCGGTCCACGCCCGAGGCTGGCGGCTGCTCGGCGACATCACCAGCAACCACACCGGTGAGGCGCACGAGTGGTTCACCCGGGCCGCCTCCGACGTGCACGCACCCGAGCGGGAGCTGTACTACTTCGACGAGGCCACCGGCGACTACGAGTCGTGGAACGGGGTCAAGTCGCTGCCCAAGCTGAACTGGGGCAGCGCCGAGCTGCGTCGCCGCTTCGCCACCGACCCGGATTCGCTGCTGCGTCGCTGGCTGCGCCCGCCGTACGCCCTGGACGGCTGGCGGGTGGACGTGGCCAACATGACCGGCCGCCGGGGCGCGGACGCGTACACCCACGAGGTGGCGCGGCTGCTGCGCGAGGTGGTCGCCGACACCCGGCCCGACGGGCTGCTGCTCGCCGAGCACGGCCACGACCACACCGGTGACCTGGACCGGGACGGCTGGCACGGCACGATGAACTACGTCGGGTTCACCGACCCGGTCTGGTCCTGGTTGCGGCACGGTGCCGCCCCGGTGCCGAACTTCCTCGGCACTCCCGGCGGGGTGGCCCGGCGGGACGCGGGTGCGGTGCTGGCCACCATGAACACCTACCGGTCGCTGATCTCCTGGCGGGCGTACGTGCACTCGTGGCAGCTGCTCGGCTCGCACGACTCGGCCCGGATCCGGACCGTGGTCGGCGACGCCGCCCGGCAGGAGGTAGCGGCCGGCCTGCTCGCCACGATGCCGGGCACCCCGGTGATCTTCGCGGGGGACGAGCTGGGGCTGACCGGCACCAACGGGGAGGGGTCGCGTACCCCGATGCCGTGGCGCCGGCCGGAGAGCTGGGACCAGCGGACCTTCGCCGCGTACCGGTCGCTGCTGGCGCTGCGCCGCGGCGAGCGGGCGCTGCGCCACGGCGGCCTGCGCTGGGTGCACGCGGACGCGGACACCCTGGTCTTCCTGCGGGAGGCGCCCACCGGCTCGGTGCTGGTGCTGGCCCGCCGCGCGCCCGGCGCCCCGGTCCGCCTGACCGGCCTGCCCGGCACCCTGAGCGGCACGACGTACTACACCA
>NZ_QGKS01000358.1 GCF_003172935.1 Micromonospora sicca | reverse complement strand
GCGTCCCGGCTGGTGCCCGCCTCCCGGGGCGCGCAGGCGCTGCGCGACCGGTGGCGGGCCGGTGGGGTGGCGGTGACCCTCGGCGGCGACGGGGCGCTGCTCTGCCACGCGGGCAGCACCCCGCTGGTGGTGCCCGCGCCGGCGAGCGCTGAGGGGGACACCTGCGGGGCGGGGGACCGGTTCGCGGCCGCGGCGACCCTCGCCCTGGCCCGGGGCGCCCTGGTTTCCGAGGCGGTGCAGGACGCGGTCGCCGAGGCGTCCGCGTACGTGGCGGCCGGGGGCGTGGCCGCCGCGTTGCCGGGACCGGTCCGCACCGGGCCCGACCGGCCACCGCTCGACGCCGGTCGGGCCGTGGCGGGCGGCGGCGGGGACCGGATCGGTCCGGCCGCGGCCGGCGCGGTGATCGCCGAGGTACGCGCGGCCGGCGGCACGGTGGTGGCCACCGGGGGCTGCTTCGACCTGCTCCACGCCGGGCACGTGGCCACCCTCGAGGCGGCCCGCCAGCTCGGTGACTGCCTGGTGGTCTGCCTCAACTCCGACCGCAGTGTCGCCGGCCTGAAGGGGCCCGACCGTCCGGTGGTGCCGCAGGGCGACCGCAGCCGGCTGCTCGCCGCGTTGAGCTGTGTCGACGCCGTGCTGATCTTCGACGAACCGACCCCGCACGCGGCCCTGTCCTGGCTCCGCCCGGACGTCTGGGTGAAGGGCGGCGACTACGCGACCGGCGGTGGCGAGGAGAGCCTGCCGGAGGCGGAGATCCTGCGGCGCTGGGGTGGGCAGACCGTGGTGGTGCCGTACCTGGACGGCCGGTCCACCACCGACATGATCGCCGCGGCCCGCGCCGGTCGCCGAGGGACACCCGGCGGGTCGACCGTGGCCCGGCCCGACGGGACGGCCGTCCGGTCGACGGCGGAGGGAGCACGATGAGCGGCAGTTCCCCCGGGGCGGGCCCCACCGTCCTGGTCACCGGCGGCGCCAGCGGTCTCGGCGCCGCCGTGGTCACCGCGGTCGCCCGGGCCGGCGGTCGGCCCCTGGTGCTGGACCGGCAGCGGCCCGGGGACGGGGTGCCCTGGGTCGAGTGCGACCTGGCCGACACCCGGGCCGCCGAGGCGGCGACCCGCGAGCTGGCCGAGCGCTCCGGCGGCTTGGACGCCGTGGTCACCGCGGCCGGCATGGACGTCCCGGGCAAGCTGGCCGACGTGCCCGGCGAGACCTGGGAACGGATCGTGGCGGTGGACCTGCTCGCCACCGCGGCGGTGATCCGCGCCGCGCTGCCGTTCCTGGAGGCCTCCCGCGGCAGCATCGTCACCGTCGCCTCCACCCTGGGGGTGAAGGCGGTCAGCGACGCGACCGCGTACTGTGCCGCGAAGTTCGGGGTGGTGGGCTTCACCCGGGCCCTGGCGGCGGAACTCGCCGGGTCGGTCGGAGTCACCCTGCTGATCCCCGGCGGCATGCGCACGGCGTTCTTCGACGAGCGGGACGCGCAGTACCGGCCCGGCCCGGACGCCGCGCTCAACGAGCCGGCCGACACCGCCGCCGCGGTCATGTTCGCGCTCTCCCAACCGCCCGGATGCGCGGTACGGGAGATGGTGGTCTGCGCCGAGCAGGAGTCGTCGTACCCGTGATCCTGGTGCTCCGGGCGCTCGGGGTCGGCGACCTGGCGGCCGCCGTCCCGGCGCTGCGCGGGCTGCGGGCCGGATTCCCCGACCGGGAGCTGGTGCTGGCCGCCCCGGCCTGGCTGGCGCCGCTCGCCGACCTGGTCGGCGGGATCGACCGGGTGCTGCCCACCGACGGGCTGGGCCCACCGGCCCGGCCGGCGCCGCCGCCCGAGGTGGCGGTCAACCTGCACGGCCGGGGCCCGCAGTCGCACCGGCTGCTCGCCGCCGCCCGGCCGGGCCGGCTGCTCGCCTTCGCCAACGCCGAGGCCGGACACGCCGACGGTCCGGAGTGGGACGACGACGAGCACGAGGTCCGCCGGTGGTGCCGCCTGCTGCACTGGTACGGCCTGCCGGCGGACCCCGCCGACCTGGCGCTGCTGCCGCCGCCCGCGGCGGCGGTCCCGGCCGGCGCCACCGTGCTGCACCCGGGCTCGAAGATCCACGCCAAGCGCTGGCCGGCCGAGCGGTTCGCCGCGCTCGCCCGGGCGCTGGCCGACCGGGGTCACCGGGTGGTGCTGACCGGTTCGGCCGACGAGCGGGACGTGGCCCACCGGGTGGCCGGCGCCGCCGGGCTGACCCCGGAGGTGGTGCTCGCCGGGCGGACCGGGCTGGCCGAGCTGGCCGCCCTGGTGGCCGCCGCCCGGCTGGTGGTCAGCGGGGACACCGGGGTCGCGCACCTGGCCACCGGGTACGGCACCGCCTCGGTGGTGCTGTTCGGACCGGTCCCGCCGGCCCGCTGGGGGCCGCCGCCGGACCGCCCCCGGCACCGGGTGCTCGACGCGGGGGACCGGGCGCGGATCGACCGCGATTGGAGCCGGCCCGGCGGGGTAGGAACGCATCCGACGTTGGCGGCCATCTCGGTCGACGAGGTGCTGGCCGCCGTGGACGAGGCGGAACGGGCGGTGCGGGTGTCCGGTGCGGTTGCGGCGTAGTGATCCGGGCCGGCCGGGGTACGGGCGCCGGCGGCGCGGCAAGGGCTGGCTCTTCCTCGACTCGGCCGGCGAGCCGGTCCGCGACCCCGACGAGCTGGCCCGGCTGCGCGAGCTGGTGATCCCCCCGGCCTGGCAGGACGTCTGGATCTCGCCGTACCCGAACGGGCACATCCAGGCCACCGGCGTCGACGCGGCCGGGCGCAAGCAGTACCTCTACCATCCGATGTGGCGCCAGAAGCGGGACGAGGCTAAGTTCGACCACGTGCTGGAGGTGGCGCGCCGGCTGCCCGACCTGCGCGACCGGGTCGACCACGACCTGGCGTCGCGCGGGCTGCGGCGCGAGCGGGTGCTCGCCACCGTGGCTCGGCTGCTCGACATGGGCATGTTCCGGGTGGGCAGCGACCAGTACGCGACCGGCGACGACCCGACCTTCGGCGTGTCCACCCTGCGCCCCGAACACGCCCGGTCCCGGCGGGGGTGCGTGGTCTTCGAGTTCCCGGCCAAGGGCGGCATCGACCAGGTGCGCCGGATCGAGGACCCGGAGCTGTGCCGGGTGCTGACCAACCTGCGCCGGCGACGGCGGGCGGAGGAACGGCTCTTCGGCTACTGGGACGGCCGGAGCTGGCGCGACGTGCGCAGCGACGAGGTCAACGACTACCTCCGCGACGCCAGCGGCGGGGAGATGACCGCGAAGGACTTCCGTACCTGGCACGCGACGGTGCTGGCGGCGACGGAGCTGGCCACGGCCGGCCGGCAGCGTTCGGCGACCGCCCGGAAGCGGGCCGTCGCGGCGGTGATGCGTTCCGTCGCCGACCTGCTGGGCAACACCCCGACCGTGGCCCGTACGTCCTACGTGGACCCGCGCGTGGTGGACCTGTACCACGACGGGGTGGTGGCGCCGGTCGAGCCCGAGATGCCCCGCGGCGACGTGGAGAAGCTGGTGCTGGCGCTGCTGGAGGAGGCCTGACCGACCGACCCCGTCGTCAGTCCTGGGGGGAAGTACGACGGGGTCGGAGTCGGCCGGTCCGGTGGCCCTGCCGGTGCGAGCGGAAGCCCTCGGCACCGGGCGGCCGCCCGCGACGGACCGTCGCGGGCGCCTCGCCCCGGCCCCCCCGTTACCAGTGGGCCGTGCCGGTCTCCCGGCTGACGGCCCGCCATCAGTATTTCCGCCCGGGGTTGACGATGGACGCCGCGATGTTGACGATCCGTGCCGAGGTCGCGGCCGGTGCCGTCAGTCGTTGAGCACGCGGGAGAGCCGGTCCCGGAAGCGGCGCTCCGAGTCGCTGACCACGTCGCCGCCGAGGCCCAGCAGGCCGCCGCTGGGCGCCGCGGTCACCACCTGCTCGGCGATCTCCACCAGCCAGTGCTTGTACGCCCCGGCCTGACCCTCGTCCACCCGGGCGGCCAGCAGGGCCGCCGCCTGGCCGGCCCGGGCCAGCACGTCGTCGATCATCGCCTGCGGGTCGGCCGGCTCGATGACCGGCAGTTCCTCGCCGGCCTCCGGGTCGCCCACCCGGGCGACGATCTCGCCGGCGACCGCGGCCACCAGCGGGCTGGCCGACTCGCGCCCGGCGGCGATGCCCTCCAGCCCGGCCGCGTTCTCGGCCATGGTGCGCTTGGTGCCGTCCGACTCGGCCGCGCTCGCCGCGGTCAGCACCGACTGCGGCAGGCCGACCAGCAGCCCCCACTCCTCGTCGGAGAATCCGAACCCGGTGTACGCCGGCTGCTCGATCACGAGTGAGCCCCTCTCGCCCTGGTCATCGTCGTCAGTGGTGCCGGGCGCCATGCCGGCGCCCGGGTCAGGCTAGTGCAGCGTCAGCAGGCCCTGTTCGGACACCACGCGCACGGACAACGTCTTGTACCCCACTTCGTCGAAGAGCACCGTCATCCGGTCCTCCTCGTAGCTGAGCACCAGACCGGCACCCCACTCCGGGTGCCGGACCTGGCTGTGCACCGGGAACGGCCCGCTCGCCCCGTCGTCGGCGACGCTGGTGCCGGCGTGGCAGTTGTCGCAGTGCCCGCAGACCTTGCTCATCTGCTCGCCGAAGTACGCCAGCAGCGCCTGCCCCCGGCACCCGGTGGTCTCGGCGAAGGCCCGCATCATGTCGGTACGCGACCGGGTGACCGTCTGCTGCCGTTCCGCCTCGGCCAGCGCAGCCGCCGCGGCGTCGACCGGCTTCGGGGCGTAACGCGGCGCGCCGAGCCGCTGCCGGGCACGCGGCTCCACGGCCCCGACCTGCTCCAGCAGGGAGAGGTACTGGCCGAGCTTGCGCGGGCCCAGGCCGGTCAGCTCGCGCAGCTCCTTCTTGGTCCGGGCCTGCTTGCGCAGCACCGCGGCGAGGTCCCGCAGCTCGGTGGAGTCCGGCAGGCCGCCGCTGAAGTAGCGCTGCAGCCCGACGTCCTCGGCGCGCCAGAGCAGCAGCACCCGGCCCGGCTCACCGTCCCGGCCGGCGCGGCCGATCTCCTGGAAGTAGCTGTCCGGGGAGTCGGGCAGCGCCATGTGCACCACCCAGGCGATGTTCGGCTTGTCGATGCCCATGCCGAAGGCGGACGTCGCCACCATGATCGGCACCTGGTCGGCGAGGAACGCCTCGTGCAGCTCGTTGCGGGCGGTGGTGGGCATCCCACCGTGGTAGTACTGCGCCGGGAACCCGGCGTCGGTGAGCCGCTGGGCCAGTTCCTCGGCCGCCCGCCGGGTGGGCACGTAGCTGATGCCCGGGCGCTTGTCGTCGCTGAGCAGCGCGACCAGCCGCCGCCAGCGGTAGTCGTCGGTGGGGCAGTGCGCCACCTCGAGGAAGAGGTTGGGCCGGTCCAGCCCGGAGACCACCACCTCGGGGTCGCGCAGCCGCAGCCGGGCGATGATGTCGTCGCGTACCGGCGGGGAGGCGGTGGCGGTGAGCGCGACCACCGGCGGTCGGCCGAGGCCGTCGATCAGGTGACCCAGCGCCAGGTAGTCGGGGCGGAAGTCGTGTCCCCAGGCCGAGATGCAGTGCGCCTCGTCGACCGCCACGAGCGCCGGGTTCAGCGACCGGACCTCGGCCATCCGGTCCGGGTCGCTGAGCGCCTCCGGGGTGATGAAGAGGAACTCGGCGCGCCCCTCCCGGACCTCGGCGATCGCCTCGGCCTGCTGGGCCGCGCTCTCGTCCGAGCTGATCCGGACGGCGCGCAGCTCGGGGCGCTGCCGCTCGTTGAGCGCCGCGATCTGGTCCTGCTGGAGGGCCAGCAGCGGGGAGACGACCACGGTGGGTCCGGGGATCAGGCTGGCCGGGATCTGGTAGATAGCCGACTTGCCGGCGCCGGTCGGCAGGACCACCAGGGCATCGCGTCGCTTCATCACCGCGCGCATCACGGCCAGTTGGTTGGGCCGGAGCGTGGTCCAGCCGAAGAGGCTCCGCGCCGCGCGGCGCAACGTCGTCGAGTGCGTGGTCAGCTTCATCGGTGGCCGGAGGTACCCGGGCGGGCAGCGGGCGAAACCGGACCGTGCCGGCGCGGCGGCCCGTCCGCCGTCCTCCGGGCGTTGACGGCGCGCCGCGGCTCGTTCATCATGAACATGCGTTCATGAACGAGCGATCATAAAGGGGGAAGCATGGAGACCGTCGTCAACACCGGACAGGCGGAGGCGTGGAACGGCTACGAGGGCCGGCACTGGGCCGAACACCAGGCCCGCTACCGGTGAACAGCGGGTTCAACGACGCCGTGCTGGCCGCCGTCCGGCCCGGCGACCGGATCCTGGACATCGGCTGCGGCAACGGGCAGCTGACCCGGTTCGCCGCCCGCCGCTCCAGCGACGGGCACGCCGTCGGGGTCGACCTCTCCGCCCCCATGCTCGACCGCGCCCGGGAGTCCGCCGCTGAGGAGGGCGTGGCGAACGTCGAGTTCCTCCGCGCCGACGCGCAGGCGTACCCGTTTCCCGCCGCCGGCTTCGACGTGGCGCTGAGCCGCTTCGGGGTGATGTTCTTCGCCGACCCGGTCGCCGCGTTCGCCAACATCGGCCGCGCGCTGCGCCCCGGGGGCCGGCTCGCCTTCGTCAGCCTCGACGGCTTCCGCCACGGTGACCTGGGTGCGGTGCTCGGCGCCCTCGCCGCCCACCTGCCGCCACCGGGGACCGACGGCACCGGCGTCGCCGAGCCGCTCTCCCTGGCCGACCCGGCGGTTGTCCAGCGGGTGCTCACCGAGGCCGGCTTCGCCGGGGTCGACTGCGTCCGGGTGGAGGCGCAGGAGGTGTGGGGGCGGGACGCCGCCGACGCGGCCGGGTTCCTGGCCGGCTGGGGGCCGATCCGGCACCAGCTCGGCCGGGTCGACGCGGCCACGGCGGACCGGGCCCGCGCGGCCGTGCTCGAGGCGCTGCTGCCGTACCAGCAGCGCGACGCCGTACGCCTGCGCGGCACCGCCTGGCTGGTCACCGCCCACCGGCCGGACTGACGGCCCGCCCGGGCGCCGAGCCTAGGATGCGGGGTGATGTCACCGAGGAGAGCGGCCGCGCTGCGCGGCGGCGACCAGAGCCTGCGCGAGCACCTGATCGCTGCCGCCGTACGGCTCATCGCCCGACGAGGCTCGGCCGGGCTGACCGTCCGCGACATCGCCCGCGAGGCAGCGGTCGCCGACGGCGTGCTCTACAACCACTTCGCCGACAAGGAGGAGTTGCTGGCGCACGCCCTGCACGCGCACGTGCGGGCGGTGGAGGCCGCGCAGGAGGGGGAGCCCCCCCGACCGGGCGAGCGGACGGTCGAGGCGAACCTGCGGGCGTACCTGGAACGGGCCCTGGCGGTGCATGCGGCGATCCTGCCGGCGTTCGCCGGTCTGTCCACCCAGCCGAAGGTCCTCGCCCGCCTCGCCGAGCTGCCCAACCCGCTGGCGGGCGGGCACGGTCTCCGGTCCGAGCTGGCCGGGTACGTCCGTGGCGAGCAGGGGCTCGGCCGGGTGGCCCCGGCGGCCAGTCCCGAGGCGGTGGCCACGCTCGTCGTCGGGGTCTGCCACGACCTGGTCCTCGGCCACCTTCTCGACCCCACGTCAGCGCCGCCCGAGCCCTCGCCCGGGCTGGTCGCCGAGCTGGTCGCCACGCTTGTGCACGGCATCGCCCGGCCCGCCGACGGCTGACCGGGGGAGCCGGGTCACCGCAGCCGGGGCAGCACCTCGCGCTGGTAGAGGTCGAACAGGCCCTGCCAGTGCGGGCCGGTGTTGGCCACGTAGACCTCGTCGAAGCCGGCCTTGGCGTACTTGTCGATCATCTCCAGGTGGGCGTCGGCGCTGTTGCCGCAGACGAACGAGTCCTTCATCATCTCCGGCTTCACCAGCTGGGCGGCCTGCTGGAAGTGGCGCGGCGAGGGGAGCACCTGGGACAGCTCGCCCGGCACCCCGGCGTTCGGCCACCGCTCGTACGCGATTCGCGCGCCGGCGTCCTCGCTGTCGGCGTACGCCGCCTTGAAGCCGGCCTGGCACGGCTTGTCGCCGCCACCGTTGTCCCGGAACCGGCGGACCAGGTCCGCGTCGGGCATGGTGCTGATGTAGCCGTCGCCGATCCGGCCCGCCAGGTCGATGGCCTTGGGGCCGAAGCCGGAGACGTAGACCGGCGGTGGCGTGTCCGGCAGCGTGTAGATCCGGGCGTGCTCGACGGTGTAGTGCCTGCCGCGGTGGTTGACGAACCGGCCCCGCCACAGCTCCCGCATCACCCCGACCGCTTCCTCCAGCATCTCCAGCCGGACGTCGGTTTGCGGCCAGGCGTCGCCGAAGATGTGCTCGTTGAGGGCCTCACCGGTGCCGACGCCGAGCACGAACCGGCCGTCGTGCATGACCGCGCTGGTCGCCGCCGCCTGGGCGACCACGGCCGGGTGGATCCGGACGGTCGGGCAGGTGACCGCCGTGGTGACGGGCAGCGCGCAGACCTGGCTGAGCGCGCCGATGGTCGACCAGACGAAGGGGCTCTGGCCCTGCGCGTCCACCCACGGATGGTAGTGGTCGGAGATCCACAGGGCCTCGAAGCCCGCCCGCTCGGCGCCGCGCGCCTGCTCCAGCAGCTCCGCCGGGGTGTACTCCTCGCTGGACAGAAAGTAGCCGATCCTCATCGCTCCCCCTCGCTGTTCGCGGTGCCGGGCGCACCGGATGGTCAACGAGTGCCGTACCCGGAGTGGGTGTCGGCCGAACCGGCGGAGCCGGGTGGGTCAGCGGCGGAACATCGCCCGGATTGCGAGCAGCAGAAACAGGCCGCCGACCACCAGGCCGAGCAGCCGTACGCCGGGGACGTCCGCGGCGCTGGTGGCGTCGGCGAGCAGCGCGGGGTGCATGGGTCGCACTCTCCCACCCCGTGCCGGGAACCGCCAGGCGGTAACAGTAAGGTTTATTGACTATTTCGGAGCCCGGTGTGACCATGGCAGCACCCGCCGGGGCGGCGGGGACGGTGGGGAAGACGGGGGTACGACAGCGCATGAACGAGCGGACCGTGGGGGCGACCGGAGACCTGGCGGGCCTTGCCGCCGCCGTCCTGCAACCCGGATTCGTGGGCACCACCCCGCCACCGTGGGTGTGCCGGTGGCTCGGCGAGGGCCTCGGCTCGGTGGTCCTCTTCGCTCGCAACATCGTCGACCCCGGGCAGCTCGCCACGCTCACCGCGACGCTGCGCGCCGAGCGTCCGGACGTCATCGTGGCCATCGACGAGGAGGCCGGCGACGTCACCCGGATCGAGTCCGCCCGGGGCAGCTCCCGGCCCGGCAACTTCGCCCTCGGCGCGGTCGACGACCCGACGCTGACCGAGGAGGTGGCCCACGACCTCGGCGCCGAGCTGGCCGCCCTCGGGATCACCCTCAACTACGCCCCGGACGCCGACGTCAACTCCAACCCGGCGAACCCGGTCATCGGCGTCCGCTCGTTCGGCGCCGCCGCCGACCTGGTCGCCCGGCACACCGCCGCCTGGGTCCGCGGGCTCCAGGCCGGCGGCGTGGCGGCCTGCGCCAAACACTTCCCGGGGCACGGCGACACCCGGGTCGACTCGCACCACGACCTGCCCCGCATCGGCGGGGACCGGGCCCACCTCGAGGCCGTCGAGCTGGCGCCGTTCCGGGCCGCCGTGGCCGCCGGGGTGCAGGCGGTGATGACCGGGCACCTGCTGGTGCCCGCGCTCGACCCGGAGCTGCCGGCCACCCTCAGCCCGCGCATCCTCGGCGGGCTGCTCCGCGAGGAACTGGGATTCCACGGCGCGGTGGTCACCGACGCGGTGGAGATGCGGGCCGTGGCCGACCGGTACGGCTTCGCCGGCGCCGCGGTACGCGCGCTCGCCGCCGGCGCGGACGCGATCTGCGTGGGCGGGGAGCGGGCCACCGAGGCGGACGCCCGGGAGCTGCGCGACGCCATCGTCGCCGCGGTGCAGGCCGGGGAGCTGCCGGAGGAACGGCTCGCCGAGGCGGCCAAGCGGGTCGGTCAGCTCGCCGCCTGGACGGTCGCCGCCCGCGCCGCCCGCCCGGCCGGCACCCCGGCCGCCGACGGCTCGGCCGTCGGCCTGGCCGCCGCGCGCCGGGCGCTCCGCGTGGCCACCGGGGCCGCCGGCGCCGCCGCGCTGCCCCTGCGCCGCCC
>NZ_QGKS01000455.1 GCF_003172935.1 Micromonospora sicca | reverse complement strand
AGGCACGCCTCCGTATGATGCTTGCCCCAGAGCAATAATCGCGGAGGATGCACATGCCGGATGCGGCCGGACAGGTGTCGCGCGCCCTGCGCGTGGCCCCGCCCGACCAGTTGGTGGAGGCCGCCGACCGGGCGATTCGCGCGGCGCTGGGGGCGTCACGCACCGAGGTGTTCATCGCCGACTACCGGTTCAGCGGGCTCTGGCCGGTGCTGGACCCGGAGGTGCCGGACGCCGGTTTCCTCTCCTGCCACGGCGTGGCTCAGCGCTGCTTCAGCAGCCAGCGGCCGGTGCTGGACGCCGGCGAGGACGGCCGGTGCCGGGCCTACCTGCCGCTGTCGGTGTGGGGCGAACGGCTCGGGGTGCTGCTGGTCGAGCTGCCGGCCCAGCCGGACCCGGCGGCGGTGGAGGCGGCCCGGGACATCGCGGGCGAGCTGGCGGTGGCGCTGCGCGCGGCCGACCGGGAGACCGACCGCTACCGCCGGGCACGGCGTCGGGAGCGGCTGAGCATGGCCGCCGAGATGCAGTGGGACCTGCTGCCCGGACGCAGCGTCGCGCACCACGCGTTCCTGCTGGCCGGCCAGCTCGAACCGGCGTACACGGTCGGCGGTGACCACTTCGACTGGTCGGTCGACGGCGACCGGCTCACCGTCACGGTGCTCAACGGCGCCGGCAACGGCCTGGCGGCCGCGCTGCTCACCGCGGTCACCGTGAATGCGATGCGCAACGCCCGCCGGTCCGGCGGCAGCCTGGTCGAGCAGGCGGAGCTGGCCTCGGACACCATCTTCTACCAGCACCGCGGCAGCCGGCACGTGGCGACGCTCCTGCTCGAGCTGGACACCCGGCGGGGCGTGGTCAAGGCGGTGGACGCCGGTTCGCCGCACGTGCTGCGGCTGCGCGGGGGCACGGTCACCCCGATCGCCCTGGAGCAGCAGCTGCCGCTGGGCATGTTCGCCGAGACCCGGTACGACGTGCAGGAGTTCGCGGTGGAGCCGGGGGACCGGCTGTTCGTGGTCAGCGACGGCGTGTACGCCGCCGAGCCGGGCGGCCAGGAGCCGTACGGGGACCGGGCCATGGCGCGGTCGATGCGGTCCACTCGGCTGCAGCCGGCGACCGAGGCAGTTGGTACGGTGATGCGCGAACTGCACGCGTACCACGTCGACGCGGACCTCCGTGACGACGCGGTCGTCGTCTGCCTGGACTGGCGCGGTTCCGGCCGTGTGGACGACGAGTGCGGGCGGTAACGGACCGGCGGAGCGAACACGAACGGGACGATCGCAGGGGACAGCGGGTGGAGCGACCTCCGAATCTTGCCGCGGCCATCGATGCGGCCGCTGAGGCGCTCGTCGGCGTGCTCGATTCGGCGACCTCCCGGCACAGCGTCAGCGTCTCGCCGACCCAGCTGCGGGTGCTCTCGCTGATCATGGCGCACCCGGAGACCAACGTGAACCGGCTGGCTGAGCTGCTGGACGTGGTGCCGTCGTCGGCCAGCCGGCTCTGCGACCGGCTGGAGGCGGTCGGCCTGGTCCGCCGGGTGGCGGACCCCCGCGACCGGCGCGAGGTCCGGTTGATCCCGACCGCGACGGCGGAGACGCTGTTGCGCGAGCTGAGGGACCGCCGGCACCAGGCCGTGCAGGCGGTCCTCGACCGGATGCCCAACCGGGTGCAGCACGAGCTGTTGCTGGCCCTGGTCGCGTTCAGCCAGGCAGCGGCGGCGATGTCCGCGCCGCAGACCGCCACCGATTCCACCGCCACGGCCCGCACCGCCTAATCGTTCCGGCTGGACCGGCCGGGTCCGCCGGGCGGTCAGTTCCCAACTAGTGTCCTAGGATGCCTTACCGATGGTGCGAGGCCACACACAAACCGAAAGCTGAGCGGCGACGCAAGCTGGGCGCCCGGGCCGCGGGGAAGCGCCCGATATAGTGGCAGCGCAACTCACCGGCCCGCGATCGAACCGATCGTGGGCCGCATCGGGGGAGGTCCCAGCCCGGGATCGCAGAGGGCGCCGGCGGTGACCGGCCGGCAACGCGCACGTTCCTCCGGAGCGGTCGACCACGGTCGGCCGCCGGAACGTGCTGCGGAGGGAGGGTTCGGTGTCGCGTCGCCCGGCTCGCGCGGAGCGTTCGGCTTCCGGCGGTACGACGGCGGTCGTGGGGGACCGCGTCCTCACCCTGCCGAACGTGATCAGTTTCGTCCGCCTGCTCGGCGTGCCGCTCTTCCTGTACCTCTTCCTGGTCGTCCGCGCGGACGTGGCGGCGATCGTGGTGCTCGCCATCGGCGGTACCAGCGACTGGGTGGACGGCTGGATCGCCCGCCGCCTGCACCAGGTCAGCCGGCTGGGAGAGCTGCTCGACCCGCTCGCCGACCGGCTCTACATCCTGGCCACGCTCCTGGCGTTCACCGCGCGGGAGGTGGTGCCGTGGCAGTTCACCGGGGCGCTGCTCGCCCGCGAGCTGCTCCTGCTCGGTTCGCTGGCCGTGCTGCGTCGGTACGGCTACGGCCCGCCGCCGGTGCACTACGTGGGCAAGACCGCCACCTTCCTGCTGCTGGCCGCGTTCCCGATCCTGCTGCTGGCCGCGGCGGCGCCCGGCGTGGCGACCGCCGCCGGCGCGATCGGCTGGGGGCTGGCCTGGTGGGGGTTGGTGCTCTACTGGGTGGCCGGGGCGATGTACGTGGTGCAGGCCGGTCGGCTGGTCCGCGAGATGCGCGCCCGCGCCGGGGGTGCGCCGGCATGAGTTCGACCCCCCGCGAGGGCCGGGACCCCTCGGCCCGGGTGTACGCGCCGGACTTCCTCACCGACCTGTTCCGCAACCCCCTCGACCCCGGGTACGCGGACGCGGCGACCCGTCGCCGGCAGGCCCCGCCGTCCGGCCTGCGCCGCTGGGCGGCCCGCCCGGTGACCGTGGTGGTCGTGGTGGCGATCGGGTTCCTCTTCTCCGTCGCCTACCGGGAGACCATGGCGGAGGAGCCGGGCCGGGCGAAGGCGCGCGCCGGCCTGATCGCCGAGATCAAGCAGCGGGAGAGCGAGACCGACCGGTTGACCGCGCGCGCGGAGCAGTTGCGCGAGGAGGTGAGCCGGCAGCGGGACGCGGCGCTGAGCGGCTCGCAGGCGTCCCGGTTGCGCAACCTGGAGGCCGGCACCGGTCTGGCCCGGGTGCGGGGTGACGGTGTGGTGGTGCGATTGGCCGACGGTGCCGAGGACAAGGACGCGGTGACGGGCGCGGACGCGGGGCCGTCCCGGGTGTTGTACTCCGACCTGCAGAAGGTGGCCAACGCGTTGTGGGCGGCGGGCGCGGAGGCGGTCGCAATCAACGGGCAGCGGTTGACCGCGACGTCGACGATCCGGTCGGCGGGGGAGGCGATCCTCGTCGACTACCGGCCGGTGACGGGCCCGTACGAGGTGGCGGCGATCGGTCCGGGTTCGATGCGGGACCGGTTCGACGACAGCCGGGCGGCGAGCCTGATGCGGGAGGTCGCGCGGAGCACGGGCCTGTCGTTCGGGGTGAAGGAGGCCGAGGACCTCACCCTGCCGGCGGCTCCGCAGCCGCGGCTACGCTACGCCGAGCCCTCGGTCAGTCCGAGCCCGTCGCCGTCGGGTTCGGGTGCCGCGGGTAAGACCAGTCCCGGGCCGTCCGGCTCGGGGACCTCTCCCAGCCCCTCCGGAGGTGGCCGATGATCGCGGTGCTGGCGTTGCTCGCCGGTGTGGTCCTCGGGGTGTACCTCGACCCCACCGTGCCCGCTGCGTTGCAGCCGTACCTGCCGATCGCCGTGGTGGCCGCGCTCGACGCGGTGTTCGGCGGGGTCCGGGCGAAGCTCGACCGGATCTTCGACGACAAGCAGTTCGTGGTGTCGTTCATCTCGAACGTTCTGGTGGCGGGTCTGATCGTGTACCTGGGTGACCAGTTGGGGGTGGGCGGTCAGCTGTCCACCGGTGTGGTGGTCGTGCTCGGGGTGCGCATCTTCGGAAACGTGGCGGCGATCCGCCGGCACCTGTTCCGGGCGTAGGTTGGTGGCGATGAGCGAGGAGCACAGGGAGACCGGGACCGGTTGGCCGGCGGCGGAGCCGACCCGGCCGGCGGGGCCGGCGGGTGAGCCGGATCCGCGGCCGGACGCGCCGGATCCCGATGAGTTGAGTCCGCTGGCGCCGGACGGGCCGGCGGAGCGGGAGGCCGACGCGCCGGCGAGCCCGGAGGCCGAGCCGGCGAGTCCCGAGGCTGAGCCGGAGGCTGCCGCGTCGGCGCCGGCGCCGGTGGCGGAGGGTTCGGGTAGGCGGCGGTTGACGTCGGCGGGGGCGATGATCGGCGTGCTGCTGGCGTTGCTGGGGTTCACCCTGGTGGTGCAGTTGAAGACGACCTCGACGGATCCGACCCTGGCGGCGACCCGGGAGGAGGACCTGGTCCGGATCTCGTCGGATCTGGATTCCCGGGAGCGGCGGCTGCGGCAGGACATCGAGGCGCTGGAGGAGAGCCAGCGGCAGCTGCGCTCGGGTGAGCAGGGTCGGCAGGCGGCGCTGGAGGAGGCGACGCGGCGGGCCGACGAGTTGGGCATTCTGGCGGGTACGTTGCCGGCGGTGGGGCCGGGGCTGTCGGTGCGCTTCGTGGGTGACGGCAAGGCGATCTCGTCGACGCGGATCCTGGACGCGGTGGAGGAGTTGCGGGGCGCGGGCGCGGAGGCGATGCAGATCTCCGGTGCCGACGGGACGGCGGTGCGGATCATCGCGTCGACGTATTTCGTGGACGCCGAGGGCGGTGGCCTGGTGGTGGACGGGCGGCGGTTGAGTGGCCCGTACACGATCCTGGTGATCGGTGATCCGGCGACGATGCGTACGGCGTTGAACATTCCCGGCGGGGTGGTCGCATCGGTCAACGATGCCGGCGGTAGCGTGACCCCCGTGGATCGTGAGGTTGTGGAGGTTTCGCAGCTGCACGCCCCGATCAAGCTGGAACACGCCCGTCCGGTCTCCTGACCGGGCGCGGCCGGCACCGGTTCCCCCCGGTGCACCGATGGATGAAGGACGCAGCTGGTGATTCCTGAGGATCTGCGGTACACCGCCGAGCACGAGTGGGTGGCCGATGGCGACGGTGGCGCCGTCCGGGTCGGCATCACGCACTTCGCGCAGGACGCCCTGGGTGACATCGTGTTCGTCCAGTTGCCGGACGAGGGTGCGGTGGTGGCGGCCGGTGAGCCGCTGGGTGAGATCGAGTCGACGAAGAGCGTGTCGGAGATCTATGCGCCGATCAGCGGTACGGTGGCGGCGCGTAACGAGGCGCTCGGCGACACCCCTGAGGTGATCAACACGGATCCGTACGGTGCGGGGTGGTTGTTGGAGATCACCCCGGATGATCCGGCCGCGGTCGGGGGTCTGCTGACCGCTGGCGCGTACCGCGAGCTCACTGAGAGCTGAGTGTCGTCCCGGGCGGGCGGGGTTGTTCTCTGCGCGTCCGGTTGCCCTGCATTTCGGCGCTGGCTAGGCTCGCCCAGTCGACCGAGAACCCAATAGTTGAGCGTTTGTGGAATGCGCCTTCCCGGGCACGGGGAGCCAGCCGCCGGGTGTGACCGCCCGGCGGCCAGACCCGCCATTACCCGACGCCGACCGAACAGATCCGTGAGGTGGTCCCATGACGCGCCCAGACGACGAGTTCCCCCCACTCGACGTCACTTCGACGCTCAATCTCGGTTCGCTCGACGAAGTGCTGGAGGGTCCGGACACCGATGTGGTGCCGAGCCGGATGTCCGGTTCGTTGCCGCCGGGGATGGCGCTGCTGGTGGTTCGCCGGGGTCCGAACGCGGGCGCCCGGTTCCTGTTGGACCACGATGTGACGACGAGTGGCCGGCACCCGGACAGTGACATCTTCCTGGACGACGTGACGGTGTCGCGGCGGCACGCCGAGTTCCACCGGGACGGTGGCACGTTCACGGTGCGGGACGTGGGCAGCCTGAACGGCACGTACGTGAACCGGGAGCGGGTCGAGGCGGCCACGTTGAGCAATGGTGACGAGGTGCAGATCGGCAAGTTCCGGGTGGTGTTCATCGCCGGTCCGCGCCCGGAGGAGGAGGCCGGCCGGGGGTGAACGAGCCTGCGGCTTCGACGCCGCCCGGGGCGGCCCGGTCCCATCCGCTGATGAGTATCGGTGAGGTGCTGGGGCAGTTGCGGGTGGAGTTCCCGGACGTCACGATCTCGAAGTTGCGGTTCCTGGAGACCGAGGGTCTGGTGGAGCCGCAGCGGACGCCGGCGGGGTATCGGAAGTACAGCTGGGACGATGTGGCGCGGTTGCGGTTCGTGTTGACCGCGCAGCGGGATCAGTATCTGCCGTTGCGGGTGATCCGTGACCAGTTGGCGGAGTTCGACGCGTCGGGTGGCGCGTCGGGTCGGCAGCGGCCGGCGTTGGTGGCGGTCGGTCCCGGTGGTGAGGTGCCGGGACGGGGTGAGCCGGGTCCTGCCGAGTCGTCGGAGGTGCGGCTGGGGCGGGCGGAGCTGATCGCGCGTTCCGGGATCGACGAGTCGACGTTGGCGGAGTTGGAGCGGCTCGGTGTGCTGGTGTCCGATCCGGCGGGTTGGTACGACGCGGATGCTCTGATCATCGCGCGGGCGGTGGCGGGGTTGGCGGCGTACGGGCTGGAGCCGCGGCATCTGCGGGGTTACCGGACGGCGGCGGATCGGGAGGTCGGTCTGTTCGCGCAGTTGGTGGCGCCGTTGGCGCGGCAGAGTGATCCGGCGGCGCGGTCCCGGGCGGCGGAGACGGCGCGTGAGTTGGTGGCGTTGTCGCAGCAGTTGCACGCGGCCCTGGTGCGGGTGGGGTTGCGGTCGTCGTTGGGTCGGTGACGGTGCGGGGCCGGGTGTCGGTGACGCCCGGCCCTTCGCTTGCGTGAGAGCGGAAAGATCTGCCCCGGGAAGCGTGTCGTAGGCTTGCCGGGGTAACCCCTTTCTGGCGAGGCGCGTGGTGCACGTAGCGCATGGGACTCCCGTGTCGCGGTCCGTGTACCGTGCAGGGAAGGGCGCGGTGCGGGCATAGGTGACAACGACACGGAGGCGGCGGTGCGCGAGCTGAGCGTGGTCGGAGTTCGGGTGGAGCTGCCCAGCAACCAGCCGATCGTCCTGCTGCGGGAGGTCGAGGGGGACCGCTATCTGCCGATCTGGATCGGCGCGGTCGAGGCGACGGCGATCGCCTACGAGCAGCAGGGGGTCAAGCCGGCCCGGCCGTTGACGCATGATCTGCTGCGGGACGTGCTGGCGGCGTTGCAGGCGCCGTTGCGGGCGGTGGAGATCACCGAGTTGAAGGAGAACGTCTTCTACGCCGATCTGCTGATCGGCGACGGTGTGCGGGTGTCCGCGCGGCCGAGCGATTCCATCGCGTTGGCGTTGCGGGTCGGGGCTCCGATTCGTTGTGCCGAGCAGGTCCTCAGCGAGGCGGGGATCGTGATCCCGGATGAGCAGGAGGACGAGGTGGAGAAGTTCCGCGAGTTCCTGGAGCAGGTGCGGCCGGAGGACTTCGCGGGCTGAGTCCGCTGCCCGGCCGGGTGTCGGCGGCCGACGATCTGGCGTCACCGTGGGTGACTGGGTGTTGTCGTCGGTGATCTTCCGGGTGCCTGCGCGGCGTGTCGCGTCGGTTCCTCCGTGGTAACTCCTGAGGGCCGCTATAGGGTTGCGGTGTCGAGGGGTGCACGTTCGGAGAAACGGCGTGTCGCCGCACGGGCGGGGAGGTTGTCCGGATGCACGAGCCGCGAGATCCTGATCCGGGTACGCCGCAGCAGTCGGGTGTGGCGTCGCCCGTCCCGGGCACCGAGGGTGATGGTGCGGTGGGCTACCGGGGTGTGACCGCCTGCCACGCGGCGGGTATCAGTTATCGGCAGTTGGACTACTGGGCCCGGACGGGGCTGGTGGTGCCGAGCGTGCGGGACGCGTCGGGTTCGGGGACGTCCCGGTTGTACTCCTTCCGCGACCTGGTGGTGTTGAAGGTCGTGAAGCGGTTGCTGGACGCCGGGGTGTCCCTGCAGAACATTCGGAAGGCGATCGAGGCGTTGCGGTCGCGTGGGGTGGAGGATCTGGCGGGGATCACGCTGATCTCGGACGGGACGACGGTGTACGAGTGCCGGTCGCCGGAGGAGGTGGTCGACCTGTTGCAGGGCGGCCAGGGCGTGTTCGGCATCGCGATCGGCGGGGCGTTCAAGGAGATCCAGGGTTCGCTGTCGCACCTGCCGGCGGAGCCGGTCGGGCAGGAGCCGGCGGCGTCCGCGCCGGAGGCGCCTGAGGCGGCGGGTGCGGCGGAGCCGGTGGGGGACGAGTTGGCGGCGCGTCGGGCGCGGCGCCGGGCGGGTTGAGCCGCCGGGTTGGCTCTTTCGGATCGCGTCGTGGCCGGGGCCCGACGCGATTCCTTTGTTGGTGACGCAGCGTGTCGGGTTGGTCGTGGGCGCGGCTGGAACGGTCCGGTCGGTGGGACTCGTCCGGCGGTGCGTCTGTCGCCGGGCCGGATCGCGTCGGTGGTGATCAGGGGCGAAGCCGGCGTGGTGGTGTGGTTCGCGGGCGGGATTGTCCAGGGTGGAGAGTGTCACGTGGACCGGTCTACGGCTGGTGACCAGCCGTAGACGTCCTGATTGCCGCCCATCCGGACGATGTCGATGCTGTCCGGTCGGCTGTTGTCCGAATTCCGATGGGCCGGTCGTGACCTTATCCGGATGGCGCGCTATGGTCCCACACGGTCGTGCTGGCGCTGACGTCACGGTAACTCCCGCCAGCCGACAGGTTGCCCCTCCGCGCCGATTCGCGCGGCCCTTCACCCTGGAAGGAACGACCGTGACGGTTATCGAAGAAACCGCGCCCTCCCACTACGCGCGCATTGGCGGCGCCAGTTCGGTCAAGGCGGCCGTGGCGCTGTTCTACGACAAGGTGCTCGCCGACCCGGAGCTGGCCGGCTACTTCTCCGACATCGACATGACGGAGCAGCGGCGGCACCTGGCGCTGATGCTGACCGTGGTGCTCGGCGGGCCCAACGAGTACGCCGGCCGTGGGCTGGCCGAGGCGCACCAGCCGCTGGGCATCCCCGTGGCGCACTACGTGAAGGTCGGTGAGCACCTGACCGCGACGCTCACGGAGCTGGGGGTGCCGCAGGACATCATCACCGACGTTCAGGTCGTCCTGGAGAAGGTGCAGGACCAGGTGGTGTCGTCCGGTCACGGGTCGGGCGTCTGAGGGTGGACGCGGCACGGCTGAAGCAGAGCTGGTCCCTGGTCGCCGCGCACGGCGACCAGGTGCCGCTCTACTTCTACTCGACGCTGTTCCTGGCCTACCCGGAGACCCGGCAGATGTTCCCCACGAACATGGCCGGGCAGCGGGATCGACTGGTGACTGCGTTGGGGCACATCGTGTCCCACGTGGACCAGGTCGACGGCCTGGTCGGGTTCCTGAAGGATCTCGGTGCCGACCACCGCAAGTTCGCGGTGCGCGCCGAGCACTACCCGGCGGTCGGCGAGGCGCTGGTGGCGACGCTGCGGCATTTCCTCGGCGAGGCGTGGACCGACGAGCTGGCCCAGGACTGGACGGCCGCGTACGGGCTGGTCTCGCAGGTGATGATCGACGCCGCGCAGGCCGCCGAAGCGGTGAACCCGCCGTGGTGGGTGGCCGAGATCGTCGGGCACGAGCGCCGGACGTTCGACGTGGCGGTGCTGACGTTGCGCCCGCAGTACCTGCTGCCGTTCACGCCGGGCCAGTCGATCGGGGTGTCCCACCCGACGGTGCGGTCGTGGCGGTACTACTCGCCGGCGAACGCGCCACGCGCCGACGGCACCCTGGAGCTGCACGTGCGTGCGGCGCCCGGTGGCGCGGTGTCGTCGCGGCTGGTGTACGGGTGCGCGGTGGGCGATCAGATCCACCTGGCGGCGCCGGTGGGGGATCGGCTGCTGCTGTGGTCGGCGGGCCCGAGTGATCTGCTGCTGCTGGCCGGCGGCACCGGCTGGGCGCCGGTGAAGTCGTTGGTGGAGCAGGTCGCCGCGGAGGGTTCGCGGCGCAAGGTCGACCTGTACGTGGGTGCCCGTTCGCAACACGAGTTCTACGACACGGACGCGATCGACAAGTTGGCGTCGTCGTATCCGTGGTTGACCGTCACCTATGTGGTGGGCATGGATCTGCGCCGGCCGGGCGAGTTCGTGCAGCCGGTGGACCGGGCGTTGGCCGACGGGGACTGGCGTTCCCGGCACGTCTACATCTGC
This sequence comes from Micromonospora sicca, assembly GCF_003172935.1. Lineage (GTDB taxonomy): Bacteria > Actinomycetota > Actinomycetes > Mycobacteriales > Micromonosporaceae > Micromonospora > Micromonospora sicca. Next base: position 36,471 of record NZ_QGKS01000455.1, on the reverse strand, counting down.
GGTTCCGACGAGATGGTCTCCCATTCGGTGACCACGTTGACGCAGGCCGGCTACCACGCCGGTCAGCTGCACCACGAGGGTTTCGGCAAGCACTGGTACGGGCCGACGTGGCGGACGGCGACCGGCCCTGACGAATCCGGAGGTGTCCGGTGAGCGCAACCCCGATCAGCAGGTACGAGGGAGTTCAGGTCTCCAGTGCCGTGCAGGTCCGGATGACCTCCGACCGGGTGCGTCGGTGGGAGTTCGGCACGGCGTCGTTCACACGGCGCGGCTACGACCAGACGGACGTGGACCGGTTCCGGATGCAGGTGGCCGACGAGCTGGATCTGCTGGCGACGCAGGTCGCGGGCCTGCGGGCGGAGAACGAGCGGCTCAACGACCATTTGGAGCTGCATCGGCACGGGGTGATCCCGAGCACCGACGCGGCGGCGAAGCTGCCCGCGGCGAAGGAGGTCAACCTGCTGTCGGCGGCGCAGCGGGAGGCCGAGCAGATCATCGCCCAGGCGCACGACTACGCCCGGCGGGTCGCCGAGTACGCCCAGCTGCAGTACGAGAGCTACATGCAGGCCGCGGCGGAGGAGGCGAAGCAGGAGGCCGAGCGGGCGGTGGCGCAGTACCGCAGCAGCGCGGGCGGGAACTTCGACGACTCGGTGGCGGCGCGGGAGGCGTTGCGGATCTTCGGCGAGATGATGATCTCGCACATGCAGGCGGCGGCCCGGCACCTGGACGACGGCAGCGAGCAGTTGGCCCGGACGATGGACCGGATCGCCCGGGAGACCGCGGGCGCGGCGTCGGTGGGCGGCGGGCAGCCGCAGGTGGCCCTGCCCCGCCACCAGCGCTGAGCCGGGGTCGGCCCGCCGTTCCGCAACCGGCGGGCCGATCCCCCCAGGCCGACGGGTGGCCGTCGCGGCAGAACGCCGCTGGGTGCGTCGTGGGGGATCCCGCACCGGCGCTGCGCCGGTGCGAGCTACGCCTTCGGGCAGCCGGGGGCGGCGCCCTCGGCGGTGCGCCGCGCGCCGGGATGCGGCCCCGGATCCGTACCCGGGGTCGGGTCAGCGGGCGGTGACCGCCCGGACGGCCTCGCCGATCGGGGTGTCCCCGCCGACGAGTTCCAGGGTCAGCCCGGCGGTGGCGGGTTCGTCGAGCAGGGCGAGCAGCACGTGGGCGACGTCGGCGCGGCTGACCGCGCCGCGTGCGACGTGCCGGGCCAGCGTGATCCGGCCGCCGGGTTCGTCGTCGGTGAGCCGGCCGGGGCGCAGCACGGTGACGTCGAGGTCCCGGCCGGTGACCTCCTCCTCGGCGGCCTTCTTGGCCCGCAGGTACGCCGCCCACACCTCGTCGCTGCCCGGCGCGGGCGGGTTGTCCACGCCCATCGAGGAGACCAGCAGGTAGCGGCGGACCCCGGCGCGGGCGGCGTCGGCGAGCAGCACGGCGGCGGCCCGGTCGACGGTGTCCTTGCGGGCGGCGCCGCTGCCGGGGCCGGCCCCGGCAGCGAAGATCACCGCGTCGGCGCCGGCCAGGTGCCCGGCGAGGGTGTCGACGTCGCTGTGTTCCAGGTCGCAGACGACCGGTTCCGCGCCGGCGGCGCGCAGCACCGCGGCGTGGTCGGGGTTGCGGATCAGGCCGACCGCGTGGTCGCCGCGCCCGGCCAGGTCCCGTTCCAGCAGCTTGGCGATCTTGCCGTGGCCTCCGGCGATGACGACGCGCATGCCCTCAACCTAACGGCCCGGTGGCCGGCGGGTCGTCGTTGCCCGGCCGGTGAGGCAGCATGGACGGGTGACGGAGACGTGGGACGCGTTGGCCCGGCTGGTGGGCGCCGGTGACGTCGTGGTGCTCAGCGGGGCCGGCCTGTCCACCGAGTCGGGGATCCCGGACTACCGGGGCCCCAGCGGGGTGGCGCGCCGGCACACGCCGATGACCTACCAGGCGTTCACCCGCGACCCCGAGGCGCGGCGGCGCTACTGGGCGCGCAGCCACCTCGGATGGCGCACCATCGGCCGGGCGGCGCCGAACGCCGGGCACCGGGCGGTGGCCCGGCTGCAACACGCCGGCCTGGTCACCGACGTGATCACGCAGAACGTCGACGGGCTGCACACCGCCGCCGGCAGCGGCGCGGTGGTGGAGCTGCACGGCCGCCTCGACGAGGTGGTCTGCCTGGACTGCGGCAACCTGACCTCCCGCGAGGAGCTGGACCGGCGGCTGCGGGAGGCCAACCCGGGTTTCGACGCGCAGGTTGCCGCGGTCAACCCCGACGGCGACGTGGAGCTGCCCGACGAGGCGGTGGCCCGGTTCCGCACCGTCGACTGCGGCATCTGCGGCACCGGCATGCTCAAACCGGACGTGGTGTTCTTCGGTGAGACCGTGCCCGCCGCCCGGGTCGCCGACTGTTTCGCCCGGGTGGAGCGGGCGCGGTCGCTGCTGGTGCTCGGCTCGTCGTTGACGGTGATGTCGGGCCGGCGGTTCGTGATCCGGGCGGCGAAGCTCGGCATCCCGGTGGTGATCGCCAACCAGGGCCCCACCCGCGGGGACGGGTACGCGGCGTTGACCGTCGACGCGCCGCTGGGGCGGCTGCTGCCCGCGCTGGCCGACCGGCTGGGGGCCGCCCCGGCCGGTGACGCCGGTCGGGGCGCGGTGCCGGCGGCGGTGGCCCCCGCCACCGTCTGACCCCTCCTCAGGCTCGGCGGCGGGGGCACGACATCCGCCGGGAACGCGCTGGTAGCGTTGACCATGCCGGTACCACCCACGCGGGAGAGACCGCCCCAGCAGCACCGGGGCGGCGCCGAAGGGGCAGATTCCTCCCCGGAACCTCTCAGGCAAAAGGACCTCGTGGGCAGGCGCTGTGGAGCGCTTCGCGCGTGACTCAGGGGGAGGCCGACCTGTCGACCTCGCCCCGCAGGAGCGCACACGATGAGCGCAGAGCAGTTCGCCGACCGTCACATCGGCCCCGACCCGGACGACGAACGCCGGATGCTGGAGACCGTCGGCTACGGCTCGGTCGACGAGCTGATGGACGCGGCGATCCCCGAGGTGATCCGCTGGCACGGCACCCTCGACCTGCCCGCCCCGGCCGGCGAGCGGGAGGCGCTCGCCGAGCTGCGCGCCCTGGCCGCCCGCAACACCGTCGCCGTGTCGATGATCGGGCTGGGCTACCACGGCACCCACACCCCGGCGGTGATCCGCCGCAACGTGCTGGAGAACCCGGCCTGGTACACCGCGTACACGCCGTACCAGCCGGAGATCAGCCAGGGCCGGCTGGAGGCGCTGCTGAACTTCCAGACCATGGTCACCGACCTGACCGGGCTGGCCACCGCGAACGCCTCCATGCTCGACGAGGGCACCGCCGCGGCCGAGGCGATGACCCTCGCCCGCCGCGCGTCGAAGAGCAGGAGCCCGGTGTACGTCGTGGACGCCGACGCGCTGCCGCAGACCATCGCGGTGATCGCCAGCCGGGCCGAGCCGCTCGGCATCGACGTGCGGGTGCTCGACCTTGGCGCCGAGGAGCTGCCGGGCGAGTTCTTCGGCCTGCACCTGCAGTACCCGGGGGCGTCCGGGGCAGTGCGGGACCACACCGCCCTGGTCGAGGCCGCGCACGCGGTAGGGGCGCTGGTCACCGTGGCGGCGGACCTGCTGGCGTTGACGCTGCTGCGCCCGCCGGGGGAGATCGGCGCCGACATCGCCGCCGGCACGAGCCAGCGGTTCGGCGTACCGATGGGCTTCGGTGGGCCGCACGCCGGCTACCTGGCGGTGCGGGCGGGCCTGGAGCGGATGCTGCCCGGCCGGCTGGTCGGGGTGTCCCGCGACGCGGACGGCAACCCGGCGTACCGGCTGGCGTTGCAGACCCGCGAGCAGCACATCCGCCGGGAGAAGGCGACCAGCAACATCTGCACCGCGCAGGTGCTCCTGGCGGTGATGGCCGGCATGTACGCCGTCTACCACGGCCCGGACGGGCTGCGCGCGATCGCCCGGCGTACCCACGACATGGCGGCGCGGCTCGCGGCGGGGCTGCGCGCCGGCGGCGTCGAGGTCACGGACGTCGCGTTCTTCGACACCGTCACCGCGGTGGTGCCGGGCCGGGCGGCCGAGGTGGTCGCGGCGGCCGCCGAGCGGAACGTGAACCTGCGGCTGGTCGACGCCGACCGGGTGGGTGTCTCCTGCGACGAGACCACCACCGGGGCGCACCTGCGGTCGGTGTGGGCGGCGTTCGGGGTGGACGGGGTCGACGGCGACGTGGACGCCACGCTGCCCGTGGCGCTGGCGCGCACCTCGGACTTCCTCACCCACCCGGTGTTCCGCACCCACCACTCGGAGACGGCGATGCTGCGCTACCTGCGGCGGCTGTCGGACTTCGACTACGCCCTGGACCGGGGCATGATCCCGCTCGGGTCGTGCACGATGAAGCTCAACGCCACCACCGAGATGGAGGCGATCACCTGGCCGGAGTTCGCGCACCTGCACCCGTTCGCCCCGGACGCGCAGACGGCCGGCTACCGGGAGCTGATCGGGCAGTTGGAGGCGTGGCTGGCGGAGGTGACCGGCTACGACGCGGTCAGCGTGCAGCCCAACGCCGGGTCGCAGGGTGAGCTGGCCGGGCTGCTGGCCATCCGGGCGTACCACCGGGACCGGGGCGCGGGGCACCGCGACGTGTGCCTGATCCCGTCGTCGGCGCACGGCACCAACGCGGCGTCGGCGGTGATGGCCGGCATGCGGGTGGTCGTGGTGGCCTGCGACGCCGACGGCAACGTCGACCTGGTCGACCTCGACGCGAAGATCGACAAGCACCGGGACGCCCTCGCGGCGATCATGGTGACGTACCCGTCGACGCACGGCGTGTACGAGACGGGCATCGCGTCGCTGTGCGCGAAGGTCCACGACGCCGGCGGTCAGGTGTACGTCGACGGGGCGAACCTCAACGCCCTGGTCGGGTTCGCCAAGCCCGGCAAGTTCGGCGCGGACGTGTCGCACCTGAACCTGCACAAGACGTTCTGCATCCCGCACGGCGGCGGCGGCCCGGGCGTCGGCCCGGTGGCGGTGCGCGCGCACCTGGCGCCGTTCCTGCCCGGCGACCCGCTCGGCGCGCACGTCGACGGCAAGCCGGCCATCTCGGCGGCGAGGTACGGGTCGGCGGGGATCCTGCCGATCCCGTGGGCGTACCTGCGGATGATGGGCGCCGAGGGGCTCACCCGGGCGACCGGGGTGGCGGTCCTGGCGGCGAACTACGTGGCGGCGCGGCTGCGTAACCACTTCCCGGTGCTGTACGCCGGCAACAAGGGCCTGGTGGCGCACGAGTGCATCCTCGACCTGCGGCCGCTGACCAAGGCGACCGGGGTCAGCGTCGACGACGTGGCCAAGCGGCTCATCGACTACGGCTTCCACGCCCCGACGATGTCGTTCCCCGTGGCGGGCACGTTGATGGTGGAGCCGACCGAGAGCGAGGACCTGGCCGAGCTGGACCGGTTCTGCGACGCGATGATCGCCATCCGGGCGGAGATCGACAAGGTGGGCTCGGGGGAGTGGCCGGCCGGGGACAACCCCCTGGCCAACGCGCCGCACACCGCGGCGATGGTCTCCGGGGACGAGTGGCCGCACCCGTACCCGCGGTCGGTGGGCGCGTACCCGGGGACGGTGGACCGGATGGCGAAGTACTGGCCGCCGGTGCGCCGGATCGACGGCGCGTACGGCGACCGGAACCTGGTCTGCTCGTGCCCGTCGCCGGAGGCGTTCGAAAGCTGAGCCGGGCTGCGCCGGGGCGGTCGTCGTGCCGCCCCGGCCGGCGCGCCGACCTGGGCAGGGCCGTCCCCCGACGGGGGACTAGCCTGGGTCGGCGGAAACGCTCGGTTACCGAGTGTGATCAGTTAGGCGACGAGGGCGTGCCGGGCGGGACCGCGGTGGGGGGCGATGGTGCTGCCGTCGGGGAGCAGCTCACCGGTGTCCTCGAAGACGATGACACCGTTGCAGAGCAGGCTCCAGCCCTGCTCACGGAAGCAGGCGATGACCCGGGCGGCTTCGCGGTCGGTCGCCTCGGCGGAGGGGCAGGTGGGTTGGTGCTGGCACATCGGGTTCTCCGGACTGTGGGGGCACTGTGTCATGGTTCACATGACCAGTGACGCACAGTACCAAGCGAAAGTGCGCGGTATCGAGCAGCCACCCGACATGTTCACCCGAAATCCGCTGAACGGATGAGCCAGAAAGAGCCGACCGGCGTGGAAACGCTCCCACCAGCGCTGATCGACGTACCCGCGGCACCGGACGACTGTCGCGGGCGGCTCGTCGAGCGCGCCCGGCTGCAATGGCGCTGCCACGACGGCGGCGACCCGGCCGCTCTCGCGCAGGAGTTCCTCACCGGCCACGGCGTCGCCGTCGCCGACCTGGGCCGCCCGGCCCGCCACGACCCGGACGGGGTCTGCGGCGCCGCCCTGTACCTCTCCGCCGCCGCCGGCGCCCTGCTGGCCGGCGGCGCGCCCGCCGCGGCCACCCCGGTGCCGGCGCTGCCCGACCTGGTGGTCGTCGTCTACGCGCACGGCGCCGCCGGTCCGGCGGCGCCCAGTCGGTTCCGGCCGGCCGACGTCCGCCCCACCCCGGTTGCGGCCGGGCGGCGGCCGGACCCGGCGCCGCGGTGGTGGCTGGGACCGTGGCGGGAGAGCTGGACCCCGGCGCAGCACGCCGACGCCGTCGAGGTGGTCCGCGCCGCCATCGGCCGGGGCGACGTCTACCAGGTCAACCTGGTCGGCCACGCCGCCGCGCCGTACGCCGGCGACCCGCTGCCCGCGCTTGCCCGCCTGGGCGCGCTGCCCGGCGCCCGCTACGGCGGCACGCTGTCGGGCCTGGACTGGGCGATCGGCTGCGCCTCCCCGGAGACCCTGGTCGAGGTCGACGGCGGACGGCTGGTGACCCGGCCCATCAAGGGCACCCGGCCGGCCACCGCCGAAGGCCGGCGGGAGCTGCTCGCCTCGGCCAAGGAACGCGCCGAGCACGTGATGATCGTCGACCTGGAGCGCAACGACCTGGCCCGGGTGGCCCGTACCGGGTCGGTGCGGGTGGATGAGCTGTTCGCCGTACGGCGGTGGTGCGACCTGTGGCAGGCGGAGTCGACGGTGTCGGCGGTGGCCGCCGACGGGCTGGGCCTGGCGGACCTGCTGCGGGCGGTCTGCCCGGGCGGGTCGGTGACCGGGGCGCCGAAGCTGGCCGCGCTGGACCGGATCGCGGCCCTGGAGCCGGTCGGCCGGGGGGCGAGCATGGGCGCGTTCGGCTGGGTGGGGTCCGGCCGGATCGACCTGGGCCTGACCATCCGCACCGCCGCGGCGGACGCCGACCGGCTGCACGTGTGGGCCGGCGGCGGCATCACCTGGGGCAGCGACCCGGCGGCGGAGGTCGCCGAGGCGGCGGCGAAGGCCGCCCCGGTGCGCGCCCTGCTCGCCGCCGGCTGAGCGGCCCGCCGTCAGGCCCGGGCGAACTCGTCCAGCGCGGCCAGCACCTTCTCGGTCATGCCGTGGCCGGTGCCGTGCCCGCCGGTCTCCACGATCTCCAGCCGGGCGTCGGGCCAGGCCCGGCTGAGCTGCCAGGCGATGTCCGGCGGGCCGCTGACGTCGAGCCGGCCCTGCACCAGCACACCCGGGATGCCGGCGAGCTTGCCGGCGTCGCGCAGCAGCGACCCGTCGGGCATGAACCCGCCGTTGCTGAAGTAGTGGGTGACCAGCCGGGCGAACCCCATCCGGAACACCGGGTCGGCGTAGCGGGGGCTGGGCCGGTAGCCGCCGGCCAGACAGACGTGCACGTCCTCCCAGGCGCACCAGTCGCGCGCCGCCCGGTCGCGCACCTCAGGGTCCGGGTCGGCGAGCAGCCGGGCGTACGCGGCCGACAGGTCGCCGTCGCGGTCGGCCTCGGGCACCCCGTCGCGGAACCGGGCCCATTCCTGCGGGAAGATCCGGCCCATGTCGCGGGTGACCCACTCGATCTCCCGGCGGGTGTTGGCCACCACGCTGAACAGCACCAGCGCGGTGACCCGCTCGGGGTGGCGCTGGGCGTACGCCAGGGCGAGCGAGGAGCCCCAGGAGGCGCCGTGCAGCAGCCAACGGTCGATGCCGAGGTGGACGCGCAGCCGCTCGATGTCGGCCAGCAGGTGGCCGGTCGTGTTGACCGACAGGTCCGCGGCCGGATCGCCGGCGTGCGGGGTGCTGCGGCCGCAGCCGCGCTGGTCGAACAGGACGATCCGGTAGGCGGCCGGGTCGAACATCCGGCGCCAGGCGGGGGTGGCGCCGGAGCCGGGCCCGCCGTGCACCTCCAGCGCGGCCCGGCCGTCGGGGTTGCCGCAGGTCTCCCAGTACACGTGCTGGCCGTCGCCGACGTCGAGCATCCCGTGGGCGTACGGCTCGATCGGTGGATACATCCCGGTTCCCCTCCCGCGGACCAGATACAACAGCGCTGTTACATTAGCGGACGTGACCGGAACCCCCGACCGCGAGGCGCTCGGCACCCTGCTGCGCCACGTCCTGGAGCTGCTCGACGGCGACGTCGCCGCGGTCTACGCCGACCTGGGCCTGGCCGACTACCGGCCGCGCTTCTCACCGCTGGTGCGGGTGCTGGTCGCCGACGGACCCCTGGCCATCCGCGACCTCGCCGCCCGGGTCGGGGTCACCCACTCGGCGGCCAGCCAGAGCGTGGCCCAGATGAGCCGCGCCGGACTGGTCACCCTCAGCCCCGGCGCGGACGCCCGGCAACGCATCGTCACCCTCACCGACCGGGCGTACGCGCTGCTGCCGGCGATCGAGGCGGAGTGGGCCGCCACCACCACCGCGATGCGGCAGCTCGACGCCGAACTGCCGGTGCCCCTGGCCGACGAGCTGTACGCGGTCCTCGCCGCGCTGCGCCGCCGGCCGCTGCGCGACCGGATCACCGACACCGGCCTGGCCCCCGACCGACCGCGCAGCCCGGCCCGACCGGACACCGCCGGGTGACGGCCTGCCGGCGGCTGACCCGCCGGTAGGGTCCGGTGGTGACCACCGAGTACAGCGGCACCGGGGACCCCGCCCGCAGCCTCGCCCTGCTCTGGCGCACCCGGGAGAAGACCAGCCGCAAGGGCGGCGACCTGAGCGTCGACCGGATCGTCCGCGCCGCCATCGAGGTCGCCGACGCCGAAGGGCTGGCCGCGCTGTCCATGCGCCGGGTCGCCGAGCGGCTCGGCGTCGGCACCATGTCGCTCTACACGCACGTGCCCGGCAAGGGCGAACTGCTCGACGTCATGCTCGACACCGTCTACGGCGAGACCGCCCGGCCCGAGGACGTCCCCGGCGGGTGGCGGGGCCGCCTGGCGCAGATCGCCCGGGAGACCTGGGCGCTGTACCTGCGCCACCCGTGGCTGCTCCAGGTCGCCACCACCCGCCCCCCGCTGGGCCCGAACCTCATCGCCAGATACGAGTACGAGCTGCGCGCGGTCGACGGCATCGGCCTGACCGACCTGGAGATGGACGCCGTGGTCACCCTCGTGGGCAGCTACGTCCACGGCGCGGCACGCGGCGCCGTGGAGGCCGCCCAGGCCGCCCAGCGCACCGGCATGACCGAACAACAGTGGTGGCACGCCCACGCCCCGTACCTGGAGAAGGCGATGGACCCGCGCCGGTTCCCCCTCGCGGCGCGGGTCGGCACCGCCGCCGGGCAGGAGTACCAGGCCGCCGCCGACCCGGGCCGGGCCTTCGAGTTCGGCCTGGCGCGGATCCTCGACGGCATCGAGGTCCTCGTCCGCGACCGGTGCGCCGCCGGCTGAGCGGCGGGTGGGCGCGTCGGCGGCCGTAACGGACGGATAGCCTTCCGGGCATGACTATGCGCCCCATCCGGATCATCGGCGACCCCGTGCTGCGCACCCCGTGCGAGCCGGTGACGAGCTTCGACGCCGACCTGCGCGCCCTGGTCGCCGACCTGATGGACACCCTGCTCGGCGCGCCCGGCCGGGCCGGCGTGGCCGCCCCGCAGATCGGGGTGAGCGTTCAGGTGTTCGTCTACGACGCCGACGGCCACCGCGGGCACATGATCAACCCGACGCTGGAGCTGTCCGAGGAGCGGCAGGACGACGACGAGGGCTGCCTGTCCATTCCCGGGCTGTACTTCCCGACCCCGCGGGCGATGCACGCCACCGCGCACGGCTTCGACCAGCACGGGGAGCCGCTGACCATCGCCGGCAGCGGGTTCCTCGCCCGCGCCCTGCAGCACGAGACCGACCACCTGGCCGGCCGCCTCTACGTCGACACGCTGCGCGGCGACGCCCGCCGCAAGGCGCTGCGGGAGATCCGCGCCGGCCGCTTCGACTCACCCAGCCGGGGACGCTGACGCGCAGCGGGGGTGGCCGACGACCGGCCACCCCCGCCATTGGCGATGGGTCACTTCGGCGGCGGGGCCACCAGGCAGGTCGCGGTCGAGGAGTTCCCGAAGTCGTCCACGCCCGTGATCACCGCGTCGCCGCGCAGCGTCACCTTGTAGTCGATGTCTCCGGTGCCGTCCTTGACGCGGGACTGCGCGCCGGGCGCCTGCACCAGCTTGATCTTGGTGTCGGCCGGGAACGGCCCGAAGCGCACCGACGGGTCGGCGGTGTCACCGACGAACACGTCCACCTTCGTGTCGACGATGTCGGTCGAGCGCAGCTGGTAGAACCCGTCCGGGTTGTACGAGCCGGGGGTGTTGTCGCCGCTGGGGTTGTTCGTCGGCACGCACAGGGTGGTCGGCGCGGTGGTGTCGACCACGCGCATGACCGCGGTGTCGCTGCCGGTGTTGCCGGCCGCGTCGGTGGCGGTGCAGGTGACCGCGGTGGCGCCCAGCGGGAAGGTGCTGCCCGGCGGCGGCGCACAGGTCGGGGTCAGCGGCCCGTCGACGTTGTCGGTGGCCGTGGCCGGGTAGTTGATGACCGCCCCGGCCGGGCTGGTCGCCTCGACGGTCCGGTCGTCGACGACCACGGTCGGCGGGGTGACGTCGTTGACCTTCACGGTGATCTGCTCGACGAACGCCGGCCCGCCGGGCAGGCCGTTGAGCAGGAAGTCCACCGTGCAGTGCAGGGTGGCGCCCTGGGTGGCGTCGCCGGCCACGGTGATGGTCTCGGCGAACGGCACGTCGGTGCCGCTCTGCTGGGTCCGCGACGCGGCGTCGAAGCTCACCGACAGCCCTGGGTCGCACGAGGTCACCGTCGGGGTGACGGTCACGTCGAGGTCGCGCAGCCCGCTCAGGATCGCCGCGGTCACCGTGTCCGGCGAGCTGCCGACCACCTGTCCGCCGGTCGCGCCGGCCACCGCCGTGGCCTGACCGTCGGCGTCCAGCCCGCCGCCGCCTCCGCTGACGTTCACCGCCAGCACCCGGGCGTCGTCGGCCTGCAGCGCCGCGGTGGCCTGGGCCAGGGTGTGCCCGGCGCTCGGGTCGTGGCTGGGGGCGTCGCCGACCAGCACCACCAGCCGGCTGCTGCCGGAGCGGTACGCGATCGCCCCGTCGGAGACCTGGAACAGCGCGTTCACCCAGGCCTCCGGGACGTCACCGCCCCCGCCGGCGGCCAGTCCGTCGACCGCGTTCTGCAGGGCGGTCGCGTCGCCGGTCAGGTTCTGCCGCACCCGGAACAGCTCCGCCCCGTCGCCCTCGTCCCGGTAGGACGCGACCGCGAACTCGGCGCTGGGCTGCGCGGTGCGGACGTTGGTGATCACCTGCTGCAGGTTGGTCCGGACGTTGGCGATCGCCGTGCCCATGCTGCCGGTCGTGTCGACCAGCAGCACCACGTCGGGCTTCGGCGGGATCGGCGGAGTCGAGACGACCTTGGCGATGTCGATGGTGGTGGCCGGGTTCGCGGCCCGGTCCACGGTGGCCGGGTCGACGCCCGGCGCGGCCCACGCCGGTGTGGCCACCGCGGTCACCATCGCGGTCACCGCTGCGGCGACGGTCACCGCCCTTTTTCTTCGCCCCCCGGATACTGCTGTCGAACCCATCGCGACTCCTTCAGCTCCGCCGCGCCTGACGGGCGCGACCTCTGTCAGGAACGCTAGGGGTCCGACGGGCCGCCGCGGGTCCGACATAAGTCCAGCTCAGGGTCGGGTTGTTGACCCGGCGTGGCGACTGGACGTGTCAGGCTGGACGACCTTCGCCATCACCCGCGGTGGTGCAGGCCGCACTCCACGAAGTCGGCGACGCGGGTGAAGCCCAGCCGCTCGTACAGCCGCAGCGCCGCCGGGTTGTCGGCCCGCACGTTGAGGGTGACGTGGTCGACGCTGCCGGCCAGCCGGGCGCACAGCGCGGCCACGGCGGCGCCGGCCAGTCCACGTCCCCGCGCCCCCGGGTGGGTGGTGACGTTGCCCAGCGCGGCCACCCGGAACGTCGGCGACCAGACGTGCACGCCGGCGACGGCGACCAGCTCACCGGCGGCGCGGACCCCGACGTACTGGCCGGTGTCGAGCATCCGCGGGTCGAACCAGTTGCCCGGGTAGGCGGTGGCGTAGAGGTCGAGCAGCTCGGGCAGGTCGGCCGGGCCGAGCACCTCGCCGGCGGGCGTGACCCGGGCCAGCCGCGCCGGGTCGGTCAACGCCATCCGGTGGTGCGTCGCGGCGTCGGCGACCCGGAACCACCGCGCCAGCGTCGTGTCCAGGCCGGGGGACAGGTGCGCCCACAGCCGGGCCGGCAGCAGCGGCGCGAGGTCGGTGAGCAGCTCCGCCAGCTCCGCGGTCCGCCGCGGGGACGCGAACGCCAGCAGCGTCGGCAGCGCGACACCGTGGTAGAGCAGCGCCACCTGGTCGTCCCGGCGGAACCACGAGGTGTACGGCCAGAAGAAGTCGTCCAGGTCGCCCAACTGATACGCGTGCAGCACCGGGTCCCGGCTCAGCAGGTCGGCCAGGACGGCCCGGTCGTGTTCAGCGCGTACCGGCATCCGCCGATGATCACACAGTGCCGGTCAGCAGCCGGGGCGGCCTGCCGGTTCGACGGGCAGGTTCTCGTGGGCCCAGCGCGCCAGGGCGTCCAGGGCGGGCACCAGCGCCGCGCCCCGCTCGGTGAGCTGGTAGCTGACCCCCAGCGGGGGCCCCTCCCGCACGGTCCGGGAGACCAGCCCCACCCGGGCCAGTTCGCCGAGGCGGTCGGAGAGCACCGATTCGCTGATCCCCGGCAGTGCGCGGGTCAGCTCGGCGAAGCCGGCCGGTCCGTTGGCCAGGGTGGCCAGCAGGACGCCGTTCCACCGCTTGCCGAGGAACGCGAAGGCGCGGGCGATCCCCCCGTCGCACGCCCGTGCTGTGCCGCCGACTTCCGGCCTGGCCGTCATACCCCGAGGATACCGGCCGCGCCGACACGACACGGCACTACTAAAAAGCTAGCTGCTACTGTTGCAGGAGGACCCCAATCAGAGCGAGGATCCCTGATGACCGACCTGATCACCCTGCACCCCGAGGCGCGGGCGCAGCTGTTCACCGACGCCCGCACCGCCAACACGTTCACCGACGAACCCGTCAGCGACGAGCAACTGCGGGCCATCTTCGAACTCGCCAAGTACCCGCCCACCGCCGCGAACACCCAGCCGCTGCGGGTGCTCTACATCCGCGACGGTGAGCCCCGCGAACGGCTGCTCACCCACATGAACGAGGGCAACCGGGCCAAGACCGCGTCCGCACCGGTCGTCGCCGTGCTGGCCGCCGACACCGACTTCCACGAGTTCATCCCGCGGGTCTTCCCGATCCGCGCGCAGATGCGCGACGCCCTCGCGGGCGACGTGCAGGCCCGCGAGCGGATGGCCCGGTTCAACGCCACCCTGCAGATCGGCTACTGGCTGCTCGCCGTCCGGGCCGCCGGGCTGGCCGCCGGACCGATGGGCGGCTTCGACGCCGACGGCCTCGACAAGGAGTTCTTCGCCGACAACGGCTGGAGGTCCGTGCTCGTGGTCAACATCGGCAAGCCCGGCCCGGACGCCTGGTTCCCCCGGCTGCCCCGGCTCGACTACGACGACGTCGTCCGGCACGCCTGAGCCGACGCTCGCCGCCGGCCGGTCAGGCGACCCACCGGCCGATCAGCTGGCCAGCCACTGGTCGTAGCCCAGCTTCCCGACCAGGGCCAGCACCACCACCAGCAGCACCACCCGCACGAAACCGGCGCCGCGCCGCAACGCCATCCGCGCGCCCAGCGCGGCGCCGGCGACGTTGCACACCGCCATCGCCGCGCCCAGCAGCCACCACACGTGCCCCGTCCACGCGAACACCACCAGCGCGCCCAGGTTCGTGCCCGCGTTGACCACCTTCGCCATCGCCGAGCCGTGCACGAAGTCCGCCCCCACCAGCGCGGTGAACGCCAGCACCAGGAACGTGCCCGTGCCCGGGCCGATCAACCCGTCGTACAGGGCGATGCCCAGGCCGGCGACCGCCACCGCCGCGACCACCCGCCGCGGGGTACGCCGCGCCGGCTGCGCCACCACCCCCAACCGCGGCCGCGCCAGCACGAACACCGCCACCGACACCAGCACCAGCAGCACCACCGGCCGGTACGCCCCCGCCGGCACCGCCCCCGCGAGGGCCGCGCCCAGCCCGGCCGTCAGCACCGCCAACCCGGCCGACGGCCCGGCCACCGCCCAGTCCAGCTTCGTACGCCGCGCGTACGTCACCGCAGCCGTCGACGTGCCGAAGATCGCCGCCAGCTTGTTCGTGCCCAACGCGGTCGCCACCGGCACCCCCGGCGCGGCCACCAGCAGCGCCGGCAGGTGGGTGAAGTACTGCACGAAGCCGATCAGGCCCTGCCCGAGTTCCACCGCGACCAGCACCACGGCGGCCCGGGTGGCCCGGGCCGCGCCGATCGCGCGGAAGGCGAAGACCAGCGCCACGGACAGCCCGATCAGCAGGAAGACGCCGTCGGCGTGCACCTGGGAGATCGCTTCGGGGTCCAGGCCGTTGCGGGCGGCGCCCTGGTCGCCGGCGTGCGGGCCGCTGCCGGTCACCCAGGTGCCGACCACCAGCACCGCCGCGCCGACCAGCGTGGTGACCAGCGCGAGGGTGCGCAGCGCGGCGGGCACGGTGGGGGTCGCCGGCCCGTCCGGCTCGACGGTGCGCCGCCAGAGGGCGTACGCGGCGGCGATGACCAGCATCGAGGCGAGGAAGTGCAGCCCGACCACCCACGGGTTGAGGTTGGTCAGCACGGTGATGCCGCCGATCACCGCCTGCGCGGGGATGCCCAGGAAGACCGCGACGGCCAAGGGCAGCAGGCCGCGCGGGCGGGGCCGCCGGGCCAGCACGGCGAGCAGCACGGCGAGCGCGATGATCCCGACCGCGAAGGTGAGCAGTCGGTTGCCGAACTCGATCACGCCGTGCGCGCCCATCTCCGGAGTGGTGACATACGACCCGTCGGTGCACCGGGGCCAGGTGGGGCAGCCGAGACCGGAGGCGGTGAGCCGGACGGCCCCGCCGGTGACCACGATCGCGACGTTCGCGATGATCGAGGCGAACGCGAGGCGGCGCAGCAGCGAGGCGGAGACCGGGAACCGGACGGAAGGCTTCACGGAGCGAATCCTACGCACCGTAGTGGTACCCGATCGGGCGACTCTGTCGGGCCGGTGGTCGGGATCACCGGGACCCGGGTTTGCGGGCCCCGGATGAATTACGTAACGTTGGCGTTGTGAAAAACGCGGCGGAGCTCTCCGGGCACCTGCCGACGACCGCTCCGGTCGCCGGCGCGGCCGCGTCCGATCTTTCCACCCGGGACCGGGTCACCCAACTCCTGTTGGAGCGGGGGGCGACCACCGCCGCGCAGCTCGGCTCGGCGCTCGGGCTCAGCCCGGCGGCGATCCGCCGGCACCTCGACGCGATGCTCGCCGACGGCGACGTGGTCGCCCGCGAGCAGGCCGTGCGGGGCAGCCGCGGTCGGGGTCGCCCGGCCAAGGTGTTCGTGTTGACCGAGGCGGCCCGGGTCCGCTGTGGCACCCACCACTACGACAACATGGCCACCGCCGCGCTGCGCTGGATCGCCGGCAACGGCGGGCCCGAGGCGGTCGCGGCGTTCGCCGCCGACCAGGTGGCTGCACTGGAGGCCCGCTGCCGGGCCGCCATGGAGGGCGCCGGCGACAATCCGATGGCCCGGGCGGAGGCGCTCGCGGGAGCGCTGACCGTCGAGGGATACGCTGCCAACGCGTCCACGATCGCCTCCGGCGGCCAGCTCTGTCAGCACCACTGTCCGGTGGCGCACGTCGCCGCCGAGTTCCCCCAGCTGTGCGAGGCCGAGACCGCGGTGATCTCCCGTCTGGTCGGCACCCACGTGCAGCGCCTGGCCACCATCGCGCACGGCGACGGGGTGTGCACCACGCACATCCCGGCCCAGCCGCGTGCCCAGTCCGGTAAGACCGTCACCACTGTGAGGACAGATAGATGACCGAGCAGATCGTCCAGCCCCTGACCCAGGAGGAGCAGCTCGCTGCCCTCGGTCGGTACGAGTACGGCTGGTCCGACCCCGACGCCGCCGGGGCAATCGCCCAGCGTGGCCTCAACGAGGCGGTGGTGCGGGACATCTCGGCGAAGAAGAACGAGCCGGCCTGGATGCTCGACCTGCGCCTGAAGGGCCTGCGGCTGTTCGGCCGCAAGCCGATGCCGGCCTGGGGCGCGGACCTCACCGGGATCGACTTCGACAACATCAAGTACTTCGTGCGGTCCACCGAGAAGCAGGCCACCAGCTGGGAGGACCTGCCGGAGGACATCAAGAACACCTACGACCGGCTGGGCATCCCGGAGGCGGAGAAGCAGCGACTGGTCGCCGGTGTCGCGGCGCAGTACGAGTCCGAGGTGGTCTACCACAAGATCCGTGAGGACCTCGAGGAGCAGGGTGTCATCTTCCTGGACACCGACACCGCGCTGCGCGAGCACGAGGACGTCTTCAAGGAGTACTTCGGCACGGTGATCCCGGTCGGCGACAACAAGTTCGCCGCGCTGAACACCTCCGTGTGGTCCGGTGGCTCGTTCATCTACGTGCCGAAGGGCGTGCACGTGGAGATCCCGCTGCAGGCCTACTTCCGGATCAACACGGAGAACATGGGCCAGTTCGAGCGGACGCTGATCATCGTCGACGAGGGTGCGTACGTGCACTACGTCGAGGGCTGCACCGCGCCGCTGTACTCCTCCGACTCGCTGCACAGCGCGGTCGTGGAGATCATCGTCAAGAAGAACGCCCGCTGCCGTTACACGACCATCCAGAACTGGTCGAACAACGTCTACAACCTGGTCACCAAGCGCGCCGTCTGCCACGAGGGCGCGACCATGGAGTGGGTCGACGGCAACATCGGCTCCAAGGTCACCATGAAGTACCCGGCGGTCTACATGACCGGCGAGCACGCCAAGGGCGAGGTGCTCTCGGTGGCCATGGCCGGCGAGGGCCAGCACCAGGACGCCGGCGCCAAGATGGTGCACGCGGCACCGCACACCTCCTCGACCATCGTGTCGAAGTCGATCGCCCGGGGCGGCGGTCGCACCTCGTACCGCGGTCTGGTGCAGGTGCTGGAGGGTTCGCACAGCAGCCGGAGCACGGTCAAGTGCGACGCCCTGCTGGTGGACACCATCTCCCGCTCGGACACCTACCCGTACGTCGACATCCGTGAGGACGACGTGTCGATGGGGCACGAGGCGACCGTCTCCAAGATCAGTGACGACCAGCTCTTCTACCTGATGAGCCGGGGCCTGAGCGAGGACGAGGCGATGGCGATGATCGTGCGCGGCTTCATCGAGCCGATCGCCAAGGAGCTCCCGATGGAGTACGCCCTGGAGCTCAACCGCCTGATCGAGCTCCAGATGGAGGGCGCGGTCGGCTGACGCCGCCCACCTTGCGGCGGGCCGTGCCCGGCCCGCCCTCCGGTTCACCTGACACCGCCGTCGCAGAACAGACCAAGGAAGAGATGACTACCCAGGCTTCCGCGCCCCCGAGCACCAAGTCGCAGGCGCTCCGCTCGTACGACGTCGCCGACTTCCCGGCCCTGACCGGCCTGGAGGAGGAGTGGCGCTTCACCCCGCTCAAGCGCCTGCGCGGCCTGGTCGGCGGGGCGCAGGCCGCGACCGGCACGGTCCGGCACGAGTACGGCGACCTGCCCGAGGGCGTCACCGTCTCCCGGATCGGCAAGGACGACCCGCGAGTGGGCAGCGTGCTCACCCCGGTCGACCGGGTCAGCGCGCTCGCCTACGGCGGCGCCGCGGACGCGCTGCTGGTCCAGGTAGATCCCTCGGCCGTGGTTGCGGCGCCGGTGAGCCTGCGGGTGGTCGGCGACGGCGCCGAGGGCGTGGCGTTCGGGCACACCTTCGTCGAGGTGGGCCGGTTCGCCGAGGTGACGGTGGTGCTGGAGCACGCCGGCTCCGCGACCCTCGCGGACAACGTCGAGGTGGCGGTGGCCGACGGCGCGAAGCTGACCCTGGTCACCGTGGCCGACTGGGCGGACGACGCCGTCCAGGCCCAGCACCTGAAGGTCAAGTTGGGCCGGGACGCCAAGATGATCCACGTCCAGGTCAGCCTGGGCGGCGACCTGGTCCGCCAGTACACCAGCGTGGAGTACGCCGACCGGGGTGGCGAGGCCGAGCTGTACGGCGTCTACTTCGCCGACTCGGGCCAGCACCTGGAGCACCGCCAGCTGGTCGACCACACCGTGCCGGACTGCCGCAGCTACGTCGGCTACCGGGGCGCCCTGCAGGGGGAGAGCGCGCACACCGTCTGGGTGGGTGACGTGCTGATCCGTGCCGAGGCGACCGGCACCGACACGTACGAGATCAACCGGAACCTGCTGCTCACCGACGGCGCGCGGGCGGACTCCGTACCGAATCTGGAGATCGAGACCGGCGAGATCGCCGGCGCCGGCCACGCGAGCGCGACCGGCCGCTTCGACGACGAGCAGCTGTTCTACCTGATGGCCCGGGGCATCCCGGAGGGCGAGGCCCGCCGTCTGGTGGTGCGCGGCTTCTTCGCCGAGCTGATCAACAAGATCCCGGTCGAGGAGCTGCGGGAGCGGCTCGGCGACGCGATCGAGGCGCGACTGACCAAGGCCGGCGCCTGATGATCAAGATCTGCTCGACCGAGGACGTGCCGAAGGGCACCGCGATCAGCGCCGACGTGGACGGCACCCAGATCGCCATCGTGCACGGCGAGGACGACAACTTCTACGCCGTGTACGACGAGTGCTCGCACGCCGCGGTGGCCCTCTCCGAGGGCGAGGTCGACGGCTGCACGCTGGAATGCTGGCTGCACGGATCCCGTTTCGACCTGAGGACGGGTGAGCCCACCGGGCTGCCCGCCACCGAACCCGTTCCCGTCTATCCCGTCGAAGTCCGCGACGGCGACATCTACGTCAGCCTGACGCCGAGCAATGGAGTGACCCGCTAATGAGCACCCTGGAGATCCGCGACCTGAAGGTGTCGGTCAAGCTGCCCGAGGGTGAGCTCAAGCCGATCCTGGCCGGTGTCGACCTGACCGTGAAGTCGGGTGAGACCCACGCGATCATGGGCCCGAACGGCTCGGGCAAGTCCACCCTCGCGTACTCGATCGCCGGTCACCCGAAGTACGAGATCACCGGCGGCTCGGTGACCCTCGACGGCGAGGACGTGCTGGCCATGTCCGTCGACGAGCGGGCCCGCGCCGGCCTCTTCCTGGCCATGCAGTACCCGGTCGAGGTCCCCGGCGTCTCGGTCGCCAACTTCCTGCGTACCGCCAAGACCGCCATCGACGGCGAGGCCCCGAAGCTGCGCACCTGGGGCGGCGAGCTGCGCGGCGCCATGGAGCGCCTCCAGATGGACCCGGCGTTCGCCCAGCGCAACGTCAACGAGGGCTTCTCCGGCGGCGAGAAGAAGCGGCACGAGATCGTGCAGCTGGAGCTGCTCAAGCCGAAGATGGCGATCCTCGACGAGACCGACTCCGGCCTCGACGTGGACGCGCTGCGCGTGGTCAGCGAGGGCGTCAACCGGGTCCGCGACACCGGCGACACCGGCCTGCTCCTGATCACCCACTACACCCGGATCCTGCGCTACATCAAGCCCGACTTCGTGCACGTCTTCGTCGCCGGCCGAATCGTCGAGCAGGGCGGCCCGGAGCTGGCCGACAAGCTCGAGGAATCCGGCTACGAGCGGTACGTCGCCGGAGCCGGCGCCGCGCGGGCCTGAGACACGGAACAGGGGCTGCTGAGATGACCACGATCGCCATCCCCGAGGGGATGCCGCAGTACGACGACGTGCCGCGTTTCGACGTGGCCGCGGTGCGCGCCGACTTCCCGATCCTCGACCGGGAGGTCAACGGCCACCGGCTGGTCTATCTCGACAGCGCCAACACCGCGCACAAGCCGCGGCAGGTGCTCGACGTGCTCGCCGAGCACTACGCGATGCACAACGCCAACGTGTCGCGCTCGGTGCACACCCTGGGCACCGAGGCGACCGAGGCGTACGAGGGGGCGCGGGCGAAGGTCGCCGCGTTCATCAACGCGCCGAGCGTGGACGAGGTGGTGTTCACCAAGAACTCCACCGAGGCGATCAACATCGTGGCGTACGCGTTCTCGAACGCCTCGCTGCGGCCCGACGCCGACCCGCGGTTCCGGCTGGGTCCGGGCGACGAGGTGGTGATCTCCGAGATGGAGCACCACTCGAACATCGTCCCGTGGCAGCTGCTCTGCGAGCGGACCGGCGCGACCCTGCGCTGGTTCCCGGTCACCGAGCAGGGCCGGCTGGACGAGTCCGGGCTGGACGGCCTCGTCACCGAGCGGACGAAGATCGTCTCGCTGGTGCACACCTCGAACATCCTCGGCACGGTCAACGCCACCTCCCGGATCACCCAGCGGGTCCGCGAGGTCGGCGCGCTGCTGCTGCTCGACTGCTCGCAGTCGGTGCCGCACATGCCGATGGACGTGGTCGACTACGACGCCGACTTCATCGTCTTCACCGGCCACAAGATGTGTGGTCCGACCGGCGTCGGCGTGCTGTGGGGCCGGGGCGAGCTGCTCGCCGCGATGCCCCCGGTGTTCGGCGGCGGCTCGATGATCGAGACGGTCAGCATGGCCCGGTCGACGTTCGCCGCGCCGCCGGCCCGGTTCGAGGCGGGCACCCCGCCGATCGCCGAGGCGGTCGCGCTCGGCGCGGCGGTGGACTACCTCAGCGGCGTCGGCATGCGGGCCATCCAGTGGCACGAGAAGGAGCTGACGGCGTACGCGCTGGACGCCCTCGCCACCGTGCCCGGGCTGCGGATCTTCGGCCCGAACGTGCCGGTCGGCCGGGGCGGGACGATCTCCTTCGCGCTCGGCGACATCCACCCGCACGACGTGGGGCAGGTCCTGGACTCGCTCGGCGTGCAGGTGCGGGTGGGGCACCACTGCGCGAAGCCGGTGTGCAGCCGGTTCGGCGTGCCCGCCATGACGCGGGCGTCGTTCTACCTGTACACCACGACGGAGGAGATCGACGCGCTGGTGGCCGGTCTGGAGCAGGTGCGGAAGGTGTTCGACTGATGCAGCTCGACCAGCTCTACCAGGAGATCATCCTGGACCACTACAAGCACCCGCACGGCCGTGGCCTGCGGGACGCGGTGGACCCGGACGCCCGGGTCGGCGAGGCGCATCACGTCAACCCGACCTGCGGTGACGAGATCACCGTGCGGGTGACCACCGACGGAAAGGTGTTCACCGACATCTCGTACGACGGCATGGGCTGCTCGATCAGTCAGGCCTCGGCGAGCGTGCTGCACGAGCTGCTGCGCGGCCGGGCCGCGGACGACGCGAGCGTGGTGCACGAGGCGTTCGTCGAGTTGATGTCCGGGCGTGGCCAGGTCACGCCGGACGAAGAGGTGCTCGGAGACGGGGTGGCGTTCGCGGGTGTCGCGCGCTACCCGGCCCGGGTGAAGTGCGCGCTGCTGTCGTGGATGGCGTTCAAGGACGCCGCGGCACGCGCCGGCGTGGGCGTGAGCCCTACGGAGGTGAAGGCATGAGTTCTGAGGAGACCACCGGCACGGCGGCCGGCGCTGTGGCGGAGGCCGGCGCGGCTTCGGCGGCGACCGGCGGCAAGGCGGCCGTCCCCGACATCGAGGAGGCGATGAAGGACGTCGTCGACCCCGAGCTGGGCATCAACGTGGTCGACCTCGGCCTCGTGTACGGCGTGCACGTCGACGACGACAACGTCGCCACGCTGGACATGACGCTGACCTCGGCGGCGTGCCCGCTCACCGACGTGATCGAGGACCAGGCTCGGCAGGCGCTGACCACCGGCCCCGGTGGGGGACTGGTCAACGACATCCGGATCAACTGGGTCTGGCTGCCGCCGTGGGGCCCCGACAAGATCACCGACGAGGGCCGGGACCAGCTCCGTTCCCTCGGCTTCAACGTCTGACCCGACTGCGGTCGGTCGTCATCGAGCGCGGTGCCCCAGGGGCGCCGCGCTCGACGCGTTTCCCCGCCTGCCGGCAGGCGGATGCCCTCCGCCCGCCATGATCGTTTGCGGTTCGCGGGCCTGACCCGCCGGGTGGAAAGACCGAGGACGTCAGACGATCTTGTCGGGCCCCGGGGTCCCGCCTCGGTTCCCGGCGGCGGCCCCGGCCGTCGGCGCGAAATCCGCTTCCACCGCCCCTCCGGCGCGGCCACAATGACCCGGTGACCGATCTCCGCATCCGCCCAGCTGTCCCCGCCCACGCCGTCGTCGACGCGGGGCGACAGCAGCAGGCCGACGCCGGGAGGTGGTCCGGGCCCGCCCGCCATGGGTGACGCCCTCCTCGCCGGCCTGCTCGCCGGCTACGGCGTCGCCATCCCGGTCGGCGCCATCGCGATCCTCATCCTCGGGCTCAGTGCCCGTACCTCGTTCCGGGTCGG
The DNA here is from genome assembly GCF_003172935.1 of Micromonospora sicca. Lineage (GTDB taxonomy): Bacteria > Actinomycetota > Actinomycetes > Mycobacteriales > Micromonosporaceae > Micromonospora > Micromonospora sicca. The sequence continues at coordinate 13,694 of NZ_QGKS01000455.1, read as the reverse complement.
GGCGGCCGCGGCGCTCGCGGTGGCCACCGCCGACGGGCTCTATGCTGCCGTCGCGACGATCGGCGGCGCGGGACTGGCCGGCGTCATCGCCCCGGTCGCCGGCCCGCTGCGGGTGGCCGCCGCGCTGGTGCTGCTCGGGCTCGCCGCCCACGGGCTGCGCTCCGCCTGGCGTGCCCGCCGGCCGGACGCCGGGCCGCCGCCGGCCCGCGTCGGCAACGGGCTCACCACGCCGGGTCGGGCCTTCGCCGGGGTGCTCGGGTTGACCCTGCTCAATCCGGCCACCGTGCTCTACTTCGCGGCGCTGGTGCTCGGCCGGCGGGACGCGGCCGACCCGGACGCCGCCGCCGCGGCGCTCTTCGTGGCGGGCGCGTTCCTCGCCTCGGCGAGCTGGCAACTGCTCGTCGCCGGCGGCGGCACGCTGGTCGGCCGGGCACTGGCCGGACCCCGGGGCCGGCTGGTCACCGGGCTGGTCTCCAGCGCGCTCATCGCCGCCCTGGCGGTGGCCACCCTGCTGCCGGCCTGACCGGGGGCCGGGCGCGCGGATCTGCTGCCCGGCCGATCCGGGGCCGGGAGCGAGTATCTGCTGCGCGGCTGACCGGCCGGGAGCGAGTATCTGCTGCGTGGCTGACCGGGGGCCGGGAGCGCGGATCTACTGCCCGGCCGATCCGGGGCCGGGAGCGAGTATCTGCTGGGCGGCTGACCGGGGGCCGGGAGCGCGGACGTGGCCGGCCGTGCCGTAGGTTCGGGCGGTGACCAGCCGACCCGCAGCCGGGGGCGGCCGGTGGGTCGAGGTCGACCCGGCCCGCGTCGCCCGCTGGGTCGAGGGCTTCGCCGACCGGCACGGCCCGCCCACCACCACCGTCGAGGCGTACGGCCTGCTGCTGGCCGCCCCGGACGGCGCGACGGCCGAGCTGCACACCCCGCCCGGGGCTCCGGCCGCCGCCGACGTACCCGGCTTCGTGGCCGCGGCCGCCGCGCCGCGTCGGCTCGGCCTGCTGCTGGCCCGCAAGGGCGCGGCGGCGGTCGGCGTCGCCGTGGGAGAGGAGCTGGTGGTCTCCAAGGTGGACACCCGGTACGTGCAGGGGCGGACCGCCGCGGGCGGCTGGTCCCAGCAGCGCTTCGCCCGACGCCGGGACAACCAGGCGAAGGCGGCCCTGGCCGACGCGGTGGAGCTGGCCGTCCGCCTGCTGCTGCCGGAGGCGGCGATCCTGAGCGCCCTGGTCTGCGGCGGGGACCGTCGCGCGGTGGACATCGTCCTGGCCGAGCGGCGGCTCGCGCCGCTGGCCGCGCTGCGCGCCGAGCGGCTCCTCGACGTGCCGGAACCCCGGCACGCGGTGCTGGTCGGCGCGATCGCCGCCGCCCGTGCGGTGCGGATCCTGGTCCGCGACCCGGCACCCGACCGCGCCGGCTGACCTCAGCGGTTGGCGGCGGTACCCGCGGTGGCCGCACCCGCCGAGGAACCAGGGGCGGCAGTCGCGTCCCATAAGAGCAGTTTCCGCACAAAATATGCGGTGTTGTGCGCCCGGCGAAGGGAGTATGAGCAGTGGAGTTTCTTGTTGACATGGTCACCACGGTGCCGAACGGCACGTCAGACGATGAGGTCGCCGAGATGCGCAAGCGCGAGGCGGCGCGGTCGGCCGAGCTGGCGGCGCAGGGCAGTCTTCTGCGGCTGTGGCGGCCGCCGCTGGCGCCGGGCGAGTGGCGTACGTGGGGACTTTTCCGCGCGGACGATGCGGATCAGCTGGAAATGGTCCTCGCGTCGATGCCGCTGCGCGCGTGGCGGCACGACTCCGTCACGCCGTTGTCACCGCATCCGAACGACCCGGGTCAGCCGGCCCGGTAAACCGGACCGGGTCGCCCGACGGGATCCATGCCATGCCGGTGTCGAGACCGAGCGTGCCGACATGGCGCGTCACCCTTACCCGCCCTGCCGCCCGCTCTCATCCGCCCATCCGCCCAACAGCACGGGAGACCACCATGACCAGCACCGAGGCGCAGATTCTGCGTACCGTCCTCGACCAGTGGAGGTCCGCCGTCAACGCCCACGACCCCGATCGCGTCGCGTCGTACTTCACCGACGACGCGATCTTCCAAGGCCTGCACCCGTACACCGTCGGCCGCGACGGCGTCGCCGGGTATTACGCCGCCCAGCCGATCGGCCTGACCGCCGCGTACGACATCCGCGAGACCCGGCGCCTGGTCGACGACCTTGTCCTCGGCTACCTGAGTGTGGATTTCGCCTTCACCGACCGGCCGGTCCTGACCGTCCACCTCGGCGTGATCGTGCGCCGGATCGGCGAGGCCTGGTTCATCAGCCACTACCAGGTATCCCGGCTCGGATGACCACAAGCCCTCGATGACCAAGTCCTGCCCGGACGTCATGCATGTGGTGCCCGCACGGCGATCGTGATGCCACCACGGAGGGACCCCGGCGCTGGGTCGCCCGCCACGGCGCCGAGGTCCTGGTGCGGTGCGGTCGGCGTCAGAGGCTGCCGCCGAAGGTGTCGCAGGCCTTCGGGTCGCCGGTGGAGTAGCCCTTGGTGAACCACTGCTGGCGCTGCTCGGAGGTGCCGTGGGTGAACTCGTCCGGGTTCACCGGCCGGCCCGAGCGCTGCTGGATCGCGTCGTCGCCGATCTTCTCGGCGGTGTCGACCGCCTGCTGGATGTCCTGCTCGGTGACGCTCTTGAAGATCTTCTGCCCCTGCGCGTCGGAGGTGCCGGTGGCGTTCTTGGCCCAGGCGCCGGCATAGCAGTCGGCCTGGAGCTCCAGCTTCACCGACAGCGCGTTCGCGTTGTTCGGGTCGCGCTGCTGCTGGCGGCGCATCTGCGCCTCGGTGCCGAGCAGGTCCTGGACGTGGTGACCGTACTCGTGGGCCAGCACGTACGGCTGGGCGAACTCGCCTTCGGCGCCGAGTTGGTCGGCGAGGAGCTTATAGAAGGTGAGATCGATGTAGACGAGGTCGTCGGCCGGGCAGTAGAACGGACCGACGCCCGAGTCGGCCTGCCCGCAGCCGGTGTTGACGCCCTGGCTGAAGAAGACGGTCTTGGACGCCTGGTACTGCTCGCCGAAGACCTCCGGCAGGGCCTTGGTCCAGTACGCCTGGATCGAGTTGACGTACAGGGTGTTGCGGCAGTCGAGCTGCTCCAGCGCGTCCTGCGCCGAGCACTTCTGCTGCAGCGAGGTGTTGTCGCCCTGCTGCGACCCGCCGCCGTCGTTCATCGCGTTCAGCCCGAAGCCGCCACCGACCAGCGCGACGAGGACGGCGATGATGAGGCCGACGATGCCCCCGCGCCCGCCGCCGATCGGGATCGGAATGCCCATCCCGCCGCCTCCGCCGGACCCCCGCCGGTCGTCCACCTGGCTGGTGTCGATCCGCGCGTTCTCGTTCAGCTCCATGTTGACCCCGATCACCGATTGATCCGTTTGTGGTGGTTGCGGTACCGGACCGGGTCCGGACGGCATTTCGGTACCCGATGATCTTGCCCGGTAATCCGGACGGGGTGTCGCGGGCGGCCCGGTACACTTGGCGGGTGCTGCGCTGCGAAGGCTGAACGGCCCCGCGCCGACGGGAAATCGAACCCGCCGGCGCTTTCGCGTGCCCTGAGTCAGCCCTTCCGGAACCCCGAGAGCGAGTACCCCGAGATGATCACTGCCACCGGCCTGGAACTGCGCGCCGGTTCCCGGATCCTGCTGTCCGACACCACCCTGCGGGTGCAGCCGGGCGACCGGATCGGCCTGGTCGGCCGCAACGGCGCCGGCAAGACCACCACGCTCAAGGTGCTGGCGGGCGAGGGCCAGCCGTACGCCGGGCAGATCGACCGGCGCAGCGCGATCGGCTACCTGCCGCAGGACCCGCGGACCGGTGACCTTGAGGTGACCGGGCGGGACCGGGTGCTCTCCGCCCGGGGACTCGACGTGCTGATGGCCCAGATGCAGGAGATCGAGGCCAAGCTCGCCGACGGCGTCGACGAGAAGCTGGTCCGCCGGTACGGCGCGCTGGAGGACCAGTTCGCCTCCCTCGGCGGATACGCCGCCGAGGCCGAAGCGGCCCGGATCTGCGCCAACCTCGGCCTGCCGGACCGGGCACTCGCGCAGACCATCGGCACCCTGTCGGGCGGCCAGCGCCGCCGCATCGAGCTGGCCCGGATCCTGTTCCGCGACGCCGGCGAGAACGGTGGCGGCATCCTGCTCCTCGACGAGCCGACCAACCACCTCGACGCCGACTCGATCACCTGGCTGCGCGGCTTCCTGGCCAACCACAAGGGTGGCCTGATCGTGATCTCCCACGACGGCTCGCTGCTGGAGTCGGTGGTGAACAAGGTCTGGTTCCTCGACGCCACCCGCTCGGTGGTGGACGTCTACAACCTGGGCTGGAAGGCGTACCTGGCGGCGCGGGAGACCGACGAGCGGCGTCGCCGGCGGGAGCGGGCCAACGCCGAGAAGAAGGCCGGCGCGCTGATGGCCCAGGCCGACAAGATGCGGGCCAAGGCCACCAAGACGGTCGCCGCGCAGAACATGGCCCGCCGCGCCGAGAAGCTGATTTCGGGCCTGGAGGAGGTACGTCAGGCCGACAAGGTGGCCAAGGTGCGCTTCCCCACCCCGGCGCCGTGCGGGAAGACGCCGCTCACCGCGACCGGCCTGTCGAAGTCGTACGGCTCGCTGGAGATCTTCACCGACGTCAACGTGGCGGTGGACCGCGGTTCCCGGGTGGCCATCCTGGGCCTCAACGGCGCCGGCAAGACCACCCTGCTGCGGATGCTCGGCGGCCTGCTGGAGCCGGACACCGGCGAGGTGCACGCCGGGCACGGGCTGCGGCTGGGCTACTACGCCCAGGAGCACGAGACGCTGGACGTGGACCGGACGATCCTGGAGCACATGCGCAGCGCGGCCAGCGACCAGACCGACACGGACCTGCGCAAGATCCTCGGCGCGTTCCTCTTCTCCGGCGACGACGTCGACAAGCCCGCCGGGGTGCTCTCCGGCGGGGAGAAGACCCGGCTGGCGCTGGCCACCCTGGTCTGCTCCGGCGCCAACGTGCTGCTGCTCGACGAGCCGACGAACAACCTCGACCCGGTCAGCCGGGAGCAGGTGCTCGACGCGATCGCCCGCTACCCGGGCGCGATCGTGCTGGTCACCCACGACCCGGGCGCGGTCCTGGCGCTCAAGCCCGACCGGGCGATCCTGCTCCCCGACGGCGACGAGGACGCCTGGAGCGACGACCTCCTCGAACTGGTCGAGCTGGCCTGACCCACCCCACCCCCCGTTCCCGGTGCGTCGATCATGACGTTGTTGTCATCCGACACGGCTTGGGGTCACGACAACACCTTCATGATCAACCCTGGGGGTCAGGTGGCGAGGTCGGCGAGGCGGGGGAGGACGCCGGAGGCGACCAGGATCGCCGCGCCGATCGCGATGAAGACCGCGGGGACCAGCCAGTGGCCGGCGCGGCCCACCAGCCGGACCACCCGGGGATGGCCGCCCAGCAGGGCGGCGGCCGCGCACCAGACGGCGACCAGGACGGCGAAGACCAGCAGCCACACCAGCCCGGTCGCCGGGTCCAGCGAGCGGAACACCGGCACGTAGACCGCGATGTTGTCGGCGCCGTTGGCGATGGTCACCCCGGCGACCCCGAGCAGGCTGCCGACCACGGCCGGCGGCCCGTCGTCGGCGGCGCGGGCGAGCAGCGCGCGGACCCCGAGGCCGATCGGCAGCAGGCCGAGCAGCCCGGTCCACGGGTCGGGTACGACGAGCAGCCCGGCCGCGACCACGACCGCCGCGCCGACCAGCGCGCCGATGCCCAGATACTGGCCGGCGACGATGTGCCAGGGCCGGGGTCGGCCGGCGCCGCGGGCGGCCACGAAGAGCACCGTGAGCACGACGATGTCGTCGACGTTGGTCGCGGCGAACACGAGGGCGGCGGCCGACGCGGCGGCGAGCAGGTCGGTCACCCGAGGCAGCGTACGGCCCGACGGGCGGACCGGCGAAACATGATCCATCGACCGGGTGGCCCGACGGAGCCGGTCCGGCACCCGCCTGTCAGCCGGTCAGAAGGATCACTCTATCGGGAAGCTGACATCGCATAGCGTGTCGGTTGGCGAAGAGTTGATATCTGGCGCATGATCGTTCGAGACGGTCTAATAGGTGGGACCGTATCCGAACCGCACAGTCTGCGACGTGAGGAATCAGCATGGCCTCCACTGGCACAGCCACCAGCACTGAGAAGGGTCGCCGGATCATCGGGGCCGAGCGCCAGACGCTCGCCAAGGACCTGGTAAAGCGGTACACCTCTGGTGAGAGCATCCGTGCGCTGGCGGCCTCGACCGGCCGTTCCTACGGGTTCATCCACCGGGTGCTCACCGAGTCCGGGGTGCAGCTGCGGCAGCGCGGCGGCGCCCGGCGCCGCAAGAAGGCGTGACCCGCCCGCCAGCGTCGTCCATCACCGCCGTGCCCCGGGCTGTCCGGTGACCGCCGAGACGACCGGGGTGCGACTCGACTGCGACGGGCCGGTCGCGACGGTGACGTTGTGCCGGCCCGACGTGCTCAACGCCCAGACCCCGGCGATGTGGCGCGCGATGAGCGACTTCTCCCGGGAGCTGCCCGGCGACGTCCGCGTCGTCGTCGTACGCGGCGAGGGGCGGTCCTTCTCCGCCGGTCTCGACCTGTCGGTGGCCGGCGCCACCGGCCCGGGGTCCTTCGCCGAGCTGTCCACCCTGCCCGAGCAGGAGTGCGCCGACCGGATCGCCGAGTTCCAGGGCGGTTTCACCTGGCTGCACCGCCCCGACGTGATCTCGGTGGCCGCCGTCCAGGGGCACGCCATCGGCGCGGGCTTCCAGCTCGCCCTCGCCTGCGACCTGCGGGTGCTCGCCGAGGACGCCAGGCTCTCCATGGCCGAGGTGACCCTCGGTCTCGTCCCCGACCTCGCCGGCACGAAGCGCCTGGTCGGGCTGGTCGGCTATGCCCGGGCGCTGGAGATCTGCGCCACCGGCCGCCGGATGGACGCCGCCGAGGCCGACCGGATCGGCCTGGCCAACCTCGTCGTGCCGACCGCCGAGCTGGATGGCGCGGTGCGGGACCTGACCGCCGGCCTGCTGGCCGGCAGCCGGGACGCGGTGGTCGAGATCAAGGCGCTGCTCACCGGCGCCAGTGGTCGTAGCCACGCCGAGCAGCAGCGCGCCGAGCGGGAGGCGCAGACCCGCCGCCTGCGTGATCTGGCGGGTCGGGGAGAATAGTCCGGACGGCGAGGCGTGACTAGTTGTCGATTTTCTCTGCATGTCTATCCATGGTTGCTTGTTGTGCATAGTGTCTACCGGATCGGGTGAGTTTGCCGGGCGGGGTGGCGTTGTCCCCGCGGCAGGAACTGGTGAAGGATCCGCTGGTGGCCGTGCGTGCCGAGGAACTCGAAAGAGCGGACCTAATCGAGGCTGGTCAGCGGTGAAGGTCACGCGCATCGCTTACTCGACGGGCATGAACGCGGGTAAGTACGCCGCCTTGGTGGAGCAGGCCCGTCGGTTGGGTCGGGTGCGTAGTGAGGTGTGGCAGCGTTACGGCTCGATCAACGGTGCCGGGGTGGGGTTGCGGGACCGGCAGGTGCGGGACCGGTGGCTGGCTGACGGCACGCACGTGCGGTTTGGTGTGTTGGCGAATGCGTGGAAGGAAACCGTCCGCGACGCGATGGCCGACATCGCAGCGAACCTGGAGGCGGCCAAGGTTGAGGTGCGTCGGGCGGTCCTGCGGCGCACGAGCGATCCGGTCGAGCGTGAGCGGATGTTCGACGCGTTGAAGGCCGACCGGTGGGCTGGCAATCGGTTCCTGGCTCGGCAGATGCGCAAGCACTGGAAGCGCGGGAAGAATCGCACGCACGATCAAATTGTGGTGCGCGCCGACAAGTACAAGACGACGGTTGATGGGCGGGGCCGGTTGTGGCTGGCGGTTCCCGGTCTCAAGCCCCGCAAGATGGTCAAGATCCCGCTGTCGACGACGGTCGCGCCGACGGGGACGCTGCGGCTGATTCTGCGCGGCGGTCGGGTCGAGGTGCACTATCAGATCGACGCGTCGCAGGTGCGGTCGTCGCAGCGGCCGTGCGGGCAGCGGATGGTCGGTGTGGACAAGGGCTACACCGAAGCCCTCACCGACTCCGACGGCCAGCCCCACGGTGTACAGCTCGGCGTACTGCTGACGAGCGAGTCGGACCGGTTGAAGGAACGCAACCGGCGTCGGGCGAAGCTGCGCTCGATCGCCAACACCGCGGCCCTGCGTGGTGACCAAGCGAAAGCCCACCGGATCAAGGTCAACAACCTCGGGACCGTGAAACGGGACCGGCAGGCTGCCCGGCACCGCGCCCGGGTGCGTACGGAGATCTTCACCGCCGTGCACCGGGTCGTGGACAAGGCCGCCACCGTGGTCGCCGAAGACCTCACCAAACGCTTCGCCGGACGCAAGAAGCTGGGTAAGAACATCAACCGACGTCTCGCCGCGTGGACCAAAGGAGTCACCGCCGAGGCTCTCAGAAGCGTGTCGGAGCGCAGAGGTTCTGCGCTCGTTCCCGTCAACTCCGCCTACACCTCACAAACCTGTCACCGCTGCGGCCGACTCGGCCGACGCAGCGGGGACCGGTTTCACTGCACCTGGTGCGGGGTGGTGTGGCAGGCCGACGTGAACGCCGCGATCAACATCCTGCACCGGGCAGGCGATCCCGACATCGCCCTGCACACCCCGCACCACAAGGTGAGGCAGATCCTGCAGGACAGGACCGATCGCCACCGGACCAGACTGTCGGTCCAGGACTCCAGCCCGGCCACCACCGGACGGAGAGCGAAACATCCGAACCGCTCGGCAATGAGCAAGAAGTAGGAAGCAGAATAGTAAGGACCGTCGGGGAAGATCTGGGTTACTCGCGAGGTTGTCGTAGTCGTCGGGAGAATTGACCCGACGGCCCAGGCTGCCCACGACCCGGAGGTGACGAGTGTCCAGTCCGATGAACGGCGGGGGCATGGCGGGCTGGAGCATGCTCCGGTCGATGCGCAGCCAGGATGAGGTGACCGCGCACCAGCTCAAGCGCGGCACCGCGAAGCGGATTGTCGCCTTCGCGCGGCCGTACCGGCGCGACATCCTGGTCTTCCTGGTCACCGTGGTGATCGCCGCGGTCATCGGGGTGGCGACCCCGGTGCTCGCCGGTGACGTGATCAACGCGATCAACCGCGGCGGCGCCGAGGCCGGCTCGGCGGTCGTCCGGCTCGCCGTCGTCATCGCCGTGCTGGCGGTGGCCGACGCGCTGTTCTCCCTGGCCCAGCGCTGGTACTCCGCGCGGATCGGCGAGGGCATCATCCTCGACCTGCGCACCCGGGTCTACGACCACGTGCAGCGCATGCCGTTGCAGTTCTTCACCCGGACCCAGACCGGCGCTCTGGTCAGCCGGCTCAACAACGACGTGCTGGGGGCCCAGCGGGCCTTCACCTCAACCCTGTCCGGCGTGGTCAGCAACGTCATCCAGCTGGTGCTCACCGCCGGCGTGATGTTCACCCTCTCCTGGCAGATCACCACGCTCTCGCTGATCCTGCTGCCGATCTTCATCATCCCGGCCCGCCGGGTCGGCAAGCGGCTCGCCGAGATCACCCGCGAGTCGTACAACCTCGACGCCAAGATGAACGCGACGATGACCGAGCGGTTCGGCGTGGCCGGGGCGCTGCTGGTCAAGCTCTTCGGCTCGCCCGAGCTGGAGGCGCGCCGCTTCGCGGGCCGCGCCGAGCGGGTGCGCGACATCGGCATCCAGTCCGCCATGTACTCGCGGACCTTCTTCGTCGCGATGCTGCTGGTGGCCTCCCTGGCCCAGGCGCTCACCTACGGCCTGGGCGGCTGGCTCGCGGTCACCGGCGGGGTAAGCGCCGGCACCGTGGTCACCCTCGCGCTACTGCTCACCCGCCTCTACGGGCCGCTGACCGCGCTCTCCAACGTCCGGGTCGACGTGATGAGCGCGCTGGTCTCCTTCGACCGGGTCTTCGAGGTGCTCGACCTGCGCCCCGGCATCGAGGAGAAGCCGGACGCCGTCCGGGTGCCCCGGGGTAACGGCCGGGTCGAGTTCCGCGACGTGCGGTTCCGCTACCCGAGCGCCGCCGAGGTGTCACTGGCCTCCCTCGAGGAGGTCGCCACCCTGGACCGGACCATCAACGAGCCGGTGCTCAAGGGCGTCTCGTTCACCGTGGAGCCCGGGCAGATGGTCGCCCTGGTCGGCCCCTCCGGCGCGGGCAAGTCGACGCTGTCCATGCTGATCTCCCGGATCTACGACGTGAGCGACGGCCAGGTGCTGGTCGGCGGCGTCGACGTCCGGGACGCCACCCTCGCCTCGCTGCGCGACGAGATCGGCGTGGTCACCCAGGACTCGCACCTGTTCCACGAGACCATCGCGGAGAACCTCCGCTACGCCAAGCCGGACGCCACCGACGACGAGATCTGGGCCGCGCTCGCCGGCGCGCAGGTCGCCGACCTGGTCCGGTCCCTGCCGGACGGGCTGGAGACCACGGTCGGAGAGCGGGGCTACCGCTTCTCCGGCGGCGAGAAGCAGCGCATCGCCATCGCCCGGCTGCTGCTGAAGGCGCCGTCGATCGTGATCCTCGACGAGGCCACCGCACACCTGGACTCGGAGAGCGAGGCGGCCGTGCAGCGGGCGCTGTCGGTGGCGCTGACCGGCCGTACCGCGCTGGTGATCGCGCACCGGCTCTCCACCGTCCGGGACGCCGACCAGATCCTCGTCCTCGACGAGGGGCGGATCGTGGAGCGGGGCCGGCACGACGAACTGGTCGCCGTCGGCGGCCTCTACGCCGAGTTGTACCGGACCCAGTTCGCGGTCGCCGACTCGCCCACCCCGTACGTCGACGCCACCGGCGCGGAGCCGGTGATCACCATGCCGATGGTCACGTACGTGGCCGACGAGGCGATGCCGCCCGCCGCGGCGAACTGACCCGGCGGCGACGGACACCGGAGATCAGCCGGCCGCCGCCGCGCGCAGCTCGGCGAACGCGGCGCCGAGCGTTTCCGGGGTGAAGTGCGCGTTCAGGCCGCTCGGGTTGGGCAGCACCCAGAGCCGGGCCGCGCCGAGCAGTTCGGGCTGCGGGCCGAACGTCGCCTTCGGCCGGGCGAACCCGATCCGGTACGCGGTCACCCCGACCACCGCCACCCACCGCGGCCGGTACCGCTCGACCTTCCCGGTCAGGATGTCCGCACCGGTCAGCAGCTCCTCGGCGGTCAGCTCGTCGGCCCGGGCGGTGGCCCGGGCCACCAGGTTGGTGATGCCGAGCCCCCAGCCCAGCAGCTCGTCCTGCTCGCTGGGGTGCAGTTGGCGCGGGGTGAACCCGCCCCGGTGCAGCGCCGGCCAGAACCGGTTGCCCGGCCGGGCGAAGTGCCAGCCGGTGGCCGCCGACCAGAGCCCCGGGTTGATCCCGACGAAGAGCACGTCCAACCCGGGCGCGATCAGATCCGGCAGGAGCTTGTCGGCCGCCGCCGCCAGCTCCTCCCGGCTCGGTCGGGGATGGCGGCGGCCCACCGGGTCGGGGGAGGGCACACCGGCCTGCCGGCGGCCGGCCCGAGCCGGTCGTTCGCTGCCCGTCACAGGCCGCGCAGCGCGCCGCCGTCGACCGGCACGGTGACCCCGGTGACGTAGCTCGCGGCGGGGGAGAGCAGGAACGCGGCGACCCGGCCGAACTCCGCCGGCTCGCCGATCCGGCGCAGCGGGATGCCCGCCTCCGCCTCGGCGCGGGCTCGCTCGGCGTCTCCGGTGGCGGCCAGCAGTTCCCGGTTCCGGTCCGTCATGATCCGGCCCGGCAGCAGCCCGACCACGCGTACGCCGCGCGGACCGTACTCGTCGGCGATGTCCTTGGCCACCCCGGCCAGGCCGGGGCGCAGCCCGTTGGAGATGCCCAGACCGGGCACCGGCGAGCGGGCCGAGGTGGAGAGCACCAGTCCGATGGCGCCGCCGTCGGTGAGCGCGGCGGCGACCGTCCGGGCGGCGCGGACGCTGCCCAGGAAGACCGTCTCGAAGGACTCCCGCCACTGCTCGTCGGTCACCTGGGCGGCGGTGCCCCGGGGTGGCCCGCCCACCGAGACGAGCGCCCCGTCGAGGCGGCCGAACTGTTCCCGGGCGGCGGCGACCAGGCGCCCCGGCGTCTCCGGGGCGCTCAGGTCGGCGGTCAGCCCGATCGCCCGCTCCGGGCCGCCGAGCGCCTCGACCGCCGCGGCCACCCGCTCCGGGGCGCGCGCCGAGATCACCACCCGGGCGCCGTCCGCGACGAGGTGTTCGGCGGTGGCGAAACCGAGGCCGCCGGAGGCGCCGGTGAGCACGTACACCCGGCCGGCCAGTCCGAGATCCATGGGCCCGATCGTGCCGTACCGCGGAGCGCCGCGCCAACCGGGTCAGCGCCGGGCCGGGCGCAGCAGGCGTACCCGACCGGCGAGCTGCACCGCGACGGCGCCGCCGGCCCGGCCCACGGCCGGGAGTCGACGCGGCCGGGGGGCGCGGCGACCGTCGTAGCGGGTGACGGCTTCGCGGGCGGCCAACTCCTCCGCGCCGAGCGCCGGCAGCGTGCCCCGGTCGCGCAGCTCCCGGGCCAGGTCCCAGCCGTCGCGCAGCGACCCGTTCGTCGGGCGGCCCGCCGCCCAGTCGGCGAAGGTCGCCGCCCAGGCGGCGCCGAGGCCGGCGGTGAGCAGCGGCCAGTGCCGGGCCACGTCGCCGCCGCGCTTGCGCAGCAACGCGCGCCGCGCGGCGTCGACCGGCGCCGGGGCGAATCCGGACGGCAGCGGACCGCCGGCGACCAGCGTCGCGACCAGCTCCGCCTGCCGGGCCGCCAGGTTGTCGGCGGGGCCGGGACCGCCGGTCGGTGGCCGCCCGGCCGGAGCGGGGACGGGCGGCCCCGGGCGGCGGCCGGCGGTGGCCGCCGGCGCCGAGGTGACCGCCGCGCCGGGCGCGGTGTCGGGGCCGGTCACGTGACCACCGGGAATCCGGCGGCGGCGGCGAGCGCGTCCAGCTCGCCGCGCAGCTCCGTCGCCGGCGGGTAGTGCCCGTCCCGCTCCAGCAGCAGGGCCGGCGGCCGGCGTCGGGCGCAGAGCTCGCGGACCAGGTCCAGCACCTCCGCGGGCACCGGGTCGGTGTGCGTGTCGTGGTAGAAGCCGCCCTGCTCGGCCCCGCCCGCCACATGCACGTAGGCGACCCGGTCCAGCGGCAGCCGGTCGAGCAGCGCGAGCGGGTCCGCGCCCCGGTTGCGGGCGTTGGCGTGCACGTTGGCGACGTCGAGCAGCAGCAGCGCCCCGGTGGCGTCCAGGATCTCCGTCAGGAAGGCCGCCTCGTCCAGTTCGTCGTCCGGCCAGTCGAAGAGCGCGGCGATCGGCTCCAGCGCGATCGGCACCGGCAGCTCCGCCTGCGCCCGCCGGACGTTCGCCACCACCGCGGCGACCGCCTCCCGGCTGCGCGGTAGCGGCAGCAGGTGCCCGGCCTCCAGCCCGCCGGCCCGGACGAACGCGATGTGCTCGCTCACCAGTGGCGCGTCGACCAGCGCGGCCACCCCGGCCAGGTGGGCCACCCGGGCCGGATCGACCGGCTCGGCGCCGCCGAGGGAGAGCTTCACCCCGTGCGGTACGACGGTGACGCCGCGCCCGCGCAGCTCGGCGAGGCCGGGCGGCAGCGGCCCGGCCGCGGCGACTGTCTCGG